>JBAVQD010000175.1:0-27864 GCA_049693675.1 Candidatus Sulfotelmatobacter sp. | reverse complement strand
CGATTGCCAGTGTGATTGCTCATGAATATCCCGGCCCTCTTACGCAAATCCTCGCCTATGGCGCAGCCGGAGGAATCAGCGCGGCGCGGTTTGTGGGCCAGCAGCACTTCGCCACGGACCTGCTGGTTGGCAGCGCTCTAGGCTGGTATATGGGCCGGCAAGTCTTTCACTCCCGCTCTCATTACAGCGATGCGGAAATCGCAAGATGGGGCACTTTTAGTAAGAACGATACATCGGATAACGGTCGTAATCCGGGAAATATGGGTTCACCGTATGTTCCGATGGATAGTTGGGTGTATCCCGCGATGGAGCGCCTCATCGCATTCGGCTATATTCAGTCTGCCGATCTGGGCATGCGCCCCTGGACCCGCATGGAGTGTGCACGTCTGCTGGTGGAGGAAGCCGACAAGCAATTTCAAGAAAGTAACGAGAAGGACAATAGTTCGCAGAAAATATATGCGGCTCTAAAAGACGAGTTCAGCGACGAGATTGCTCGCTTAGGCGGCGACGCCAATCTCGGAGTGGATCTGGATTCGATCTACACCCGTGGGACCCAGATCGTGGGTGCGCCGCTGCGCGATGGACTCCATTTCGGCCAGACCATCATCAATGACTTCGGTCGCCCGTACGGTCAGGGATTCAACAACGTAACCGGATTTTCAGGTCACGCGGTCGCAGGTCCGCTTTCATTCTATGTTCGCACCGAATATCAGCATGCCGCCTCGCTGGCCGGACTTCCTCTGACGGCGGCGCAAACCATTTCGGCGGTAGACGCTATCCCTGCCGTCCCGCCGACCACTCCTTCTCCAGCGGTAAATCGGGTCGATCTGCTAGAGGGCTACGTGGGGATACAACTCGATAACTGGCAGATCAGCTTCGGCAAACAGTCCCTTTGGTGGGGTGCCGATAAGGGCGGGCCTATGTTATTCAGCACCAATGCCGAACCCATCCTCATGCTGCAAATCGATCGCGTAAAGCCGTTTCATCTGCCTTTGCTGGGAGCGACTCGCGTCGATTACGTCGTGGGGCGCTTGGGCGGCTACCATTGGGTATACGGCGAAAACACGGGTTTAGTGGGATCATGGACGCAGTCACTGAGCGACCAGCCGTTCATCGTAGGCGAGAAGGTGACATTCAAGCCCACGTCCAATCTGGAACTAGGTATTAGCGCCACTGCGCTGTTCGGAGGTCCAGGCGTTCCAGCCACGGCGCACAAGCTTTTGCAGGCGATGTTTTCCACAGGCAACGGACTACCCGGAACTTCCGGAGACCCCGGCGACCGCCGTGGTGGATTCGACTTTGCCTATCGAGTTCCCGGCCTGCGGGATTGGCTCACGTTTTATGCCGATGCCTTTACCGACGATGAACCTAATCCCTGGTTTGCCTGGAACAAAACCGCCCTCACCTCGGGTCTCTACCTGGCTAAAGTGCCGGGGATTTCCAAACTCGATTTTCGAGTCGAGGGAGTTTACACCGACCCACCCGGCGGCGGAGCGACCGTAGAGCACGGTTTCTTTTATTTCAACGATCGGTTCAAGAGTGGCTACACAAACGATGGAAATCTAATCGGAAGCTGGATCGGGAGGGAGGGCCAAGGTGCCGAAGCCTGGACATCCTACTGGCTTAACCCTAAGAGCAAAGTGCAGTTGAATTTCAGGCACCAGAAAGTAAGCGCGGAGTTTATTCCGGGCGGCGGAACGCTAACTGATTTCGGTGTCTCGGGTAATTATTCGCTGAGTTCAAATCTGGGTCTCTCCGCGTGGGTTCAACATGAGCGGTGGCTTTTCCCGGTGATTCAGCCCAATCCCTCCAGGAACGTAACTGCGGCCTTGCAAATTCAGTTTGAGCCGCATAAGCTGTTCCAGCATTCCCATTCTTCCGCCAATGCACCAGGTAGCAAGCCGTGATCTCTGTACACTCACAGGCCGGTGACCACTTTGCTCTTCACTTCATTTCGAGCGAAGCTCAAAGACATGCGATTCTCTGGATATTTTTTATCTACGGAACATTTCTATTGGGCCTGGGTTGGTTACTCTAAGGATTCTTCTCGATGGCAACGAAGGTCACCACGGATATGATTAGGAGCTAGACAAAAGCGATTGGAATAGGTTGATATATACAACAATCATTTTTGCCGAGGGGGCGGAATTGAGAAGGTATGATTCGCAGTCGCCTTAGCTTTGCGCGTTTGTACTTGAAAATTGTTACCCTGCTGTTGCCTGCCTGCGCCTATTTCATCGCGGTCAAGGTGCGGTTCGGTTTTAATCTGCTATTCTCCCGCACCCCTCCGGATGGCCTTCCTTCTTACTGGAGCATTGTCCTATTAACCACGATCGTCTGGGCAATTGCCGCCGAAGAATCGGGTCTGTGGAACGTCGAGCAGTTGTATGCACCCGGAGGCAAAAGTCGCCGACTCCTGGAAGCTCTGACATTTACGTACGCCGTGGTGATGGCTGGCGGATTCATTTATCGCCAGGCGAGTTATTCCCGGCTGGTCGTCGGAATCAGTGCGGTAACGCTGTTTGTCCTCGCCACGATTGCCCGTGTAGTTTTCCGGGTCATTCTCGAAGTGTTGCGTAAAGACGGCAGAAACGAAGTGAAGATTCTGATCGTGGGAACCGATCGCTTCGCGCGTCGCGTGGGGACCTCGCTGCTGCATGGTGAGGTGCTGCCCTGCAGGATTATGGGCTTTGTACGGCTTCCGGATCAGGAGATTGCAGTGGAAGGCCCGGTATACGAACTGGATCAAATTCCCGCATTTTCCAACGGGAGTTCTATCAACGACATTATTATTGCCCTGCCTGCGGCGCGGCTGAGCGAAGTTCAGAAAATCGCGCCCGTGCTGGAAAAACTTTGCGTTCCCACGCGCGTGGTCGTTGATTTGGGCGAAGGCATCGTGCTCCGCGACCGCCTGATCGACCTGGGCGGAATTCACATGCTCGATCTGCGGCCGACCCTGGCTGAGACTGGCCCTTATCTTTTTCAGAAGCGAATATTTGACGTCGGCTTCTCACTTCTCATTTTGTTGCTCACGCTGCCTTTCACTCTGCTCATCGCGTTAGCCATAAAACTGGGAAGCCGCGGTCCGGTTTTCTTTATCCAGGATCGTGTGGGATTAAACGGACGAGTTTTCTGCATGTTCAAGTTCCGCACCATGAAAGTGGGCAGCCGCGAGGAAGGTGACACGCGCTGGACTTGCGACAAGGATCCGCGGCGAACCGCGGTGGGTACGTTGTTGCGCAGGACGAATCTTGACGAATTGCCGCAGTTTTTCAACGTGCTTCGCGGCGACATGAGCATTGTCGGCCCGCGTCCGGAGCGGCCCTATTTCGTGGAGCGTTTTCTGCAGGAGTTCGATCGCTATAATTCCCGCCATTTGTTCAAGGCTGGGATCACTGGATGGGCTCAAGTAAACGGATGGCGCGGGGACACCTCGATTGCCAAGCGCGTGGAATACGATTTGTATTATCTTCGCAATTGGAGTCTGACTTTCGACCTGCAAATTATCACTATGACCATGCTGCGGTTCTTCACCAGCAAGAATGCCTATTAATTCTTAGGCTCTTTTAAACTGCCGCTCCCGATCAATCGAGTTAATCTTGTACGCCCGGCGCAATTTCGGCCATCCCCAAGACCACAAGAGATCAGCAATAGCATGACTTTTCGCACGACCATGCCTTGCCGAATTGTGCTGGCCGCTGTCGCCTTCCTCGTGCCTGAACGCAGCTTCTGCCAGTTGATCCCGGTTGGCTGCGATGCGGGTCACCAGCCACTTGGCGATTGCAACCCCCCGCCGCGAAATGCTTTTGCCTTTGCCCCAACTTTTCTTAGCAGTTCGTCGTCGGTGCGCCGTTGGAACGATGGCAATTCGGTCGGGCCAGAAGCTCCGTCGGCAATTGACAATGCGCCTGGCGGCTCCTCTTCGCAAGAAAAAGAGGGTTTTCATTGGGGCCGGGCCTTGACTGAATCTTTAACGTTTCTTCTCATCGAGCAGGCCTATGTGGTCCATACCGACTTCCGCTGGGTAGTATCGGAGAACGGAATACCGTTCAATCATTATTGGCGCGACTACAAACAGTCGCTCTCCGAATGGACGCAGTCCGGATGGGACGATGGCGATCCCAACTGGTTCGGCTATGTCGGCCATCCCGTCCAGGGAGCCCTGACCGGCTTCATCCAAATTCAGAATGATCCGAAATCGCAGAGGCTGGAGTTCTCCAAAACGAAAGCCTATTGGAAGAGTCGCTTAAAAGCTGCACTGTGGAATACGGTTTACAGCACGCAGTGGAACCTTGGACCCCTGAGTGAGGTCACGGTGGAAAAGTACGGCAGCAAGGACCGGATGCCCTGGAACTCCAACGGGTCCTATCCTTGCAATACGAACCATTGCTATACCGGCGTGGGCCAAATTGATATCGTGATGACCCCTTTGGGTGGCACGGGTTGGCTGATTGGTGAAGACTTTCTAGACAAGAAAGTAGTGCGGCGCATCGAGAATTCCACTGACAACCGCTTTCTGATCGACACCGCGCGAGTTGCTCTCAATCCGATTCGCTCGGGCGCTGCCATGCTTCATGGAGAACACCCATGGTATCGCGCCTCCCGCGAGAATGATGGAGCAATCAGCTTTTCCACGGACCAGAAGGCCACAGTCCAACCGATTGAGACTCCGCAGCTACCTCCCAATCATGGAAATGTCTCTTTCGGATATACCCACGCGGGTGTGTCTCATTGCGAAGTGCCTGCCTTCGGCACAACAACCGCCTGTGATCCCCTTTCCAGCGCAAGCTCTAACCTCGCCGGCTGGGACACATCTGTCGAGAAAATGTACCTTCGCTATTTTGGCGCGATTGCGGATTTCAGCGGGGAGTATGGCGGCGTGAGCCAGACTAATTTTTTGTTCGGTCTGCGCGGGGGTGCCTGGACAGGAAGATTCCGGCCCTTTGGGCAGGCGATGATCGGAGCTGTGCGCGTCCACGAAGATGCAGCCGCAGGATCCGCATCGCTAACATCGTTCGCTGAAGACCTGGGACTGGGAATCGATTTCCGGGTGGTGCGCCTGGTAAGTTGGCGCAATCAAGTGGACGAACTCAAGACCGGATCGCCAGATTTCGAGCGCCGCAACCTTCGCCTCTCTTCCGGATTCGCTGTACGATTTTAGCGACTTGTTTCGGCAACCTGGTTTGAGCAAGCCGGTTTGAGCAAGCTGGTTTGAGCAAGCTGGTTTGAGCAAGATAGATCACAGGATGGAAAGCTTATCCGCCGTTGCCGCGTCACCCCGCAGAGAGTCGCGGTCGCCCGCATTCTGCCTACCGGTTCGAAAGTTTGCTTTGTTTATTCTGTTCGTGTCCTGCACTGCGTTCACTCAGGATTTGCCCGCGGCCAGAGCGAAAGGAAGTCTCGACCTCAGCGTCCTTACCTCGGCAGAAACCGGCGAAGAACTTACTAATTCCTTTACGGAAGCGCAAATCTTCTCCGCTGGCGCATCTGCCGGATGGGAGATCACAGGCAGACACGGCAGCGGTTGGCGGCGCGGCAGTATCGAGTACGCTTTCGATTTCATTCCAGTCTTCGAGACCTTCGGAAATCAGCGTACCCACGGTATCGCCTTCGATCCCGTGATACTCCGCTGGAACTCGGCACTGCATTGGTCACGCATTTCGCCCTATATTGATTTAGCCGGCGGCGGCCTCAGCACGCCTGTAAATCTGCCCCCGGGCAATACGTCCAGCTTTAATTTTATGGCGAAGGGGGGTGGAGGGATTTACCTGCGAACGCGAAACCATCAGGCTTTCGACATCGGCTTTCGCTGGTCGCACATCTCAAACGCGAATCTCGGGATCCAGAACCCGGAGTTTAATGGAGTGCAACTGACCCTCGCTTATCACTGGTTCAGGTAAGGGAGGGCTAAAGTAGCCGCGGAGTTTCCGAATCAGCCTTGACCGATCGGAGGCGTGGATGTCAAACTATTGTTTGCACTCATCCTGTTCGGCCTAGGATCTCCTTTTTCATGATCATTCTGGTTACGATCATCCACATAATCGTCTGCTTGTTCTTGATTGTTGTTGTATTGCTCCAAAGTGGTAAGGCTGGCGACATTTCGGCGGCCTTCGGTGGTCAGGGCAGCCAGGCGGCGTTTGGCCCGCGCGGCGCAGCCACAGCGCTTTCGAAGGCCACCACAATTTCTGCCGTTCTCTTCATGTTGACCTCCGTGACGCTTTCGATTAATGCCATCAAACATGAAGGTCCGCGCTCCGTTTTACAGGGAGAGAAATCAGCCCCGACCAAAACTCAGCCTGCCGCGCCAGCACCCGCCAATCCCACTCAGAAATAACCCGCTTTCCAGGCAGAGAATTCCAATGGCGTGCGGCCTCGCGGATGCGCTCCTAGGGGTTCTGCCGTAATTGTATTTCCACAATGCGAGTGCTACCATCCGACTAGTAATGCAGCACTTATAAGAGGAGGGTTTTTCCATGTCTGATTACGATGGCGGCAGTTTCGTGTGGTTCTTAGCAGGTCTGGCTGTGGGTGGTTTGGTCGGAGTGCTTTATGCGCCGCGAGCGGGAAGTGAAACTCGCGAAGAGATCAAAGCCCGAGCAGAACAGGGACGCGAATACGTTCGTAGCAGAGCGCGTGAAGCTCGCGAGCAAGCGTCGGATTGGGTCGACAAAGGCCGCGATGTGGTGACTCAGCAGAAGGATCAGTTCAAAGCCGCATACGAGGCTGGTCGACAGGCCTATCAGGAGGCGACGACAGAAACAGCGCCTCCGAAGGGCGTATAAAAAAGCGGTTATACTTTGGCTCTCTCCTAGGAGCTTTCCATGATGGAAAATCTCGTTCCGATCTTCATTGCCGTGACTGCGGCTGCCGTGGTTTTGCAGGCGGGGATACTCGTAGGTTTGTATGTGGCGGTCCGAAAGACCACTGCCAAGCTGGAGAGTGAAGTGGCGGAGTTGAAGGGTAAGGCTCTCCCAATCATCAACTCCACGGATGGGATGCTGGTTGAGTTGCGCCCCAAGGTCGACAAGATCGTTGATAACCTGGTGCAGTTGCATCCCAAAATTTTGCAGATTGTCGACGCGCTTGTGGAATTGCGCCCCAAAGTTAACGTGGTGGTTGATAACTTCGCGGAGACGTCGGCGACTGTCCGTTCTGAAATCCAACGAGTCGATGCCACCGTAAGCGACGTCATGGATCGGGCCCGCTTACAGGTGATTCGCGCCGACGAAATGCTGACCCGCACCTTCGACCGCGTGGAGCATACCTCCGACGTTGTGGCCAAAACTGTGGTGTCGCCGGTCCGGCAGGTTTCTGGTATCGTCCGCGGCGTGAGTGCAGGGGTTGAGTTTCTGCTGGCGAGCCGGGGCCGCAAGAACGGTGACAGTCGAAGCCCCCGCCGACCTGTGCCGCAGGACGAAATGTTTATTTAGCGAGTCTTCGGGCGTGGCGGCGTGAATACCCCACGGCTCAAGTTTATCTATCGTTTCCATGAGGTATCTGGTTCACGCCCGCCTTAAATCTGGTTGCGCAGCAGATCTTCGCCATGCAATCGAAACTGAAAGGCTTGGCCAAGGCTCAGTAGCTGAAGGCGAATACCTGCGAAACATGCGGGAAGCTCGTATCGGCCAGGATGGAACAGTGCGTTGGGTGGAAGTCTGCTATTGCCCTACGCCGCTGCAGGAAGAACGCTCCTACTGGGAAGAATATTTCCATCTCACCAAGGTGCAGGACGCGCACGACCGCCGCAAATGCCGCGACCACAACGGCAGCCAGCTCTGGGCATGCGGCGACTGTGATTGCACTGCGCGCCTGGAACAGAAGCTGAAAGAGCGTGGCCAGCCCTTTCTCGAATCTCTGAACTCGAAGAAACAGTAGAGCGTCTTGCTCTAGCGAATATCTACTTCGCGAAAACCAAATCCCTGCAACATCCCCGCGATTGTGGTTCGCGCGTTGTCAGCCGCCGTCTTTAGAATTCCGTCCTGTAATGCGGCCTGCTGGAGCTGGCGTTCAGCCTCTTCGCGGACCTCGCTTTCAAGATTGGGATCCGGAGACGAGAACAAGCCGGTGTCGCGAGAATAGACCCTTGTTCTCGCATTATCGATTCGCGCACTGAACACTTCCGCCGCGGGCAATTGAATGGAAACCGTCTGGCCCTTGATCAGCACGTCCCCCGGCCCCAGGCTCGCCAGGTTGATTCCGGCCACCACTTCGCCATGAACCATCAGCAGCAGCCGGTCGCCCGCCAGAAACTTAGGCAAATAAGCACTCTCGTGCTCGCCCGAAATTATTTTGTCCATTGTATAGCTCACGGTTTCGAGACGCTGCAGTTTTTGAATCTGACGAACCACTGTCGGCTGATCAACGTTCAGCCGAGCCGGCCCGCCGCGCAAAATTCCCATCAAGCGCGCAATCCCGAGGCCGCTAGAAAACCATAGGGCACCTACCAGGATCAATGCCAGAACTGCACCGATGAAAATGCCGAGCACCCATGAGGACGCGCGCTTCGAGGAGCCTGGAGTTCGGCCAAATGTAGATTCTTCCGCAGAGCGATCGTTAGTTGTCATTTAACTTGACCGCAGACACAGGCCCTCGAGCAGTCTCACGCGATCCAGGCGCCGCCCACGACAACATCGTCATCATAGAAAACTGCCGCCTGTCCTGGCGTAATAGCGCGCTGAGGCTCATCAAATGTCACTAAGACCTCATCAATTCCGGTCTTCTCCAGCATGGCTGGAGCTGGTTCATGCCTGTGCCGAATCTTTACGGACACTCGCATAGGCTCGCGCAAATCATCGACGGCGATCAGATTGAGTCGCCGCCCACGCAGCGTCCGCGAATAAAGCTGCTCGTTGTCACCGACCACCACCTGTTTGCCGGCTCCGTTGATCTGGATCACATAGAGCGGCGATCCGGTAGCCACGCCCAACCCCTTGCGCTGCCCCACGGTGAAGTTGTGCACACCGCCATGTTCGCCGATCACTTCCCCGTTCGTAGTCACCAGTTCACCCGCGGTATCGGGAAAGCTCTCGCCACTCTCGGCCAGATAGGCATCAATGAAGCGCTTATAATCGCCGCCCGGAACAAAACAAATCTCCTGCGAATCAGGCTTCTCCGCCAAGGCCAGACCATGCTTTCGTGCAAGCTCGCGGACCTCAGGCTTGGTCATCCCGCCCAGAGGAAAACGGGTTCGACTCAATTGCTCCTGCGTCAGTCCAAAGAGGAAATACGTTTGGTCTTTGCTGCGATCCGCCGGACGCTTGAGCAGCCAACGTCCGCGTACAGCGTCATATTCCACTCGCGCATAGTGACCGGTAGCCACGCAATCGGCGCCGATTTGCTGCGCGACAACCAGAAGTTGATCAAACTTCAAATGGTTGTTGCAGAGGCTGCAAGGAATCGGCGTGCGTCCCGATAAATATTCCGCAACAAACGGACGCACCACATCCCGCTCGAAACGCTCTTCGTGATTCACCACGTAATAAGGAATGCCGATGTGCTCGGCCACGCGGCGAGCATCGTAAACATCGTCGAGCGAGCAACACCGCCCGGTTACTTGCTCCGGCATGCCCTGATGTCCAGCCATCCGCCGCTGGTTCCAGAGCTGCATCGTCAAGCCAATGATGCTATGCCCCTCCGCGCGAAGCATCGCCGCAACGGTGGAAGAATCCACACCGCCCGACATGGCTACGGCTATGGTTTGAGAATTTGGCATGTTACGAACGAATCGCGTGTTGCGTATAGGCAGGCGACAACTCTCGCAACCGCGCCACTGCTTCCGGCACCAGCGCGAGCGCCAAGTCAATGTCTTCGACCGTGTTCTGCTTGCCCAGACTGAATCGGATGCTGGCCCGCGCTCGGTCACTCCGCAGCCCCATCGCAGTAAGTACGTGTGAAGGCTCAATCGCTCCCGAGGAACATGCAGCGCCAGTAGAAACTGCCAGCCCCTTCAGGTCGAGGGAAATGACCATGGATTCGCCTTCAATGTGATCGAAATAGATGTTGGCAGTATTTGGAACCCGCGGCGTGCCTCCGCCGTTCAGCCCAGCCCCTTGCACTTGCGCAACAATTCCCTGCTGCAGTCGGTCACGCAATGCTGAAATTTTCTTGTCGTCGCCGTGCTCGAAACCTTGCAGGGCGAGTTCCGCAGCCTTGCCCAATGCCACAATGCCAGGCACATTCTCAGTCCCAGCCCGGCGCGAACGCTCGTGTTGTCCCCCGTAAAACAGAGGCTGCAGTTGCGTTCCTCCGCATACGTAAAGTGCGCCCACTCCCTGCGGCGCATGCATCTTGTGGCCGGAGATCGAAAGCACATCGCAGCCAATTTTCTTCGCGTCAATCGGTATCTTGCCTGCGGCTTGTACCGCATCCGTATGAAAAAAGACGTCGGCCTCCGCGGCAATTTTTCCAATCTCATCCACCGGCTGCACGACTCCGGTTTCGTTATTCGCCATCATGATCGAGATCAGCTTGGTGTCAGGCCTCAAAGCACGGCGCACATCATCAGGATCTACAAGGCTGCGACTGTCCACGGGAAGATAAGTAACCTCGCATCCCATTTCCTCCAGATGCTTGCATGCATGCAGCACGGCATGGTGTTCAATGCTGGAAGTTATGATGTGATCGCCTTCGCTGGTCAATCCTGAAATCGCTAGATTGTCGCCTTCGGTCCCGCCGCTGGTGAACACAATCTCCTGCGGCCTGCAACCCAGCAGGGACGCGACCGAATCGCGTGCGCGCTCCACCGCAGCACGGGTTTCCTGACCGTGATGATGAATCGACGATGCGTTGCCAAAATGCTCGACAAAATACGGACGCATAGCCTCCAACACCTCCGGCAGAACCGGAGTGGTGGCGTTATTGTCGAGGTAAATGCGCCGCATCATCGTTAAGCTATTCTACCTGCTTTCTTTGGCATGCCTGGCGGAATCATCCAGGGCAGAAGGAACAGCGGCCAAGGACGCCTGTTGTAACCGCTCGGCTCGCCGAATGATCGATCTATCCGCGCTTCTCCATGGCGACGTAGTGATTGGGATACTCTGGCCCAACATATTCCGCCCGCGGACGAATCAGACGATTATCGTCTAGTTGCTCGATCACGTGCGCCGTCCAGCCACCGATGCGCGAAACTGCAAAGACCGGTGTGAACAAATCTTCATCAATGCCCAGGGTGTGGTAAGTGGACGCAGAATAAAAATCAACATTCGCGTTAAGCTTCTTCTCCGCCTTGACGTACCGCTCGATTTTTTCTGACATGTCGTACCACTGCGGCTGTCCGCTGGAACTCCCTAGATCCCGCGACATGCCGCGCAGATGCGTGGCCCGCGGATCTTCGGTGTGATACACACGATGACCAAAGCCCGGAATTTTTTTCTTTTGTGCCAGCATGTCTTTTACGTAGTCAACCGGGTCAGCCTTTTCCCGATCAATCGCGCTCAAGATACGGAAAACCGCTTCGTTGGCTCCTCCGTGCAGCGGTCCTTTCAGCGTGCCGATAGCGGAAGTAATCGCCGAATGCATGTCAGATAAAGTGGCCGCGGTCACCCGCGCCGCGAAAGTGGAAGCGTTCAGCTCATGGTCTGCATGCAGGATGAGCGCGATATCGAGCGCGCGTTCTGCGGTTTCGGAAGGCTTGGTTCCATTCATTTGCAGTAGAAAATTAGCGGCGTGTGAGATCGAGCGATCAGCCTCCACCATCTGCTTGCCTTTGCGAATGCGCTCATAGGCGGCGACGATCATTGCGATCTGCGAAGTCAAACGGATCGCTTTGCGAACGTTCGCTTCGTGATCGTTCTTTTTATCGTCTCCATCGTAAAATGCCAGCGCAGAAACCGCCGTGCGCAAAACGTCCATGGGTAATGCGCTGCGCGGAACGTCGCGCAGAAACTGGATGATTGCCGGATCGAGCTGACGCTCTTGCGCCAGACGGTCTCGCAGTTCGCTGAGTTCGCCGCGCTGGGGCAATCGACCAAACCACAGCAGGTAGCAAGTTTCCTCAAAACTGGAGCGATCGGCTAGTTCATGGATATCGATCCCGCGATACGCAAGAACGCCACGATCGCCATCGATGTAACAGATGCCGGAGTTAGTGGCAACAATGCCTTCCATTCCCTTTGTGCTTGTACTGCTGGGCGCGTGAGTGCTGGTCAGGCTGGACATAGGTTCTCGCTCACTGAGATCAATTGTTGTTGCCGAGCCGCGCCAGGCAGGGGACGGGGAGTGCAACTTTCTTTTATACGCCAAGAGGCGTACGCCTTCCAAATGGAAGCAGCACTTCGGCCAGTTCGGAAATGTTCTGAAGATATGACGTTTAACAAGGTCGTCACGCCGGCCAAATATCGAGAGCGGTTTTACTCAATATCTGCAGCTGCAATTCGGCGCTCAACGGAAGCACCCGGAATTCCTCCAAATTCTTCTTGATATCGGGCACGCCCGGCCCCGGCCAATCGGTGCCAAATAAAGTCTTGTCAGCAATCTCTTCCAGGCGCGGGAAATATTTCAGCAAAGTCTTAGGCGGAATGCCGCTGATATCGAGATAGACATTGGCATGCCGACGCACCAGAAAGAAAGCTGTCTGCATCCATAAAGGCCGCCCGCCGTGCGCCAGCAGGATTTTAAGTTTGGGGAAATCGACGGCGACATCATCCACATACATGGGATCGCCATATTTATTTCGCGCTCCGGGAAAAATAGACGTTCCCGTATGAAACATCACCGGCACACCATTGGCCTCGGCCGCCCGATAAATGATCTCCAGTTCTTTCAAGCCGTTCAGATAATCATTCGGAAACAACAACTGGTGTGGAGGATGGATCTTGATCATGCGAATCCCCTGCCGGAGGATCTGCTCCATATCGGCCAAAACATTCGTGGTGTGCCGCGGATGCAAGCTGCCGCACGACAAAAGTCGTTTTGGATTTTCTTTGACGTAGTCCGCAATAAACTGATTCACGCCGTTCGTAAAGCCGATCACCTCCGGAGCCACATAATTAATGAGCACCGCGCGGTCAATACCGCAGGCATCCAGATAGCTGAGGAACTTCTTTGGGGAATGGCAGAACTCCACGATCTGCTCGAAGTTCGGACGCTTCTTTTTCATCAGCTCCAGCGCGTGGGGCTTGAACATTTCCATCGGCTGGATGTGGATGTGGCAGTCGGTGATCATTCGATCGAGTTCACCCGTTTCCGGTTAATTGCTCGCCGCGGCCAGCACCGCCCGCTTCGTAAATACTCGAATCATCTCGCGCCGGTACTCGGGAGTCAGCGCTGAAGTGGTCAAAGGCTTGGCGGTACGCGCCGCCAGATCGCCGACGGCGTCGGCCAAAGTTTCATCCACAACTTTACCAATTAACATTTCGCCCGCGCGTTGCACTAGCAGCGGCGCAGGATTCACCGCCGTGATCGCGAGCCGAGCGTCGATAATATGCCCGTTCGCGCGCTTCATCACAACCGCAACCCCGGCCAAAGGATAATCGATCGAGCCCCGCACCCGCAGCTTGCGATAGATTGCGCGATAATCAGCCGACTCGGGAGGCAGGAAAACGCGCGTCACCAATTCCGAGGGCAACAGCGTGCGGTATTTTTCACCGTCCCCTGTGTAGAACTCTCGCAACGGGACGCGCCGCGCGCCACCGGTGCCGACAATCTCAATCTCGGCGTTCAAGCAAAGCAGCGCCGGCGGCGTGTCGCCGGAGAATGCCGCCCAACACTTCGTTCCACCCGGAGCGACGTGACAGAGATCGCCATCTTTCTTAATGCAAAAGCCGCAACCCTTGCGCCAGGTGAGCGATTGGTTGTACCAGAGGCAACGGGTATCGAGACAGATATTGCCGCCGATCGTTCCCATATTTCGCAGAACCGGCGACGCCACCGTTGCGGCGGCTTCAGTGAGTACGGGAAAATGCTGGCGTAAGTATGCCGATTTCTCGATTGCGCTGAGCGTGGTCAGCGCACCAATTTCTGCTCCACCATCAGACGGTCGTCGCACCCCGCACAACTCAGCAACACCGCGCAGATCGAGTACATACTCCGGTTCAAACAATTTTTGCCGCATCGACGGAATTAAATCCGTGCCACCCGCCAGCACGCGAATGTTGCCCGCACGTTTTGCCAGACTCGCAACCGCCTCATCGATCGAGCGCGGTCGAAGCAATCGGAATTGAGGAAGACTCAATCCGCACCTCCGGCTGTCGCCGGCACTTCGCGACGCGCAGGATCGAGGGCATGCCGCTCCGGCCCCTTGCCCTTGAAGCAAAGTGCTCCGCCGTGCTCGCGGAAATGTGCTGGCGCAGTCGGGTCCACGCCCTCTGTAAGATTCAATACTTTGTCATGTCGCTTCGCTCGCAGCGCGGCCAACACGCGCTCCGGCGTGAAGGGAGATTCATGCAGCCGCACGCCGACCGCGTCGTAGATCGCATTCGAAATCGCCGGGATGGTCGCCGCCAGCGACCCTTCGCTGCATTCCTTGGCCCCGAACGGACCCTCGGGATCGATGCTCTCCACGATAATCGGCTCTACTTCCGGCGACTCCACCGACGATGGACTACGATATTCCAGCATGCCGGCATTCATCAGCATCCCGTCCTTCCACACCATTTCTTCTGTCAGCGCCTGCCCCATGCCCATCCACACTGATCCGATAATCTGCCCTTCCACCGACACCGGATTCAGAGCGCGCCCACAATCGTGCGCCGCCCAAACTTTATGCACCGTAACTTCGCCCGTCTCCTCGTCCACACTGACCTCGGCGACCTGCGCAGAATATGAATATGCGGGAGACGGTCCTACGCCGCCGCCTTTGTGTTTACCGCCGCGCGCCTCTGGCGGAGGCGCATAAGAACCAGTCCCGGTCAATGCACCATGAAAGTCAATCGCCGCCACAACCGCTTCTTCAAATGTCATCCACTCTTTCGGCGCTTCCTCTTTGCGCTTCTGCTGCAGGGAACCCCGCAATATCTGTCCTTCGACGCGTCCGCTCACCGATGCGCCCGCTTCCGTGACTTCGAATTCTTCTGATTGATCTTTCTTCCGGCTCGGTGGAACACTTCCCTTCCTGAAAACCAGATCTTCGCAAAACACCAGATCGTCTGCCGCACAGTTCATCTTCTTGGCTGCTGCAGCGGCAATCCTCTTCTTGACATCTTCCGCCGCGCGCAGCGTCGCATTGCCCGCCATAAACGTGACGCGGCTGGAATAGGATCCGATATCGATCGGCGTGAGATCGGTATCGGCCGCGATCACTCGCACACGCGACAGTGTGCAGCCAAGAATTTCGGCGGCCACTTGCGCCGTCATCGTGTCCGATCCCTGGCCAATCTCGGATGCTCCCGTGTAGACCACCACTCCACCATCGCGGTCGATCTTAATGTTCACCGTGGAATGCGGCATGTCAGAGCGGATAATCGAATTTGCCGCCCCGCTCACATAATGGCTGCAGGCGATTCCTAGCCCGCGCCCCTTGGGAAGTTTGCCGTGGCGCTGCCGCCAGCCGGAGCGCTCGACCGTTTTCTCGATGCACTCCGGCAGTCCATAACTTTGCACGCGCAAGCCATTCACCGTGATGCACGGAGGCTTCAGTAGATTGCGCTGGCGAATTTCTGCGGGATCCACTCCAATCGCCGTCGCAAGTTCGTCCAGTTGCGATTCGAAAGCAAATCGCACGTTCACCGTGCCGTGGCCGCGCATCGCGCCGCACGCGGGCTTGTTGGTGAGAACGCGATACCCGTCATATTGAATGTGTGGAATATCGTAGAGCGCCCCCAGCAGCGCTCCCGAGTAAAGAATCGTGACCACTCCGTAGGAGCAATAAGCGCCACCATCCTGCACAACACGCGCTTTCACCGCCGTGATTCGGCCGTCATTCTTCACACCAGTTTTCAAATCGATGATCGTCCGCGGCCGTCCGCGATGCGCCCAGAACACTTCTTCCCGCGTGTAAGTGATCTTCACCGGAGCCCGCGCCTTACGCGCCGCCACCGCCGCAATAATCTCCAGCGGAATCACTTCGCTCTTGCCGCCAAACCCGCCGCCCACCAGCGGCTTGATTACGCGAATCTGCGCCATCGACATTTCCAGCACCAGCGAAAGCTTGTGTTGCAAGTAGTATGGAACTTGCGTCGAGGACCACACAGTCAGCCGTCCTGCTTTGCCCGTATGTGGATCCAATTCGAACGAAGCCAGCGTCGAATGCGGCTCCATCGCAGCATGCGTCACTTCGTTGGCGATGAAGCGGGCTTCCGCGATCTGATCCGCTTCGGCAAAACCTTTGTCGGGATCGCCAAAGACGTGGTGATAATCTTTTTCCAGGTTGCCCGGCTTGTTGTCGTGAATGAGATCAGTCTCAGCCTTCATCGACTCTTCAGGATCGAAGTAAGCGCGAAGCACCTCGTACTCTACCTCGATAAGTTCCAGTGCTTTCTCGGCAACGGACTCGGAAATCGCAACCACACACGCGACGTTATCTCCGACGTAGCGCACTTTATCGAGCGCCAGCGCATGCTCATCATGACCGACGGGAAGAATTCCGTAAGGATTCGGCGCGTCTTTGCCAATTACGACAGCCGCGACCCCATCCAGCTTTTCGGCACGCGTAGTATCGATATGTTTAATGCGCGCGTGCGGATACGGTGAATGCAGAATCTTCCCAACCAGCATCCCGGGGACGCTGAGATCGTCGGTGTATTTGCCGCCACCGGTGGTCTTTTCCGCCGCATCGATCATGGCGGTGGGCTTACCGATAATGCTGAAGTCACTCATCGCAGTCTTGTCACTTAATATCGAGTCGAACGAGGACCTGCGTCCTGCCGGCATCACTTGGCAGTCATCCCCTCCCGCTCCACCACAATCGCCGAGCGGATCGCCGCATACATCTGGCTGTAACCGGTGCAGCGGCACAAATTACTACTCAGCGCAGCGCGCACGTCCTCGTCTGTTGGATCAGGATTTTCCGCCAGCAGCGACTTCACCGTCATGATGAATCCCGGAGTGCAAAAACCACACTGCGCTCCGCCCCAGTCTCCGTAGGCTTTTTGAATCGCGGCCAGACTTCCGTGCTCGCTCACGCCTTCAATCGTCGTAATCTCCTGACCTTCGCAGCTGGCCGCCAAGAGTGTGCATGACATCATCGCAAGGCCATCGACGAGCACAGTGCAAGCGCCGCAAGATGATTCGTCGCAGCCACGCTTCGAGCCCGTCAGCCCCAGATCCTGACGCAAAACATCGAGCAGCAACGAGCTCGGCTCGATGGCCAATTCGTGAGTGCGTCCGTTCACTTTGAGCTCGACGAGTTCTTTTTTCATGACTTCAAACAGCCGCCAGTTGCCTCAGTAAGTCGGAACATTCCCGTCCACCACACGCGACCATGCATCGATCCCTCCGCGCATGGACTGCGCTTTTTCGAAGCCTTGCTGCCGCAACCATGCAGTCACGTTCATCGAGCGCACGCCGTGATGGCACACCACCACAATGTGATCTTCCGGATCCAGTTCTTGATGCGCCCGCGATGGTATATCTCCCATCGGCAATAGCTTCGCGCCCTCCATGTGGGCAGTTTCAAATTCCCAAGGTTCGCGTACATCGAGCAGAGTGAATCCTTCGGCCTGATCGAGCTTGCTCTTTACTTCTTCGGGGCTGATTTCGTAATCCAAATTCATCGCCGCGTCTCGCAATCCAGAAACTATTTTCCCGCCCACTTCGGCTCACGCTTCTCGATAAAGGCACGAATACCTTCCTGCGCGTCCGCCGTTTTCATCAACTCTTCCAGATAGATCTTTTCGGCGCGCGCCAGGCCTTTGTCGAAGTGCGCCGCATCCCATGCATAGATAGCTTTTTTCGTGATCGCCAGCGAGCTTGGACTCATGCTCAACACTTGCTGCAGTGTTCCCTCGACGGCGCTCTGCAGCTCTTCATCCGCGACGCTATGATTGGCCACTCCGATTTCCGCCGCCTCGTTTCCGCTGATCGTTCTCCCGGTCAGAATCAATTCCGCGGCGCGCTTCTGCCCGACCAGCGCAGCCAATGCTGTACACGCCACCGGCGGATAACATCCTAGTTTGATCTCAGGAAATCCCCACACCGCTGAGGTGGATGTATAAACCACATCGCAAACCATAGCTAATTCCGCGCCTCCACCAAGACAATGCCCATGCACCGCCGCAATCGTTACCTTCTTCGTGTTGAGCAGCGCACGAATCACGGCGTGGAACTTGGTCAGCATCTCTTCGACCCGATCAGGCGTGTGAGCCGCAACATCGACTCCAGCGGAAAACGCCTTGCCCTCGCCGCGAATCACAACCACCGAAACGTCGGACCGCAACTCGATGTCAGCCAGCGCTTTCGCCAGCTCCTCCATCATCGGAATGTCGATGATGTTGAGAGGAGCATTGCGCAAAACAATTCGCGCTGCCGAAGAACCAATATCGACCGTGAGCCGAACTAGAGCGGGTTCCACCAAACCGGTTGCCATACTTGTTGCTTCTTGGTGTTTCTCCAGAAACAATCTCTTAACCCATAACTCACAAATTGATCGCCGACTTCCTAACTTCGCCAATGCTGGCCAGAGGATCCCGCGCTCCAGCCTTTTCCGCGATCCATTTCTTTTCGTTGTCGATGATTTCCAGCAGCAGCTTTTTGTCCTCGGCTGACGGCGTGATCTCTTTGAGGTGCTCTTCATAAGATCGGTCATCAAGCGCCTCGCCGGTTTGCGCGTGGAACTTCTGTCCCTTCCAGCGTCCAATTTCGCGATTGAACTTGATGTCCGGAGCATACAGTTTCGGCTGGCCCGGCTTTAAAGAGCCATTGAAGCGCTCGATCAGACCTGCCACTTCGTTGCGATACAAATTCCGGTTGTAGTCATTCAGATCGTCCAAGTCCGGAGCTTGTTCATTCTTCGGCTCATCGTAGCGACCCTTGACTCCCCAAACGTAGGCCCAATGCGCCGACGAGGAATGATCGGTCCCGAACAGATCATAGGAACTGGAAATCCACTTGTTAAGATATTTCTGAATCAGCCATCCTGGAATGATGCCGGCCTCCACAATGCGGCGCAGGCCGTCATTCCCGGTACCCATGTGAAACGCCTCTTCGCGCAACATGTAAGACATCGACCGCCCCAGCGGCGCGAACGCGGAATATTTCAGCATCTGCAACTGAAATTTTCCATCGCGATCCACGAAGTCCGTATAGGTAAAAAAATCCATCCAGTTGTCGACATCCACGTTGAAGGCCCCGAGCAAGCGCTTATTATCGAAGGCGCGACGCTCCAACATTTTTTGCGCTTCAACTTTGCCTGAGTAACCGAAGTGATCCACCAGCAGCGCGCACATCTGCCAGCCATGGCGCATTTCCTCGATCATCACTCGCGTGATGGCGCGGCGGTCCCAGTCTGTGGGCGCATTCTCCAGCAGGTTGCGCTGCTGCTCCACGCTGGCAAACTCGGTATCGCCCTGGTACACGATCATGTTCATCAGAGCATCGCGCATCTGCTGCGTAGGAATCTGCCGCAGGTTTTCCCACTTGCGTCGCCCTTTGTACGATCCGAATTCAATCTCTTCGGTATCGATCGCGCCGTAGAGCGTGTCAAACTGGAATGCTTCAATGTCCTTCGTGTTGACGCCAATATCTTTGCGCCAGTCGTTGAACATGCCGATCCAGTCACTGAACGTGCCGATTTTTGCTACTTTTCCTGGCATAACTCCCTCAAATTCTATAACTCTGTATTCGAGCTATTTCGCTTTGAAAACTGCGGGCCTCTTCTCCACGTAAGCAGCCAGGCCTTCTTTCGCATCTTCGCTCTGGAAAAGAATCTGTTGGTTCTCGCGTTCCACGGCCAGCGCCGACTCCATCGGAATCTCCCATCCTGTCTGCACTGCGCGCTTGATCCGTCCCACGGCCTTGGCCGCTTTGTTCGGCGGGCAGAACTGTTTCGCGTACTCCATCATGTTTTCCATAAAGCCATCGCGCTCGTAAATGTCGTTGATAATTCCGAGTTCCTGCGCTTCTTCAAACGAGAACGTGTTGCCAGTCACCATTAGTTCGATGGCTTTGCTTTTCCCCACCAGCCGCGACAGGCGCTGCGTGCCGCCGGTGCCCGGAAGCACTCCCAGGTTCACTTCAGGCAAACCAATCTTGCCCGCATCCTTGCGTGCGATGCGAATGTCGGCGGCCATCGCAATTTCCAGTCCTCCCCCTACGCAGTGGCCGTTGATCGCCGCAATCACCAGCTTCGGCGTGTGCTCCAGGCGCAGCAGCATTTCGTTGGCGTGCAGACAGAAGTAATACTTGAAAGTCGGATCGACGCTCGACAGCATCTTGATATTCGCCCCCGCAGAGAAAAACTTGTCACCCGCGCCAGTCAACAAAATGACGTAGACATCATTTTCCATGCGCGCGCGCAGAATCGCCTCATCGAGCTGCCGATTCATCTCGTAGGTGTAAGTATTGGCCGGCGGATCGCACATCTCGATTATTGCTACGCCGCCGTCCTTACGATAGTTGACAAGTTGTTTGGTGGTTTCGTTGGTTGCCGGCTGCATCGTGGTGGCCATGTTGTAACTCCTTTTTCGTATGATCTCTACGTCATTCCGAGCGAAGCCAGGAATTCAGGTTTCGACCGGAAGCAAACAAACTAACCTTCAACTCGCGTCTTTACGTCCCTTCGCGCCATTCGTCACTCCGCGCAGAAAAACGTCACCCATTTCTCGAGCAATGTGTTCAGCATCCGCATCCACCCGCGGATTATGCCAGGTATAAATCCAATTCATCATTCCAAACAAACTCAGCACCGCGATGCGCGTGGAAAATTGCAATCCATGGTCACGCTTCAACTCGTCCAGTAATCCCACGCAGATGCGGTAATACTCGCGCTTGATGGCAGCCACTTCTGAAGCGAAGCTATTTTTCAGCGCCTCCGCCTCATGCGAAAGCACCTTCATCGCCGCCGGATTGGCTAGAAAATAATCCAGGTGATTGAGTATGAAGAGCCGGATCCTTTGCTCCGGATCATTCACCCCTTCTAACCGTGCCTTCAGCCGCTGCACGATGGTGGTGAAGGTGTGCTTCTGAATCAGAAAAAGCAAACGCTCTTTCGATTCGAAGTAGTAATAAAGCCCCGCCAGTGACATACCGCTGGCGCGGGACAGGTCGCGCATGGAAGCGCCTTCGTATCCCTTTTCGCAGAAGACGTTCGTGGCGTGGATGAGGATCTCGGATAACCGCCGGTCGAAGCGCGTGGCTGGCGCGATCGCGCTACGGCGCCGGCCGGAAGAAACTCGCGTTGCGGTAGATGGGCTGGCCATGACGCAGAGCTGAACTGGCTAATTCGAACGTTCGTTCGAACCTAGTATATGCCATTGTGATCCTGGTCACAAGACTTGGGTTGCTGTTTTGTTTTGAAAAAAAGGAATGCGAGTTTTTACACGGAACCCAGCGAAATTCAGTTCCTCACATCCGCCAGCAGTCTCTCAATCTCGCCCTTCAACTCGCCGGTCAGCGGTAATAGGGGCAATCTCGCAGGTCCGCCAAAGTAGCCGTTAAAGTCCATGCCATATTTCACGCCAGGAATTCCCAATTCGCCCACCACGCGTTGCGAAGCATGCACGATCCGCTCTTGCTTCAGCTTGGCCAATTCAAAATCGCTCTCTTTCCAGGCTGCATAAATCTCGTAGCACGCGGTCGGCGCCACGCAAGCGAATGCCAGAATCGCGCCCACCGCTCCCACCTCCAGCGAAGCCTGCAGTTTGTCGGCAGCCCCCACCATCACCTGGAAGCCGATTTCCTTCTGCCGCGTTTTCATCTTGCCGACTACAGTAACGGCCGCCGAGGAAGGCCGGGTAGGCGACGAACCTGGCGATCCCGCCATTGCGCCCACTTGCACCAGTTCCCCTCCGCCTGCATTCGAAGCGCTGGTGGCTGCCGCCAGCATACGCGGCGTCGCCGCCTCAAACGTTTCAGTTACGGTCGCGCTGCGTTTTATATGCCGTGTGCCTTCCACCATGGCGCGGACTTTTTCCACGTCGCCGCTTGACTCCTTAATCCCGACCAGGTTGGGATGTTCCGCCAGTTCGATCACCAACTCCGCGGGAATGTTATAGCCAGTCGCCTGCGGAAAGTTGTAAATGATGACCGGCAAAGCCGAGCGATCGGCGACCGTTCGGTAAAAAGCAAGAATAGTCTCCGGATGCATTTGCTTCTTGTAGTAATGCGGAGTGCGGACCATGGCGACGTCATATCCCAGTTCTGCCGCGTATTCAGTAAGCCGCAGAGTCTCGACCGTCGACTCGATCCCGGTGCCCGCAACGAGCACCTTATTCGGCGCAGCCGCCTCGCGCGCGGACTTCAGCACGTCGCGGCGTTCCTGATCGGAAAGCAGAATCGCTTCGCCGGTCGAACCGAGAACCACAATACCTGCACAAGGGGTACGTGAATAGCGCTCAACATTACTTTCAAGTTTTTTAAAGTAGACGTTGCCGTCAGGATAGAACGGCGTAGTGATGGGAGGAAAAATTCCGTGAAGTAACATGAAGACCTCGCGCCCCAATTATTGCATGCGCGGCACAACCCTGCATGATTTTAGCGGCTCTTGACGGTCCGCTCCGCGTGCAACTGCTGCAACGCTCGGATGGTCACTTCGCCACGCTGCAGAGCCGCAATACCTTCCGCCGCCGCGCGCGCCGCCGACAACGTCGTGATGGTAGGAACCCGCGCCGTCACCGCCGCGCGCCGGATCGCTTTCTCGTCAAACCACGGCTCTGGCCCGGTCGGCGTATTCACGATGAGATGAATGCGCTGGCCCTTAATGAAATCGACCACGTTCGGACGGCCCTCTTTTACTTTGTAGACGCGCTCCACTCTCATGCCTGCAGCTTCGATCACATCGCCCGTCCCCGAAGTAGCCACCAGCTTGAAACCCATTTCGACAAATTTTCGTGCGACGTCAGCCACGTGGCGCTTATCGTGATCGGTCACGCTGATGAAAACCGTCCCTTGCGTCGGCAGCTTTTGGCCCGCGGCCAATTGCGCTTTTCCAAAGGCTTCCCCAAAGCTGTCGCCCACTCCCATCACTTCGCCAGTCGATTTCATCTCCGGCCCCAACACGGTATCGACTCCGGGGAATTTGTTCCACGGAAACACCGGCGATTTCACGTAGTAGCAGCTTCCAGTATCGAGATCCGCGCGGCGCTTGATATTTTCCGGCAGGAATTCACGCAGCTTGCGTCCCGTCATAAGCCGCGCCGCAATCTTTGCCATCGGCACGCCGGTCGCCTTCGAAACATACGGCACAGTACGCGAAGCCCGCGGATTCACTTCCAGAACGTAAACTTTTCCGCCGTCGGCGTTCATCGTGCCGCGCGGGATGGCGAACTGAATGTTCATCAGCCCCACAACCTTCAAGGCTCGCGCCAGCTTAAACGTGTAGTCGCGCATGCGCTCCATCAACGGCTGAGGAATATCGACTGCCGGCAGCACGCATGATGAATCACCGGAATGAATGCCGGCTTCTTCGATGTGCTGCATAATTCCGCCGATCACCACATCTTCGCCGTCGGAAAGAGCATCGACGTCCACTTCAATCGCATCTTCGAGAAAGTGATCGATCAGCACCGGACGATCGTGCGAATACTCAACTGCTTCCTTCATGTAGCGCGTCACGGATTCCTCGTCATAGGCGATCACCATGGCGCGTCCGCCCAGCACGTAGGAAGGCCGCACTACCACTGGATATCCAACTTGCTTGGCGCCTTCAATGGCCTCTTCGAGCGAGGTAGCCATTACTCCCGCGGCTTGCGGAATTTCTAGTTCTTCCAGCAGCTTGTTGAAGTGCTTGCGATCCTCGGCCAGATCGATCGACTCTGGAGACGTGCCAATAATATTCACGCCCGCAGCTTTCAGTGGCAGAGCAAGATTCAGCGGCGTCTGTCCGCCGAACTGCACGATCACGCCGCATGGCGCTCCCTTCGAAGTCTCGTGCTGATAAATCGCCCACACATCCTCAAACGTGAGCGGCTCAAAGTAGAGGCGATCACTGGTGTCGTAATCGGTCGAGACCGTTTCCGGGTTGCAATTGATCATGATGGTCTCGTAACCATCTTCATGCAGCGCGAACGAAGCGTGGCAGCAGCAGTAATCGAATTCAATTCCCTGCCCAATGCGGTTCGGTCCGCTGCCGAGAATGATGATCTTCTTTTTCTCCGTGGGCGCAGCTTCATCTTCATCTTCGTAAGTCGAATAAAGGTACGGAGTAAAGCTTTCGAACTCCGCCGCGCATGTGTCGACGCGCTTGTAAACCGGTAACACGCCGTGCTTCCTGCGCAGGTGCCGGACTTTTTCCTGTCCCTCCAGCCGCCACACATTCGCCAGTCGCCCGTCGGAGAATCCCATGCGCTTGGCTTCGCGCAGCACCTCGGTTGGAATCGACTCCATGGGATGCTTCTCCAGCTCCAGCTGCATGTCGTTAATTTCTTTCAGCTGGTAGAGGAACCACGGATCCATCGAAGTCATCTTCGCGATTTGCTTTACCGTATGCCCTTGTCGCAACGCGTACTGAACATACGCCAACCGCTCCGGATGCGGCGTAACCAAGCGTTGTGTCAGAATCTTCGGCTCAATCTTGTCAGAGCCCGTGCGCTTGCCAGTATCGAGCGAGCGGATGCCTTTCATCAACGCTTCTTTGAAGGTGCGGCCAATGGCCATCACCTCGCCCACCGACTTCATCTGCACCCCAAGGCTTTCATCGGCACCAGGAAATTTTTCAAACTGCCACTTGGGAATTTTTACGACCACATAATCGAGTGTCGGCTCGAAACAGGCCGGAGTCTTGCGCGTGATGTCGTTGGGAATTTCGTCCAGCGTGTAACCCACAGCAAGCTTCGCCGCAATCTTCGCGATCGGAAATCCCGTGGCCTTCGAGGCCAGCGCCGAGGAGCGCGACACTCGCGGGTTCATCTCGATCACCACCATGCGCCCGGTTTCAGGATTCACGCCGAACTGAATGTTCGATCCGCCCGTGTCCACGCCAATCTCGCGGATTACCGCAATCGATGCATCGCGCATCGCCTGGTACTCGCGGTCCGTCAAAGTCTGCGCAGGCGCCACTGTAATCGAATCGCCGGTGTGCACGCCCATGGGATCGAAGTTCTCAATCGAGCAGATGATGATGACGTTATCCTTCGTATCGCGCATCACCTCCAGTTCGAATTCTTTCCATCCCAGCACCGACTCTTCAATCAGCGCCTCGTGCACCGGAGACATATCGAGTCCGCGCGTAAGAACTTCAAGCAATTCTTCTCGGTTATAAGCGATGCCGCCGCCGGAACCACCGAGAGTGAACGATGGCCGCACGATCACCGGAAAGCCAATCTTGCCCGCGAACTCCAACCCATCTTTGGTGCTGTTCACCAGCGCCGACTTCGGCACATCGAGGCCGATCTTCTGCATCGCGTCTTTGAAGAACAGCCGGTCTTCGGCCTTCTTGATGGCCGCGACGTTCGCCCCGATCAGACTCACGTCATATTTTTCCAGAACTCCGCCATCGGAAAGTTCAATCGCCAAATTCAGCGCAGTCTGCCCACCAACAGTTGGCAACACGGCAAAACCCGTGCTAGGCGAGAGCTCCCGCTCAATGCGAATAATCTCTTCCAGATACTCGAGCGTCATCGGCTCAATATAAGTGCGGTCGGCGATCTCCGGGTCGGTCATGATAGTGGCCGGGTTGGAGTTGGCCAGCACCACTTCATAGCCCTCCGACTTGAGCGCCTTGCAAGCCTGCGTGCCGGAATAATCAAACTCCGCCGACTGCCCGATGACGATAGGCCCGGAGCCAAGAATCAGAATTTTTTGAATGTCAGTGCGTTTGGGCATCAGTTCGTCTGCTCACAATCTCAATAGGGCAATAGGTCGGCGACATGCGTCAACTGGACGGTCATATTCTTCTTTATCCCTTGGGCACTGATCTCAAATGCAACGGTCTGTGTGACGAAGCCGACTCTCCGAAAAAATGCGATGTAAAATCCGTCTTGCAGGTGAGCCGAAAAATGTCCTTCTTGGTCCGAGCGTAGAAGAATCGGGTTTTCGCCTTCTTTGTCCGCCTTGCGTACCACTCGGATGTCTGCTCCCCCTACAGCTGATCCCGCATGGTCCTGCGCGAAGCCTTCAAATTGCTGAAGGTGATTTTCTACGGGAAGTCCGTCGCCGTACGCTATCAACTGCAAGGCGTAGCGAATATCCAAAGTCATGTCCACCGTGAATTGAGCTGCTTTGCGGCTGTGCGATGTGTGAAACCTCAACTCGCTCACTATTACGCCAATTTTAGTCGTCGCCTTTAGAGAATAATTTCCGGGCCGCAGTTGTAAGAACACTGATTTGCCATCCTCGCCTGTAACCCTGGAGAGACAGGCTTCGTTCTGTGGAATCTGGCAGAATTCCAACTTTACGTCCTTCAGCGGCTTCCCTTCAGCAATCACGTTAATCGCAACGTTTCTGGAGCATTTTGTGGTCTTGTACGGCCCCGGATAAACCGTAAGAACTTGCGTACTGGAGCATCCGACGAGAAGCAGCCAGCATACAGGCGCCATTCGTGCGGCTTTCACCCTTTCCACTCCTCCATCATCTTCACAAAATCCTTGAACAGATAATGCGAATCATGCGGCCCCGGCGCGGCCTCGGGATGATACTGCACGCTGAACAGCGGCAGATTGCGATGCCGCAATCCTTCCAAAGTTGAATCGTTCAAATCCATGTGCGTGAGCTCAACTTCGCTCTCTGGCAGCGAATCCGGATCCACCGCAAAGTTATGGTTGTGCGCCGTGATCTCAATCTTCCCTGTAGATAACTGCTTCACCGGGTGATTCCCGCCGTGATGCCCAAACTTCAGCTTGAAAGTTTTTCCGCCGAGCGCAATGCCGACCAACTGGTGCCCCAAACAGATGCCGAAGATCGGCTGCCGTCCCATCAACCGCCGGATCGAATCCACCGCATATGTACAGGGCTCGGGATCGCCCGGACCATTCGACAGAAACACGCCATCCGGTTTCAAAGCCAATACATCTTCGGCCAAAGTCTGCGCCGGAACCACCGTCACACGGCAGCCCTCACCGCGCAGCTTCCGCAGAATATTTTGCTTAATCCCAAAGTCGTAAGCCACGACATGAAAGCGCGCAGGCTCATCCTTGACACCCACCTGAGCCACCGGCTCATGCGACCGCTCGCCCACTTCCCACACGTACGGTCCCTTGGTGCTCACCACTTTTGCCAAGTCCGTCCCGTCCATCTTCGGAATCGAATTCGCCTTCGCGACTAACTTCTCTGCGTCACTTTCCAGAGTCGATACGACTCCGCGCATCACACCATGGTCGCGCAGATGCCGTACCAGCGCCCGCGTGTCGATATCCGAAAGTACCGGCACTTTGAACTGTTCGAGATATTCTTCGGCGACCTGCTGCGAGCGCCAGTTCGAACTCACCTTCGAAAACTCGCGGACGATCAGCCCTTCAATCCACGGACGCGTCGCCTCATTATCTTCGTGGTTGGTTCCGTAATTTCCAATCTGAGGATTGGTCAGGACAACGATCTGTCCGGAGTAGGAGGGGTCGGTGAAAATTTCCTGGTAGCCGGTAATGGAAGTATTAAAAACGACTTCGCCGGAGCATTCGCCTTTGGCGCCGTAGCCTTTGCCTCGGAAGACTCTGCCGTCTTCGAGTGCAAGGATTGCTTGCATTGGAACTCCTGGGAGCGGATTTTAGAGATTCTAACAGGAGCGCGAGACGGTGTCAGCAGATTTAGTCGTCAGCCGTCTGCGACCAACCGCCAGAAAGTGCGCGCTCTCACCTTCTGTTCAGTATCAACCGGTTTTCCTGATGGCTGATGGCTGGGAGC
>JBAVQD010000174.1:0-14091 GCA_049693675.1 Candidatus Sulfotelmatobacter sp. | reverse complement strand
CGTGCGGGGATTGCTAATGATCTGAGGCCAACGCCGGAGCCTCTGCTTTTTCCCTCATGATGTCGGCGATTTCGTCATAGTGCCATGGGCGGAAGTCGTGCGTGTCGACTCCCACATCCATGGAGAGCGAGCGGGGAACTTCAATTAGGCGTCCGTGAGAATTCCCACGCACTCGACGTGAGAAATTCACAGGAATATGGGCGATGACCCGCCTCGCTGATTTGCCCGAGATTCATAACGGTCTTATGTTCCTCACCGACGCGACAGACGCCACCCAACGCGCCGCGTTAGGAGGAACACCATGGACCTTTCCCGTGGAAGAGACCGACAACATCATTTTGCTCTCGCGTATCTCGTCGCTATTGTCTGCCTTCAGCTCGTTTCCATTTGTTATGCGCAAAATCTGGGAACGCAGCCGGCGACGGGCCAGGCGGTGCAGGGACAGACTGCTGCTCAGCCGGAAGGCACGGTGCTCAACTTGGTCAACTGGGTCGGCAACGTGATCTCCCCTGTCGGCGCGGCGCTGGCCGTGATCATGGCGTTGTCTCCTATTCCCAGGGGCGCGGGGTCATGCGATGGGCGGTGACAGCGGCCGGACTACTGGTGATCTCAGGCCTCACTCGCCTGATTGAGTTCTGGATTCAGAACGGTACGGCGGGCGTGCAGTAAGGAGAAGAGTCCAGTGACCCTGCCCCAGATCATCGTCGATTTGATGAGGCTTTTGCTCGATCTGGCAGTTCCGTCCGCGATCTGCACCATGGTGCTGGCGGGAATCGCTCTGCGACGGGAAGGCGGGTTAGATTTCCAGGCGGGCGGTCACTTTCAGAAGTGGGTCCTCTGGTCGGTCATTTTCCTCACCCTGCCGCAACTGCTGTCCTGGCTGGCTGCGCAAGGCATCACATTGCCCGCTCAAGGCGACAGCATCGGTAGCCCCTGGGTCATGAGTTTGGAAACGACCTTCAATAGCTTCGTTTCCCGTGTGGTTGTTACGCGGCTCGTTCCGGTGCTCGCGGCCTTCTTCGTAGTTGAAGGCGGTGCTGGATGCGGCACAGGGACAGAGCCCGCTGCCATCGGTCGTGACGGCGATCTTTTTGTTAGGTGCATCGAGCACGGTCCAGTTGATGCAGTCGTGGAACAGCGGTTCGCCTGCCGGAAGCGGCAGGAATCGCGGTTGTGGGGGCAATCCTGAACTATGCCCGGCACCGGCCATTCATGCCGCTGATTGGTTCGGGTTTGGCTTTCCTAAGCGTTTCGGCGCTGTGGAAGCTGGTCCAGGCTATGGCCGGCTGATGAAAGAACGGAGATCGGAGGTGATCATGTCGTTCCAAAACGGAATGCCCAACCTGACGAATTGGCTGGGCAACGTCATCATGCCGACCATAGCCGGACTATTTGCGGCAGCCGGGATCTACCGATTCGGCAAAGCGCGACCGTGGCAGCACTTCGCGTGGGCTGGCCTGGCTTCGCTCATGTGTTCAGGGTTGTTGCGCGTACGGGCGGCGTTAGAAGCCGAGCGTCTGATCGAGTGCATTCTCTATTTGACTTCGGGGATGGAGGTCTTGGTTCACCTCGTGCATGAATTCCAGTCGGTTCGCAAAAGGCTGGCCTTCGCCAGCGCAACAACTTTTGAGCGGCATTTGCTGGATACGGTAGTAACCGGCCGCGATGGAATTACGGCCAGATTCTGGGATGTGCTTCAGCAAAGGAAGGCCGAACCTCCCTCGCTATTGTCTAGTCTTTGCCTCTCGTTTGCCTTATTCTCGCATTGTTCTCAGCTTGTTCTCGGCGTGGATATGCGTTGTTTTGTTGGTTCGGAAGTCCCTGACGTGTAGAGAGATGAATCCTGACTACCCCCTGATTCGATGATCTTCTGTTGGCTTGAAGAAGCTACGAAATCAAACATCCTCGCTGCGTTGCCACAGTTTGCGTCCCGAAAGTATTCGCCCCGAACTGCAGGCGCATCTACCCTGGTTCGCTCAGAACAGACGCCACGTACGAAATCACTTTCTACAAGCCGACTCACGGTACCAATCCAAGTAATGGAACGAGTACCGTTCTTTCGCCAGCAGAGCAAGTCGATCGCCTCCTGGCTTTCCTCGCGCTTTACTACAGGTATCCAGGAGAGGAGATGGAAGCTGGAAACGGCCTTACGAAAGTTTTGCGGTGAAGGCATTCGTCTCGATTTGCAAGATGAATGCAGGCCCCAACGCCTCCGAGACGGACTGGCCGGTGTAGTCGCAAATCCAGGCTATGGATACAGCATCGGTCTTGATCCGCTGGCGAATGAAATCTCGTTACATGGTCGAGCGCTTTTTTCTCACCCTCCAAGGCTGCGTTACACTAACCTTGTGCAAAAGATCGGGCAGGCCACTTGTGCCTCCGCTGAGGAAGTCAAATGCAAGCGCGGACCCAGTCTACGGCCATTGGAGTTTCTCTTGCCCCATCTCACTGCCCGTTTGCCTCCGCGCTCCTCAGGTACTCGCCGCCCCTTTCGCAATGCCCGCCTGCTGTTTGGGCTCGCCTTCGTTGGTTTACAGATGTTCGCGGCCGCCGCCCATGCCGCGGACTACCATCGGTTCACCTACAATGGCCATACGATCGACTATGCGCTGATTCTGCCCGATCATTTCGATAAGAGCAAAGCGTACCCGGTTCTGCTCGCGCTTCCGCCTGGCGATCAGTCGCGGCAGATGGTCGAGGCAGGCCTTAGTTTCTATTGGGAGGCGGAGGCAAAACGGCGCGGCTGGGTGGTGATCAGCCCGTCGGCGCCGAGCGGTGAGAACTTTTATAGCGGTCTCGAACGGCAGCTCCCGCCTCTGCTCGACGAAGTGGCGCACACGGTTCTGTTCGAGGGCGGCAGGGTTCATCTCGCCGGCATCTCCAACGGCGGCCTCTCCGCCTATCGCGTCATTACCGAGTTTCCTGACCGGTTTCTCTCGCTAACCGTGCTGCCCGGTGTCCCGCCCGACGCCCGCGCCTTTGCAGCGCTCAAAAGCCTTAAGGGCATTCCGATCGCTGCCTTCGTTGGCGGCGACGACACCGAGTGGGTGCGCAGCTCCCGTGAAGCCAGCCAGGAACTGGACCGGCTGGGCATCCAGAATACGCTCACCATCGTGCCCGGCTCCGGTCACGTGATCCCTCTCGACCCTGGTAAGCTCTTCGATCTGCTCGACCAGCGCCGCCTGCACACCGCCACACACTAGCATTCGTCCTGTCAAACGCGCTTATGTCCACGAATGGGTAGTTCCCAGTCGGTCGCTCTGCGGAACTATCGTCACCACGACCGCAGTCTAGTTGCCCCATCAGTTGCGCCCTCCGCAGCAATCACGTGCTCGACCCGAACGAAACAATAGCTCGACAATGAAAGGAGAACCGCTATGCCAGGCAGTCGAGGAAACATCTCCATCCACCATCTCTTCCGTGCCGACGAAATTGGCGTTTCAAAGGAAGCCAACCTTGATCGTTTGGTCAAAGTGTTCGTGCAGATGAGCGAGGGCATCGCGACAAGGTGAATACAGATGCCCAAGGGAATCGTTGTGCTGTTGATGGTACGCGGACCAGCGCGCTTGTACTGACCGGCTCAATGGCATGTTCAGTCCGGCCGGTTGGACGCGCAAGTACGCTGTGTACACCAGCGCCAATTTTGAGCGGAGTAGGGATCAAAAGATCGTCGCCAAGGTGTTGGTTACATGCGAATTGACGATCTTTGGACTCGGGTCGCACTCAGCCACTGGGGAGGAGTAGGCGGACAACGACAACGCAGGCACGGCGGCTGAGGCGCAGGCATTCAAGCGCGCCTGCTCCTGCTTTGGGCTCGGCCGTTATCCGTACCACTTCACCGGAGCATGGGTTGATCTCGACGAGCGAAAGCGACCCAAGGCGATTCCCCGAATCTTTGGCTGGGCGACTCCGCAGGCCTGGCGAGAGGGATTGAGACCTGGCTAGGAAGCGAACACGAAACTGGCGAGTCCAATTTCATATGCAGATCACCCTGGAAAGGCCGCTCAAGCTGGGCGGGATGGAAGCGCCGGAGATACGAACGCTCTCGTTTGTCAGATTGAAGCGATGGCAGAACCGCTGGGCAGACGCTTGTACAGGGGAATCTTGAAAACCGTTGCCAGAGCCTGGAATCCATCAGAGATTCGCGAGGCCGACGTGCTGGGCAGAGTCTTGGTAAAGATGCAGTCCGCGGAACGGGGCTTGCGCCGCCTAAAAGCTGCCTTGAACAGAGTCGGGCCGGAAGCTCTGGTTCCCGCTCTGCGTTCCCTGCGACTCAACTCGCTTGACCAAGTGGACTGTCTGGAAAGTCCGAAGAAAGTTGTTCTGGCGGCCGAGGAAGCAGCCGGGTTAACGCGCTGATTCCCTGGCAGGAAGAGAAAGTCGGGCCCTTTCGCCTGATATCCTGATAGTGTTCATTCTGGCGAACGACTGCGACCTTTCGGCAGGCCGTAAGGGAACCGCGATTGATTCTTGAACCGATTCGAAGAGGCTAAATGAGCAGTCCTCACAATTCGACATGGAAAACACGACTCGTAGAGCATGAGTTCCCGGATCGAGCGTTCGATATCGAGTTTTGGCAGGAGCAGGGAGATGAAGCCATCTTTTCTGCCGCCTGGGAATTGGTGGAATTAGCTGAGGACGTCAGCCATGGCAGAAAACCCACACTACAGAGAACTGCTACTGCTCTTAAACGAATTTCAGGTTGAATATTTGATCATTGGCGGCTTCGCAGTCATGAAGTATGGCGAGCCACGCTATACCAAGGATCTCGACATATGGGTACACAATTCGCGGCAGAATTCGGCTCGGCTTGTGGAGGCGCTTACAAAGTTTGGTGCTCCCCTCGAGCACGACGGGATCACGGCCCGCACGTTCACCGAGGCACAGGTCGTCTATCAGATTGGCATTGCTCCGGTACGCATTGATATTCTGACCGAAATCACCGGCGTCGGGTTCGCCGATGCGTGGACGAAAAGAGTCGGGAGCACTTTCTTCGGGGTTCCGGTTCACTTCATTTCCTTAGACGATCTCATCGCCAACAAACGGGCTTTGGGGCGCGACAGTGACGTGAAGGACATGAAGCAGAATTCAAAGAGCAGAAACTCGGAAAAGTAAATCGCTGTCCCTTCTTCAACCTTTGTACGTCTCAATAGCGTTTTCACCCCCTCGACGTTGACACGAGAACATCGCTCTCCGGGGGAGAGCGCAGTAGTCCTTCATAGGCAAGACCTCTGCCCGCCAGAACACGCAGTCTTCGCCCTCACGCCCGCCGTTCCCCACTCCATAGCTATCCAGCAACATGCTGTCAACCAGCAGCAAAGGAGGTGCTTGAGGGCATCTGACGGTGCTTGCTACGTCACCAAATTCCAGAACAATCCCCAGCACATTCGAGTGCTCGCGAACGAGATGCTAGCCACCAACCTGGGTCTGGCGCTGGGGCTGCCGATGCCTCGGGTGGAAGTGATTGAAGTCTCCGATTGGCTGATCGAACGCACAGAAGACCTCCGAATCAGCCTGGGTGGCGCCAAGATTCCGTGCCGGAGCGGCAAGCAATTGGGATCGCTGTACGTGGGCTGCGAGAGTCCTGCAATGACATTCGACTACTTGCCTCGTGAACTGCTGCAGGGTGTTCGCAATCTTAGCGACTTCGCCCGGATCCTTGTCCTGGAATAAGTGGACGTGCAACCGCGACGGACGGCAGGCAATCTTCTGGAAAGCGCGGAGAAGACAGCGATACGCCGCAACCTTCATTGACCAGGGGTATTGCTTCAATGCTGGCGAGTGGACGTTCCCGGACTCTCCCCTTCGAGGCGCATACGCGAACAACTGCGTTTACGAGTGTGTGATGGGATGGGAGGCGTTTGAGCCGGCGCTCAGTCGAGCCGAAGAGATGGATGCTCACACCATTTGGCGGTGCGCTGCCGACATTCCAGAAGAGTGGTACGAGGGCGACCGGGAAGGTCTGGAACGATTGGTGGAGACGCTCCACCATCGACGGCCAACGATCCGGAAGTTGAGCGGCGAATTTCGTAGGTCGAGCCGGAACCCATTTCCGAACTGGTGTCAATCGCCCGCGGATTCTGCTATACCTCTCGCGGCAACATATCGATCGCTTGAGGTACAGCCTTTGTAATCGACAGCCGTGCAAGCGACGGGCTTTCGTCACAAAACGCTAGCAAAGGAGGATCAGGCCCATGGTCGAGCACAATTCTCCGGTTCCTGCCGATAGCGCCCGCCCTCCAGTGATTCCCTTGCCAGTGGCGCTGTATGTCTCTGATGAACTCATTTTTGAGCTCTATGACGGGGGACAGCCCTGCCGCAGATTTTCGATCTGTTGGGAAAGGCTCGTTCCAATGAAAGAAAACGGGCCAGGGGCGGCCCCTCAGAGTTCCAAAACGGGCTTACACACACACCAAGATTAGTGCCCTGCGTTCAACGACGCGCCAAACGCGGACCTTCCACCTGATCGCCAATGAGTGAGAAATGAGGATGGCCATGAGAATTCGTGTGACCACGAGGGCCGACTTGTTTGAAGAACGAAAACAACAACACATCGAGCGCGGCTATCGAATTGAAGATGAGCGGCCGATCCCCGTGAACGGTCTTTGCTCGTTCATCGCCGTGAGCGAGATACCCGAGTCCGACGGAGTTGGCGACCTCGTGGCGCAGGCGCTCGATGGGATGGCGAGATGAGACCACATGGACAAACCAAGCTGGGATTTTTCCCTTTGCGCGTATCGGAAGCCGCAAGGCTGAAGAGTTGGCTTGCCTTCGCATCGGAGTTCTCAGCAGTCGACCCCTGCGTGGGGGATGGCGTGGCATTCACTCACTTGCTGCATGGCGTATGGGCCGTTCCGGGCTGTGTATCCGGAGGCGTGCCGATATACATTGCGCGCCAAAACAACTAGGCTTTGCGGTTTCCAGGGTGCAGGGATAGCGTCGCGTGTCGCACATTTCCTGCTGTGCGTGTATCGGATATGCCAACGCTGACGTGGCATGGGCATGGGCCGGTTTCAAATTCTAGAACGAAAGAGCTGCTCGCGGAAGTGCCCTGAGACTGCTTAATTGGTGTTTTAGAAGCTGCTCGATCGCCTCGGCCGGAACAGGCTTGGAGTACAGGTATCCTTGCGCCAACTCGCAGCCCATGCTTTTGAGGAGGTCCACTTGCGCTTGTGTTTCCACACCTTCCGCAACCACCTTCAGGCGAAGGCCGTGGGCAAGCATGACGATGATGCGGACGATTTCGTGAGTCGCGGGATCGATGTCGATGCGTGAGATGAAAGAGCGATCGATCTTCAGGGTGTCAACTGGAAAGCGTTGCAAGCGGCTAAGGGAAGAATAACCTGTCCCGAAGTCATCAATGTCCAGGCGAACGCCGAGCGCTTTTAACTCCGCGAGCACGACTGCAGACCTCTCCGCATCGCCCATCGCGATCGTTTCGGTGATTTCCAGGTTGACACAGCCGGGGTTCAATCCCGTCTCCCGCAAAGTGTCGCCAATCTGGCATGCCAGTTCTGGTTGCGCGAACTGCTTTGGCGTAATGTTCAGATTGATTGTAAGTGGCGGGTCAGACGGAAACATCGCCTGCCATAAACGAACTTGCCGGCAAGCATCGTAAAGCAATTGGCGATTGATGGGCAGAATGATACCAGTCTCATCCGCAACGGCGATGAATACCCCCGGCATCACCAAACCTTCAGGACGCTGCCAGCGGCTTAGCGCTTCGAATCCCACGATCTGGCCGTTGTTCAGAGAGACGATCGGCTGGTAGTAAACGCGGAACTGATTCAACTCCAGAGCCTTACGCAAATCGGTTTCGAGTTGCAGACGTTTGATGGCACTCGCATGCATCTCGTGGTCGAATACTTCACAGCGGCCTTTACCAATGCTCTTGGCGCGATACATGGCAATCTCGGCTTCGCCGAGAATGTCTTGCGCTTCGGCTCCGGGATTGCCGCTGAAAGCAATACCAACGCTCGCCGTCAACACGATCTCTCGGCCGTTCAGATCGAACGGAATGGCGAGTCTCTGCTGGATGCGCTCGGCCACGCGAATCGTGTCGCTGGGGTTTTGCAGTTCCTCGATAAGTAAGGTGAACTCGTCGCCACCGGGCCGGGCTAGAGTACTCTCGCCTCCAAGAGGCTCTGCACGATCATCGATGCGAGGACGCGAAATAGTATCCGTACCGCGTAGGGTCGCGCTCAAGCGCTGCGCAACCTGAATGAGCAGCGCATCTCCGGCGGCGTGCCCAAGGCTGTCGTTAAACACTTTGAACTCATCGATATCAATGAACAGCACGGCGAATCTGAAATCAGTGTGCCGCCGGGAAAGAGTAATCGCACGTTGCAACCGGTCGAGAAAAAGAGCTCGGTTGGGAAGGTTGGTCAAGCCATCGTGGAAAGATAGGTGATCCAGTTTTTCTTCGGCTCGCTTCCGCTGGGTAATGTCGCGGTTCACGATGACCAGCCCTTCACTCTCGCCCTCCAAACCACGAATAACACTCGCGGTGGATTCTAGAAAACGCCAGGAACCATCCTTGTGCCGGATGCGATATTCAAGCCGTTCTCCGCGGCCGGTGTTGCGTGCTTTCTCGGCAGCCTCGAGCACACGCGCGCAATCCTCAGGATGAATCTGATCTAGCGACGAAGTCGCCTCTAGTTCGTCAGGGGCATATCCTAGAATTTTCTGATAAGCAGGACTGTTGTAGATGCGCTTTCCGTTACGGTCAGTCACCGCAATCATGTCCGCGGCGTTTTCTGTAATCAATTGAAAAAGATGCTCGCGCTCCGCCAATTTGCGGCGCATTCTCTGCAGCTCCCGCTGTTGGTAGACGGTGTAGAGATCGAATAGTAGTACGAGCGCGGCCAATCCGCGAACCCACTCCTTGAGATTCAGCGAATAGACGCTATTGGCCGAGAAATGAAAACCGGGAAAGGTTAAAGAAAGGATACCGACTGTAAGGGCCAGAGTAACGACGACGGCGCAGCCCCACAGCCACCACTCTCGGCCCTCGACTTGGCGCATGCGGAGAGCATGTGGCTTCTCCCCCTCGACTAGCGATTGTTTACCCAACGGATCGGCCGCCTATTTGATTCCTGGATGATTTAACCATTTCGGGGATAATCAAATTCTATTCGAGTAAAGATGTGGAGAAAGTTACCAAAGTCTGGAATCAGGACTCATCCGCAACTTCAATGAGCAGTCCACGGACTCGGAGTCAGTTATAGTCACTTGGTTTACCACAGGTTAGTTGTACTTAATAAGTGCAGAGATGATTCGACTTGATGGGTGACAAATTAGGTCAAACACCTTGCTGTCCCTATAGTGTCTTGAGCGTGGGATTCAGGCTCATGAACATTCTTCCCAATGGAAAATCGATTTGCGAGAATTGCGGCCGCACCGTTTTCCCGAGCGCTCTGGCTTTCAGGTGCCCGCGCCCGAAGTGTCTCGAAGTGACTGTCTCATCCATGATTCGCCGCTAGCGGAGGAGCTAGCACAAGCTGCGAGCCGAATCCGCGCCTACGAATCGCCCTGCTTAAACCCAGCGATTCACTTTTCTCTTTTCCACTTTCATGATTGAAACTCAGTAAAGCACAGAGGACAGAGCGGAAGTTCAGATCTCCTGGCAATGCCGAATGCGTCCGTATGATCTTGGAACACAATTCTCAAACTCAGACGCACACATGTTGCATCATCCCTCTCTATTGTGACTCGGCGCACCACTAAGTCCAGTGCGATGCGCGAGTTGCATTATTTTCCACTAATCATCGAGTTCGGCGCGCTCCTTGCAATCACTTGATCTGAAAAGTTGTGTCAGGCACGGCCATCTCCCAGATCGATGCCACCGCGACTACTCCCGGCTAATGTGAACCATCCGGAAAGATAACCACTACACCTACAAGGAGCGCCATGCGCAGCGTCATTCGTCCCTGCAGCAAAATATCGTTCTCTGTTCCTCGACTTTTGCTTGGTTTTGTGTTGGCCGGATTTTCCGCCATCACTCTCATCTTTCCTGTGGTCAAAGTCGCGGCCCAAACAGCCGCTAGGTCGAGTTCGTTATTGAACCCCAGTTCGTCAGCACTGCCTCGTCAAGGCAGCGGTCAGACTGCGCTTACGCCTTTAAGCCACGTTCCGCCCGCGATGGCAAGACTGCTCCATCCAGCCACCGCGAAAAGAAATTCCCTGTTGCCCGAGTTCGGACTGGACGCGATTTTTGATGCGACGCCAGCCTACGCCTCCGGCGGCGTACAGGCGTCTTCATCCGCGATGGGAGATCTGAATGGCGACGGTTTGGCCGACCTCGTCGTGGCAAACGAGTGTGCGAGCAATTCCAGTTGCGCTGGCAGCGTTGGGATCTTATTGAGCAACGGTGATGGAAGTTTTCAGGCACCTGTGAGCTACAGCACAATCGGTGCGGATGCGTCCGCCGTCGCACTTGCAGATGTGAATGGCGATGGCCATCTCGACATATTGGTGGCGAATCAGTGCGTAAGCGCCAGCAATTGTGGTTCCAGCGGCGTAGTCGTGCTTCTTGGCAACGGCGACGGAACCTTCCAGCCTGGAGTTTCTTACAGCGTGCCCGGAAGCAATGCCTTTTCAATCGTAGCGGCAGACCTAAACGGAGACGGCAAGCTTGACCTCGTGGTCTCGGAGCAGTGCTCCAGCAGCAATAATTGCAACGCTGGTTCAGTGGCTGTTCTGCTGGGTAACGGCGATGGCACGTTCCAGCCGTCGGTCTCCTACAACTCAGGAGGGCTCTATGCTTTCGGGGTCGCTGTGGCGGACCTGAACGGCGACGGCCATCCCGACCTGGTTGTGTCCAATTACTGTTTCTCGAATTCGAATTGTACAAACGGGACTGTTGACGTCCTGTTAGGCATTGGTGACGGAACTTTCCAGTCTGCTGTTTCCTATAACAGTGGCGGTTACTACTCGAGATTCGTAACGGTGGCCGATCTGAATGCAGATGGAAAGCCCGACCTCATAGTGATAAGCCAGTGCAACAATTACAACAACTGCGATCTCGGCAGCGTGGGTGTGTTATTGGGAAACGGCGATGGCACATTTCAGACCGCTTCCAGTTATTCAGCTGGCGAGCAAAGCGCTTACTCGGCAGCCGCGGCAGATGTAAACGGCGATGGCAAGTTAGACGTAATCGTCGCCGACCAGTGTGATTACAGCAGCGACTGCGGTAACGGAGTCGTGGCCGTACTTTTGGGTAACGGCGACGGTACCCTCCAGACGCCATCAACGTACAACTCGGGCGGGATAATCCTCTCTTCGGTGCTGGTCAAAGATGTAAATGGAGACGGCAAGCCCGACATTCTGGCAACCAACGGCTGCGCCGACAACTCCTGCAGCAGCGGTTCGGTAGGAGTTCTTTTGGGTAACGGCAATGGAACCTTCCAGGCCCCGATCTCTTATAACCCAGGCGGCTCAGGTTCTTTCTCCATGGCCATGGCAGATGTGAATGGGGATGGCAAGCTGGACCTGCTCGTCGCCAATACGTGCCTGACTAACTCAAACTGCAGTAACGGAACCGTGGGGGTACTCTTCGGCAATGGTGACGGCACATTTCAGCCTCCGGTGGCTTACGGCGCGGGTGGCGTGGATACCTTTGCTGTGGCTCTGGCCGATGTGAATGGGGATGGAAAACTCGACTTGGTGGTAGCGAACGCGTGCAACAACGACAATAGCTGCAATAACGGTAGTATCGGAGTATTGCTGGGTAACGGCGACGGAACTTATCAGGCAGCGACTGCTTACAGCTCGGCAGGACTCTATGCTGACGCGGTAGCAGTGGGGGATATCAATGGTGACGGCAACCCTGACCTGGTTGTTGCCAATGAGTGTAACGGGAATAGTTGCACGAATGGAGCTTACGGAGTCCTGTTGGGCAATGGCGATGGAACGTTTCAAGCCGCAGTTTCTTACAACTCTGGTGGAGTCACCGCAACTTCAGTCGCACTCGCAGACGTTAATGGCGATGGCAAGCTTGACCTGTTGTTGACCAACCAATGTTCTGACAATAACTGCACCACTGGCCAGGTCGCTGTGCTATTGGGCAATGGCGACGGGACCTTCCAGTCGCCGGTCACGTACGGCACGTCCGGGTTATACGCTGGTTCGCTGGCGGTTGCAGACATCAACGGGGATGGTAAGCTCGACCTGCTCGTGACCGACCAGTGCGAATCCAACTCGATCTGCAACACTGGTTTCCTGGCGGTGCTTTTGGGCAACGGCGATGGGACTTTCCAGACACCGCTCACGATCGCAGTGCCTTCACCGCAATCTGTCTCTCAACTTACGCTGGCGGATTTCAACGGTGATGGACATTTGGATGTTGCCTCCGGCGCGGGAAATTTTCTCTTGTTGGGCAACGGCGACGGCACATTCCAACCGTTCCAGCACCTCGGAGCCGGCGGACAAGGAATTGCGGCGGGCGATTTCAATGGTGACGGCAAGCCAGATGTAGCGGCCGGCGGCCTCACTGTACTGCTTAACGTGGCCTCGGCCTTCAAGTACGCGACTGTAACCGCTCTTACTGCATCGGCCAATCCTGCGAATGGCCCGGTTAGCTTCACCGCCACGGTTTCCCCGTCGTTCAACGCCGGCTCCGTGAGCGGAAGCGTCACTTTTTACGACGGCCTGACTTCCCTGGGCAGCGTCGCGGTCGGCAGCAGCGGACAGGTAGTGCTCAGCAATGTAGGCCTGACCCTCGGCGCACATTCTGTTACTGCGACTTACAGCGGAGGTTCAACCTACTTGGCCAGCACGTCACCGGCGCTGAATGAAACCGAAAATCAGTGGACCACGACCGCAACTCTGTCCTCTTCGCAGAATCCTTCTGCCTTCAATCAATCAGTTACATTCACCGCCACAGTGACGCCAAATGGTGGAGCTGCGCTCACCGGAACCGTCGCATTTATGGATGGAAGCACGACTCTGGCAACGGTTCCACTGGGCAACGGAACCGCAACCTACACCACTTCTACTCTCTCGAAGGGAACGCATTCGATTTCCGTTTCCTACGGGGGCGCATCGATCGACAGCGCCAGTTCCTCGGTGCTGAGCCAGATCGTGCAAAAAGCAAGCACCAGCATAGCGCTGACCAACAGTTCGCAATCGGGTAGCCTGATCCTGAGCGCCACTGTAACTCAGTCATCCGCAGGCACTCCCACGGGTACTGTCACCTTCATGGACGGCGCCACCTCGCTTGGGAGTTCCGCTTTGAATGGAAGCGGCGTCGCGACACTTTCCACTTCGTCGCTCTCGGCCGGTGTTAACAATATTACTGCGATTTATAGCGGAGACAGCGACTTCGGCGCCAGCACATCGAGCCCGATGGCGATTTCCGCAGACTTCGCACTGTCGGCCTCCTCGGCGTCGCCCGCTTCGGTGACACCCGGCCAGCCGTCAACTTCCACTGTCACAATCAGTCCGAAGAACGGCTTCAATCCATCGGGAGTTGCCTTTACTTGCAGCGTCGCCCCTGCATCAAGTCCGGCGCCGGCTTGCTCCTTGGGCAAGTTATCGGTGGCGAACGATATTGGCAGCGCCACACTTACCATAACTCCGGCTGGGAGCGCGTCTGCCCTGCTTATCCCTCCTTCTGGGCATAGTTCACATGCCCTGCTCATATTCGCGCTGTTGATTCCGGGAATGCTGTTTGGCAGCGTGGGAATCGTCAAGCAAGACTGCAGTAAGTTGCTGACGTGGATGCTTGCCTTCGCTGTTCTCGGTGCCTGCCTGTTACAAGGCGCTTGCGGCAACGCAGGAAGTGCAAAGACTACCGGGACTGGCGGCGGTACGCCAGCCGGCTTGTACGCGGTGACCATTACTGGCAGTGCGAATGGAACACAGCACACGACTACGGTGTCGATCACAGTGAACTAAAGGACGGGCACACAGGCGCATCGGGAACAAACGCAGAGCTACGTCAGTACTTCGATTACGCAATAGGACTGTTGTAGCAACGTGATTTTGTCACCCTAATGGCAACATGAAAATGTCACCCTGGCGAAGCCAGGGTGTGTTGCAGGCGGGTGTCGCCGTAGTAGAGCGAGACGCGCCCGTCGAGAGCTTGATAGA
>JBAVQD010000173.1:0-55410 GCA_049693675.1 Candidatus Sulfotelmatobacter sp. | reverse complement strand
ACAACAAACACCGTGTCGTGTTATCTTCAGACATTCAGAAGCCTCTTTTGTTGTCGCAAACAGGTCTAGTCAACATGTTTGTAACAGAGGAGGCTTTTGTTGTCTTCAAATATACGAATAATGCGGGCTAGCGGCATTGCCGTTGACAGTCACGGTCAACTCTTCCTGGCGGACTCTTCCAGTAATCGAATCCGAAAGGTCGATGCAGCAGGCGATATCACAACAGTAGCAGGCGATGGCAGGCAAAGTTTTGGTGGTGACGGGGGCTCGCCGACGGCTGCACAGCTTAATAAGCCAGTTGCAGTTGCGGTGGACACAAATGGTTCGATCTATATAGCGGATAGAGGAAATGGGCGCGTTCGAGAAGTTAAATCAGGAACTATAAGCACCATTGCCGGTAACGGCGTATTGGGCTACGCAGGCTCAGGAGATCTGCATGACAAATGCGCGAATGACTTAGATTCGCAAGCGTGCGCGGACTTTGCCAAACAACTGACCCTGACATGCTCAGACTTGCCTCAAACGAAGCTCGAATGTGCAGCCCAAGTCCAATGCTACGAAAACCGGGCTCTCGCGCTGTCGTTGCATCAACCCTGTGCGGGAGACCAGGACAAAACCCCTGCATGTGTCGCTTCAAAAGCAAGGTTAGGGTCATCATCTGCCGAGTTGTGCGATACCCCACTCCCTATACCGGAACCGATTCCGGTTTCCGCAATTGGTGTGCAATGGTGGACGTACCCGCAAATGAAATTAGTGTATGGCACTAATCTTGTGTGGGGCAGCATTGACATCACCGCCCATAGCAACGAGCATGTTTGCCAAGCCAATCTGGTTAATCGAAATACCGGACAATACCTTGGTCTTCACCCAGGCAAGTTACTAGATAACCAGCAATGTATTGTCACTTATGGGGGTTGGGGCGTGTCGGCCTCTAATTTCAACTTTGCCTGGCTCCCCAGATCACCAGGTCACTGGGATTCCCAACATGGAGACCCGGGACATATGTTGTTGGGTGGCCACGACACCGACGGTTCCCCTTTATACGTATGCCGGGCGCACTATTCGGAACAAGAATATACCATTCCTGGCATCAATTTGTTCCCGTATGTCAATGACTATGGGACTCACGTGGGTAAGCTGGTGAATGGCAAGTGCAATTTAGAACAGGATGGAAAGGAAGTCACGTCGACAGACCACATAGAAGTCTACTATCTAACTCCACCACCAATGCCAGCACCTCCAGTCCATCCCGCGCCCCCATCGCCACCACCACAATGCGGACAACATGGTCAACCAGCTTGCCAGAAGACTTGTCGGCTTCCTGCAAAGGACTATTACTGTGGCATCATCGCTCAACCTTGGCATTTTGCGGGGTGCAGCGCTACGAGCACTAATCCGACTTGCAAGGACGCCGTCTGCACTTCGGATCAATTCACCGCACCGGTTTGCTATCCGTAGTAGAAGTATGCTATCCGAACGACAGGCTTCTGGCGATCTGTTCGTTAGAGCGACGTACGGTTAGACTCAGGCCAACAGCCGCTGTAGTGGTTGATTGTGCCGCCGCGCGCGCGGTGTCGTGAGCCAGCCACGAGAACAATAATCAGGCTACCAAGTTTACGGGCAGCGCTGTCCAGCAGTCCAAGTACCCGATACCTGCTGGCACTGAAACTGCGAAAAGTTGTTGCAACGATTGTCGCCGTTAACGTCGGTCCATTGGCACATGCCTACCGGGTCATCTTTGTCCGCGCGGGCCTTTTCGACGAGGGATGCCAAAAGATCGATCTGAGCTTTCACTTTTTGTCTGTCCATGTAATCAACCTCCGTTTAGTGATCACCGTTTACCCATTATATGCAGAATTGTACGTCTTGATTTCACACATTGGCACTCTTCGATTATCAAACGCGAGCCCATAAGTCTTTCAGAGGACGAGGCGCCGCATGAAAGACCTATTCGCGCGCCGTTCGCAACTCAACACCGTGCTTGATCTCGGCAAGAACGAAACGCGAATCGCCCCAGCGGCGGAGGTGGCCAAAACCGGAAAGTGATTCCGGGCCAGAAGTCGGCATTTGGGAAGGCAGGGCTTCCATTCGGAGCGTGCAATTTCCGGTGGATCACGGGAAGACGGACACCCAAAGGAATTCTGCCTTCGGTTAGTTCATGGTGGTCATGAATTCCGATGCCAGACATCGAAAGGAATTTTCAACTGAGAACACTCTGGGTGGTAACTTTGTGCTCCCTGCGGTCGACGATAGCTTTGCTTAGAGGTGCGGCGGTCGGCCAACTATGCGCTACGACGCCACTGGTTGCCCTCTTCGGGCCGAAACGCCACTGGCTGCGCTTTTCGAAGCCAGTTGGCCAATTCATGAGGATCGAAACGGATTGCCCCTGCGAATCGAAAGGATGGAAGCCTCCCGCCTGCCGCCATCTTGTAGACATGCTGAGGTGTGACTTGGAACAATTTCGCCACGTCCCGTGCGCGTAAAACGCGAGTTTCTTTTTCCAACTGCGCTATCAGACTCATAATTGTGCACCTCACAGAAGACAGTCCCGTCCGTTAATGCCACGGCATCTCCACTATTTAGGACAGTCCGAAATTCCCGTCAAACGGGTTCGAGATTCCGAATCTCCGGGTGGCACTATACCCGTGAGGAATCGCAGTTCAAATTAGCCTGCATTGCGACCTAACCTCGTCACGCAACGTAACGGGCCAAAGCCCCTGCATTGACCTTTGCCAAGGCGTCTTTCGATTGCACACCCTTCAGGTAGACCATGGTGGACTTAATGTCACGATGGCCCATCCAGTTTTGCAGCGTCCGGATGTCGACTCCGTGCCGCAAATGCTCTGTTGCGAAAGTGTGGCGGAACTTGTGGAGGAAGAAATGGCGGCAGTACGGCCCTTGGGCGCATTTGTTTCCGTGTTTGGTGACGCACTGTCCGCAGTTCAATTCGGCGCGCTCGGCGACGCGCTTGACGATCATGTCGTTTTCACTGTCGGGATTCCCTTTTGAATTCGGAAAGACTAGTTGTGAAGGTAACCCGTGTCTCCGTTCTCGGAGTCCTTGCAGCTGCTCTACAAGAGCGGTAGGAAGCGGCACGGCCCGCTCCTCCCAGTTTTTCGGTCCGAACCCCCAAAGCGGTTTGGCAGTCACGCGCACCAGACTATTGCGAAAATCCATGTCACGCCAAGCGACATGACGAACCTCGCAGTCGCGGAAACCCGAAGCGAGCAGGAACTTGAGAAATACGGCCTCATCCTGGTCCGCGTGTTTGAGCATGGCCTCGATTTCTTCTGCTTCGTAAATAGGACGGATGGTATCGACGTACTCTGGCCAGTCCGTCGATTCAATCAGTTTGATCTTTCCGTAACGTTTAAAAAGCTGGAGCACAACGACGAGTTTGTCATAAACCGTGCGTTTGCCAAGACCGTGTTTGTAGCAATCGGTCATGAACTGCAAGATGTCGTCGCGGGTGATCTGGTCCACGAAAGATCTTCGGCACCACACTCTGAGAAGTTTGTCGAGCGTGTAGCGGTAGGTGACGTAGGTTCGTTCTTTGCGGTGAGCCTTAATGAAATCAAGATACTCGTCAATGGCTTGACCAATCGTGACGCGCCGCTGTTCCGGTTCCTGGCTTGCCTCAATGATTCCCGCCTTCTGCGCATTGACCTCGATTGATTTGCGGCGTGCGGTTTCGACAACCTCAGCAAAATCGCCGACCGACTGGCGCCTTCGTTTTCCTCCCTGGTACCACTCGATGTGGTAGTGCCCTTCGGGGTGGTGCTCATCGCGACCGGAGACCCAGACATGGTCGCGCACCATCTTGCCGTTCCTTTCGACCACAGCTGCGAACGGCCATCTCTTGCCTATTTTGATTCTCTTAATGACGTTGACGCGGCCGGCATACTGTCTTGTCCTTCCCATCTCCTCAGCTCCTTCGCCGAGGGACATGTAGCATGGACCGCGAACTAGGTCAAAAGAAGGGAAACGGACAGCACGATGGACAGCACGGGAGGTACATGTATGAAAAGAAAGGGATCTGGTTAGAAGGCAGCGTTCTAACCAACTGAACTACGTCCCCACTTTGTTTTCACCGGGTTAGCTGGAAACCCTTGATTTTCCTGTCTTTTCTTACTGTCAACCGCGTCGCCTGTGTCAACTGCTTCCACCCCATATAACCGAATTCCGGGGTTTTATCGACAGGAAACTGTAAGGAAGTTTATCCCTGACGAGTCCTGACGCAAGCCCTACGATCCGGAGCATCTGTCCATACCCGGCGTGTAGATTGTAACAGACGATGGATTGATGCGTCAGGGCCTGAGCCCAAGACGGATCTCCAAACTGTGGAACTATCCGCGACTGCGTTCTGTGCGCTGCCAGGATCTGCATATCAGCATTCCCAGTCTATACTCGCCTCGTGCACCAAGCATCACAACTCCGATACGCTGACATTCTGCAGAATCTCCAGGGCTTTGATGATTGGCTTCAACGACTTGGTGTACCGGTGCGACAAGCGGACCGCGCGCATCGCGCAATTCGTGTGCTGGAAAAAGCGGAGCGAGCCTTCCTAAACGGCACGAACCAAGCTGATGGCATCTCAAAATCGGACTACCTATTCGGTTTGACGGAGGCTCTGGAATTGCACGATGTGTATCTGGCATTCCGTGACTACCCGCCCCAACAGCTTTGCGAGCGATTGACAAGAGCGTTGAGTGGGCCCGCTCTACCTGAATCCGAAACAGCCACCAGCCGCGACGGCCGAAACGTGATGTTCGAACTGGCGCTCGGAGCCGAGTGGGCGCTCTGCGGGGCCAAAGTGGAACTCCTCGAGCCGGATCTAGTTCTCAAGGTGCCTGACAGGGGCTATCTGATAGCCTGCAAGCGGGAAGGAGCTGAAGATGCGATCTTCAACGAATCGTTCGGCTCTCGCATCGTGACCCGGAAACGCTTACTGCCGCGTTCCTGATGGTCGGCCTAGGAGAATAGAGATAAAGTTCGGGCTAATCAAGAATTGCGGTTTCTTCGTTTCAACATCCGATAGACCACCGTGGTCGCCAGGAGAAATACCGCGAAACCCGGGACTGTGTATTGCAGGCCCTCCACAAGGAATGTACTCATCGCGATGGCGGCCAGAATAATTAGGGTAATGATCTGAGAGCAAGGCGACCATCGCAGCCGAATCGGCAACAGAGCGACGCGAGTTCGGCCCAGCGAGCGGCGAAAACCAAGATGGGCCAGCAAGATGACGATCCAGACGAAGAACATACCGACGACCGCAACACCGTAGAGCGACAAAAAAGATCGGCTGGGGGCGAAGATAGCCAGCATGATGGCAGCGGCCATGCCGGAAGTCGATGCGATCAGGGCAATGTAGGGTACGCCATTCTCGCCAACCCAGCCGAGTGCCTCTGGCACAAAGCCGTCGCGGGACAACGAAAAGAGAGTGCGGCTGGTGAGGTAGAGATTGGTGTTCGCGCTCGATAAAGCGGCGGTGATAACAACCAAATTCATGATCCCGGCGGCGTAGGGAATACCCACGGTCGTGAAGGCCAACACAAACGGACTGCCGGTAATCCCACTGCCGATCTTGTCCCACGGAGTCATCGCGAGCATTACGGTGATTGAGAGCACATAGAACAGGATGAGCCGGAGAGACACAGCGCGCATGGCGCGAGGGATGGTTTTTCCCGGTTCTGATGCCTCGCCAGCGGTCACCCCGATGATCTCCAAGCCCATGTAGCTGGTGAGCGTCAGGCTCATGGCAAGCCAGACTCCCTTCATACCGTGCGGAAGAAACCCGCCATGTTTGGTGAGATTGGAGAATCCTACGGCATGAATGGGACCGAGGCCGAAGATAAGTCCCAGCCCAACTAAGATAAACGCCACGATCGCGATGACCTTGATAATCGCGAACCAGTATTCGAATTCCGCGAAGTTGCCGACCCGCAGGGCATTGATGACAATAAGGGCCACCGAAACTCCGACTACCCAGACCCACTGCGTCACTGCAGGAAACCAGACGGAACAGTAGATGGCAACCGCCGTAACCTCCGCGCCGATGGCAATGGTTTGAACGGAAGCATAGGTAATCCGGACCGCGAAACCTGACCATTCGTTGAGGTACGTCTGAGCGTAGACACCAAACGACCCCGCGACCGGGTGGATGACGGCCATCTCCGCAATAGCGTAAGCGACGATCACAGCAATGATGGCACTGAAAATATACGAGAGGATGACGCCGGGGCCGGCGAGCCGGATCGTGACAGAACTACCGAGGAAGAGTCCGACTCCGATCGCTCCGCCGATCGTCATCATGGTAAGTTGGCGTTGCGTAAGCCGGCGTTCGAGTTCGCGAGCGTTCTCGATCGGGTTGGATGTGGCGGATGGAGAAGGCATTGACGCGGGGGGCGGGATTACTGACTCCGAAGAATGTTGCCGAGTACGTTCCCGAACTCGCGAACTTCTTCGACAGTATTGTAGTGGAGAAGCGAGGCACGGATGACGCCGCTATCAAGATTGATACCAAGGTGCTTCATCAGTCGCGGAGTGTACATATGGCCGTCGCGAATGCCGATTCCACGGTCCGACATAGTCTCGGTCACAAACGATGGCGCAACGTTCGGAAGGTTGAAGCAAAGTGTGGGAACGCGCTCGGCCAGGCGCGCGGAGTCGTCGACGCCATACACAGTGGCCCCGGCGGCCTGTAGAACTTCGAGCATCTCCCGAGAAAGCGTCGCTTCATGCTCGCGTATGGCTGTCATGGCGTGGACAAGGAAGTCCCGCCGGGATACGAGCGTTGTATTTTCCTCTTCGCGGGCAAGGCTGGCCCCGAGTGTTTCAAGATAGCTGACAGCGGCGTCCATCCCGGCAACATTCTCGTAAACGAAAGTTCCGGCCTCAATCTTGCCGGGAGGAGCGTCAGGAATAAAGTCTTCGCGGAAAGTGGGGAGTTCGGTGAGCAGCTCTAGACGCCCCCACAGAAAGCCCATGTGGGGACCGAAAACCTTATAACCGGAGCAAATGAGATAGTCGCAGTCGAATGCCTGTACATCGACAATTGCGTGAGGCGCATAGTGCACGCAGTCGAGAACGACCTCTGCGCCCGCGGCGTGCGCCAGTTTGGCAACAGCGGCGACATCGACAATGGAACCCAGGGCATTCGAAGCCACAGTGCAGGCAACCAGCCGCGTCTTCGAGGTAAACAGCAGCGCCAGGTCCTCCACATGAAGATTGTTGTCTTCGCGCATCTTCCACCACACGATTTTTGCTCCCTCGCGCTCCAGTTGCAGCCAGGTTGCGATGTTCGCTTCGTGGTCGAGTTCGGTAACCACGATCTCGTTGCGGGTTTTGAGAGTGCGGCCGATCGCGAGGCTAAGTAGGCGGAGGAACGAGGTGGCGTTCATGCCGAAGGCAATCTCGTTACGGTGTCGCGCGTTGATCAGTAGGCCCACGCTATCGCGGGCGCGAGCGATGGCATCGTCCACCTCCATGCTCTTGGTGTAGCGTCCGCCTCGCTGCACATTGTGGTGCAGAAGATGGCGGTGGATCGCGTCGAAGACGACTTGCGGAATCTGCGCGCCAGCGGCGTTATCGAAGAAGATGAAGGCGGGCTTCTGATTGAGCGCGGGAAACAGCGAGCGGACGCGAGCGGACGGAAAGGCGACGGCTCGGGATGCGCCTAAAGGCTGATTGACCACTTGGCTCATGGCGATTCGTAATTGTGCGTCAACTTAGTCTTGCGATTGATGCGCCAAACCAGTATACAAAAGAATTCAATTCGAAATAGGTGCGGTTGAAGTCAGGACATGGCTGGATTCAGCACCTTGTGTGCAGTCTCCGCTCCAAATACAGGAAGCGTTGGGTCCGTAAGAAGACCGATTTGCTTGAGCACAGACGCCTGGTCCCAGTAGATACGCTCGTGTGCGAGCTTGCCGTCGCGAAATCCGACAACCACCACAAGTGGAACCTCGACAGAGCGGCCGGTTGGTGGAACCCCCGGGAGCATCCACGGCATCTCCGCCGTGTGGGTGAAGGAGAAAATGATCTCGTCCACCAGTCGATCCTGACCCAGGGTACGGGCAACCAGCCGGATCGAGGTGTCCGCCGGCATCGGCGAGATGAAGTCTTCCTGATAAAACCTGCGCAACGCTTCGTGGCCGTAGCCGCCAGTCATAACCGGAATGTGGTTGACGTAGGCATCATGCACCATTGTGGCAATCGTCGAGGAGACGTCGCGAGTCGAAAATTCATAGCCGATGTGCTTTTCCCATTGGGCGATCATCTCTGCTTCGGTCATAGCTGTGCATTCTCCAGAAAGATGTTAATCGATTGTTCGATTCAGCGTCAGCTTGCCGCTGTTTAGTAAAAAGAGGGGAGGAGCCAATTGCCGAGAGGAAAGTCTAAGAGAAGATTTCCACCCTGCCGATCCACACCCACGCAGTGCTTACGGATCTCAGGCCTCGATACATGCCTCCCAATTTGCTTGCGGAACCTATCAATTGTCTGCTAAGGATTTGTCGAATGAAGCTGCAGATAAATCGATGCAGCATTATCAGCGAAGGTCGCTTCATACTGCGGAAACTGCCTTAATCCAGCGAAGCGTCCGGGCTTGATCTTTCGTTTCACCTGCTCCAGTGTCATTCCCTGTGCCGAAAGAGCAACCACCTGAGCCTGCAGATCGGAGAGATAGTCGTGAAAAAAAGCCAGATCCTTGCGATCGCCGACTTCGAAATGCCCCGGCACGAAAACCTCGCTGGGTGTTGCCAGGAACGCATTCAGTGTGGCGATCCAGTGAGAAACGCTGCCTTCGTCCATGGCCGGGCACGAATGGCCCATAAAGAGGTCGCCGGTCGCGATCGCCTTCTGCTCCGGGAAGTAGACGTACGCGTCACCCAGGGTGTGCCCGGGAGCGCCCGAGATAACTTCAACCGTGTAAGGCTCAAGATGAATCGTAAGAGCGGATTCAAAGGTGATGTCTGCCGGCACAACCGTGATCGGAAGCCTCGGTGGCAAGTCATTGCGCAGCTCCATCGTGCGCATGCGGGTCCACCCTGTACTGATGACGCTCGCTTCGGGCTTGAATATCTTATTTCCGCCCTGGTGGTCGAGATGATAGTGAGTGTTGATGAGGTACCGAATCGGCAGCCTCGAAACGCTGCGTATCTCCGCCACGCACTTTCCCGCCTCTATTTCATTGAGCCCGGAGTCAACCACGAGAATTCCTGCATTGCCGACCAGGAAGGTAGAATTCGCGCTCGCATCATTGTCCGCGATACACGCGTAGAGGTCTTTCCCGACCTGTTTTGGAGTTCCTATCGCGAAAGCCGAATTAACGAAGAACACGAAAGGAAAAAGCAACGCGAAGGCGACGAGCCCACGCAACACGCTGGAGCTCCGGGACAGAGGTGGTCTACGCAAGGAACTGGAAATGCTCAAAGATTTCTTCCATTCTCAGGAGAGGTGAGCCTGAACGAATATACAAGCTCTTGGGGTGGATAACTAGCCCACCGTGTGGCGGAAAAAGATTGCGTCTAAGCGACGAGACGCCTGCCTTGTAAGCCCTGACCTCTTCCTGGCGCCACAACGATTCGTTGATTGACTTGAAAATTCTTACACGAATCTTTTCACTCCGCATGGTTCGGTACATCCGAGCCGCTGATTCTACCGGATCGAAGAAGTAAATCTGATGGCAATCCTTCCGCGCGATGTAGAGGTCGATGCGGACGATGTGGCCCACATTGGTTGACCGATCGCGTCCGCCGCACAACACCGCAATCCGGCATTCGGGATCTCGCCCCAAAATCAGCCGGCGAGTCTGTACCCGCCACAAGCAGGTATCGTAGAAGCGCCGCAGCCCGCCCAGGATTGCCGACCGGCGCCGGCGATTGCGATCCGGTCTGGTCGCGCAGCGCCAGATCGTCTTTTTCGTGAACCTCACAATACTTCGCGCCATCTGTGCGCGCGCCGCATTCCGGGCAGATCCGTGGCGGCCGGTTAGCAATTTTTGACCCGCCATCCGACAAGAACGGGGCTACGAATGCCGATGCTGTCAGGTAGAGGACCGCACCCTAATGAGAATGAGAATTGGTTTAGCTTTCGCCTCCGCGATGATGGCAGTCCGCGCACTGGCTCAAGCCGCTCTGCCGCCGGCACCCTCATTTCTTCCCTTGATCCGGCCGTGCTTTGCATGCGTTCGTCCGAGACGTACATCTTCTTCGGGTATTGCACCGGTTTAGCACGATTCGATGTTCCTTCGCGATCCGTGGGATTGAAGCGATCGGGCGAGCGGTGGAAGTGCTGGGCGAAGCGCTCGATGAAGCGAATGTAACGCTGTGCGGTAGTCTCAGAGTAATGACGACGCTGGAGTTCTTCCAGCATCATTTTGCGTAGATGGGTCACAGGGACACCTCCTTGTGACCCACAAATTATCTGAACTGAAAATCGAAGACTGCCGACATCACCACGCGGCAGCGTCCGCCGCGCCAGCGCCTTCGTTCTGACCGGCTAACCCGGAAGTAATCCGAAGACGACTGATCGGCCGTGAGTCATCGCGCCAATTGTCGAGAGGTCAAATCTGGCACACAACTCGCACCCAGAGTGCCACACTCTCGCAAGAACCCGGCATCCGAGCAGTCCCTCGGTTGTATTTGGTGATCGTGGTGAGGCGTCAGCGTCCGCTCCGCAAAAAGTACACTTGGTTGGTCCAGTTCATTTCCCCGACTTCGCCAGCGAGCGAAATCAGAGCGCGCACAAGCCCCCCAACGTCCGCCGGCGAGATTGTCCTTTCATCGACAAAGACCACACCGCCATGGGATCGTTCTTCTTCTGCCCAGAGCTTTAGCAATGGGGGAATCGTCCTGCGATCATACGTGACCAGGGTCAACCGTTGTTTCGCTGCCTCTAACAAGCCAACGGAATCTTCCTTCCCAAGAAAGTTTCCACTCTCCCATTGCGCCATCGAGTGGATAACTAGCGATCGATTCCGACGTTGCACGCCATTCGCTACCTCTGGGGAAATGTGTTCGTCTAGAAGCAGCTTGAGCATGTCAGCCGCGCTTGGTCTTTCTGACGGCAAAGTCGACCGCTTGGGGAAGCATGCGTTTTAGGCTATCGAAATCGGTTGCATCGTTCTCTGCTATCGCCTCGTTTACCTCCACAGGAAATGCCTCCGAGTAGTTAAGGGCAGCGCGAACCTTCGCTTCGGGCCAATTTAGATGCTTGGCCACGTCCTTGACATTTTCCTCGTAGCTTCGAAGAAGCAACATAACTTCCCACATCGCTAGGGTGGTTCCTTGGATATAGGCCTGCCTGCCAGCCGGTGAATCCCGAAAATCCAAAAAGGCAAATTCCGACCGCCTTAAGCCCTCTTCCACCAAGCGAGCGCTAGCATCACTCGGGGTCCAGCCGTGCCGACTCGCGATGCGCCTCAAACGTCTTCCACTCTCCACTGGCAGGCGCATACTGATCACTATTGAACGCGCTTCCTTCATCGGGCCTCCTTCTTGTAACTGTTGTAAGCATTGTATCATCTGTGCGGGGGAAGACAGTGGCGGTATTCCCATTAGCGAACTGAAGGAAATCCCGATGCGCGAGGGTCTGAAGTCCGTGGACAAGCGGTACGGGCGGCGCGTCCTCATCTCATTTGTATATGCCATCGTGGTGGTTGCTCTCTTTGCCCTGATCTGCCCGGCTGTATTGGTTGTAATTGTGATCGCTTACGCCCGGTTCGTAATTTATAGGTCGGTCGAGATTGAATGGAGAGTGCTGGGCATGTTCGAAGATCCGCCAGGAGCAGTGGCATGCGGAGTGGTTCTTCGTAACCGTGTTTGTGTGGAGAGTCCGTCACCAAGCCCGGTCGTCCGAGACCGACTGTGATCGACAGGCCGGTCGAGACCATGACATGCCGACTTCGTGGAAACGTAAATCCCGACGGGTTTTCATTTCTGTCCTTATTCTGCGCTTCAGTAAGTCTTAAGGTTGCACATCTATTCTACGAAGCATGAGAGGGCGCGATCGCAATCTACTCAGCCTTGTTGCCGGAGCCCTAGCTTTAATAAATGCTGCCGGTCTCGCCGGGACTTCCTTGGCCCAGGAGGTCAAGCCGACGAACTCCGTAGTAATCTCGCTTTCCGAGGCGATTCATCGGGCGCAAGAAAACGAGCCGGCCTTTGCGAACGCCGTCGCGGCTCAGAAAACAACGGGTATAGATCGTTATCTGGCAAGGGCTGCGTTGCTGCCTTCTGTCACCTACGATAATCAACTGCTCTACACCCAACCGAACGGAGAGTTTATTCAGGGCGTGCAGGGTGGGACGGAGCCGGCCCCAATCTTTATCGCGAACAACTCGATTCACGAGTACATCAGCCAGGCGTCTATCAATGAGACGATCGGCCTGAAGCATTTTGCTGATGCGCAAGTTGCCGCAGCCAATGCCGCGCGCGCGTCCGCGGAGTTGGAAATCGCACGGCGGGGGCTCGTAGCGAGCGTGGTCAACCTGTATTACTCGGTGTCAGTTTCTAAAGCCAAGCAGCATCTTCTGGAGGAAGCTTTGCATGAGGCAGAGTCCTTCACAGATCTGACACAGAAGCGCGAAGCCGCGCGTGAGGCTGCGCATGCCGATGTTGTGAAGGCTCAGTTGCAACAGCAGCAGCGCCAGCGGGACCTGAACGATGCGACACTAGCCGCTGACAAGGCACGGCTCGAACTGGCGGTTCTTCTTTTTCCTGATCCGCGGACGCCCTACTCGACTGAAGAATCGGCGGCGCCGCTATCACTGCCCACGCGGGAGGAAGTGAACCGGCTGGCTGAAACCCACAATCCCGAACTGCGGGGTGCGTTAGCGGAGGTGCAAGCCGGGAATGCAGAAGTTGCTTCGGCGAGAGCGGCCTATCTGCCCGATGTCGGGTTGAACTTCAGTTATGGAATCGACGCCCCTCAGTTTGCAAAACGCAATCCCTCAGGCGTACAGAATCTTGGATACTCCATCAGCGGCACGCTCAACATTCCGGTGTGGGATTGGTTCTCGACGCAAAAGCGCATCAAGCAGAGCGAAATCCGGCGCGACGCCGCAAAAGTAATGCTTACAGTGGCCCAGCGGAGACTCATCGCCGCGCTGGAAGAGGCATATGCCGAGGCGTCGGCTGCACGAGATCAAGTGGAGCTGCTCGATCTGAGCGTACGCACTGCGGCGGAGAGCCTGCATCTGACAACGCTACGATATTCGGCTGGCGAGGCCACTGCGCTTGAAGTCGTGGACGCGCAAACCGCCTATGTGTCGGTGGCAACGGCGCAGTCCGATGGAGTGGTTCGCTACCAGAACGCTCTGGCCGGATTGCAAGTACTGACTGGAACAATGTGACGGCAAACGTGAGCCCTTTTCGAAAATCACAAGTTCATCGGAGCCTGAGCCGGTTGGCGCTCGCGCTACTCCTGGCAATTCTGCTACAGGGCTGCAACAAAGGGAACGATGCCGGCACCGCTGCTCTGGTGACCGTGCAGGCGGAACGTCCTGAAGTGGGTGCGATTTCCGAGTACATCACGGCCGATGCAACTCTTTCCCCGGTAGCGGAGGCGGCGATTTCTCCGAAGATTACAGCGCCGGTGCGCACGTTCTATGTGCAGCGCGGCTCGAAGGTGAAAAAGGGACAACCGCTGGCCGTGCTTGAGAATCGCGACCTCGATGCCCAGGCGCTGGATAACCGTGGGCAGTACACAGCCGCACAGGCGTCGTTTGAAATGCAGACGAAGGCCCAGGTGCAAGAGGATTACCACAAGGCCGAGTTAGATGTGGCCGAGGCCAAAGCGCAGCTCGATCTGCAGCAGCAGATCGTGGATTCGCGGCGAAAACTCTTCGCTGAAGGAGCCATTGCGGGTAGAGATTACGACACATCGGCAGCGGCCCTGGTGCAGGCGCAAGCAGCATACGGTGTGGCGCGAAATCATCTGGATTCCTTAAAGGCAGTGAGCCGCCAGGCTTTAGTCCAACAGGCGCAGGGGCAACTCTCCTCCGCGAAAGGGAAATATCTGGCCGCAGAGGCGCAGGTCTCGTACTCGGAAATTCGCAGTCCGATTACCGGAGTTGTAACCGACCGTCCTCTGTTTGCCGGCGAGACTGCCAACTCGGGCACGCCGCTGATCACCGTGATGGACACATCTTCGCTGATCGCGAAAGTTCATCTGGCGCAAACGGTCGCCCAGCAACTCAAGGTTGGCGACGAGGCCTCGGTTCTGATTCCCGCTGTAAAGCAGCCCGTGCCGGCGAAGGTTTTCCTGGTTAGTCCAGCGCTCGATCCCGGCAGCACGACGGTGGAAGTGTGGCTCCGCATAAGTAACAAGGGCGGAAGGTATAAAGCGGGAACTCCGGTAAGAACCTCGATTAAGGGAAAGACGGTTGCCAATGCCTTGAAAGTTCCGCTCTCCGCCGTGCTGACGGCGCAGGACGGTTCGAAGTCTGTGATGGTGGTCGGCGCCGACGGAGTCGCTCACAAGCTAGCCGTGGAACTGGGCATTGACGATGGCGAAGACGTTCAGGTCACGAAGGGGCTCGACGCATCTGAGACGGTTATCACTTCCGGATCATACGGCTTGGACGACGGAACGAAGGTAACGATAGGCAAAGCTGCCGAAGGCGAGGACCACACCGGCGGAGACACGAAGTGACAGAACCGTCTCTGCAGCCACGGTCTTTGTCGCCCCACGACAAGAGAACGTTCTGGCTGGTTCGCTATCGGCGACCGATCTTCTTCTTTCTGATTGTGTTGTCACTTGCCGGCATTTATGCGGCGCAGCGGGTTCCAATCTCAGTTTTCCCCGAGACGAATTTCCCGCGCGTGGTGATCGGCGTCGATAACGGTGTGATGCCAGTCGAGCAGATGCAGGTCACTATCACGAAGCCGATCGAAGATGCGGTCAATTCGGTTCCTGGCCTGGTCACAGTCCGGTCAACTACCAGCCGAGGCTCAGCTGAAGTTAGCCTGTTTTTTGACTGGAGCGTCGACATGTTCCGAACGCTCCAACTGGTGGATGCAGCCATCAGCAGAGTCCGGCAGTCGCTTCCCACCACGGTAGTGATCACCACCAATCGTCTTACGTTCGCCACTTTTCCTATTCTTGGTTACAGCCTCACCTCCGACCGGCTCTCGCAAACGCAACTGTGGGAACTGGCTACCTACCAGCTCAAACCACCGCTCAACCGGGTCGAGGGCGTGAGCACGATTACAGTGCAGGGCGGCAAGGTGCCGGAGTTCCACATCGTGCCCGATATGGTGCGGATGCAAAACGCCGGGGTCACAATACTTGACCTCGTCAACTCGGTGCAGGCATCGAACATCATCGACTCGCCGGGGCTTTACGAAGCCAATCACCAGTTAATTCTCGCCCTGGTCGGGGCACAGGCGCACGATGCCGAGCAACTCGGCCATCTCGTCGTCAAGACTACGCCAGGCGGAGTGGCTGTGCATGTTTCGGATGTAGCGACGGTCCAGGCCGGAGTGTTGCCGGTGTACACGGCGGTGACAGCAAATCTCGGCCTTGCGGTTTTGCTAAACGTCACGCGTCAGCCTTCGAGCAATACCGTCGCCGTCGCCGATGCGGTCGCGGCAAAAGTTCAGCAACTCCGGAAGACGCTGCCAGCCGGGGTGCAGCTCAAGCCTTACTACGATCAGTCGGAACTCGTTCGCGAGAGCATCCGAAGCGTCCGTGACGCGATCCTCATCGGGCTTCTGCTGGCCTGCATCGTTCTGTTCCTTTTCCTTAGTGACTGGACATCGTCCGTTGTCGCTGGCCTGGTCATTCCTGTGACGGTCGCCATCACCATCCTCTTGATGTGGGCAATTGGAGAAAGCTTCAATCTGATGACCCTCGGCGGCCTGGCCGCAGCCATCGGATTGGTGATCGATGACGCGATTGTAGTAGTGGAGAACATTGTTTCGCATCGCGACCGTGGCGAGACTCGCGCGCAAGCAACTCGGCTTGCTCTGCGAGAGATCGCCGTGCCGCTTGTTGGATCAACCATTACGCCGGTAGTGGTCTTTCTGCCGCTGGTTTCCGTGACCGGCGTGACCGGAAGCTTTTTCCGCGCGCTCGCGATTACGATGACGGCAGCGCTGCTTACGTCATTGCTTCTTGCTGTCACCTGGACGCCCGCGCTCAGCCTCGTTTTTCTGCGAGACCGGCGCAGTGAGAGCGATGCGAGCCACGACCAGCATGGACGACTCATGCGCAAAGTCCTGCAATGGCATGAGCGCGGACTTAGCTGGTCGCTGAATCGTCCGTTCATGCTGCTGGGAGTGTGCGCAATTCTGGTGGTGGGCACGTTTTTTTGTTATCGCGCGCTCGGCTCCGATCTCTTGCCGGAGATGGACGAAGGCGGGTTCATCCTCGACTACATTATGCCCGCCGGTAGCTCGCTGTCGGAGACAAACCGGGTTTTGCAACACGTGGATCGAATGCTGCATGCCATTCCGGAAGTCGAAAGCACCTCGCGCCGCACCGGCCTTCAGATGGGGCTGGCCGCGGTCACTGAGGCCAACACTGGCGACATTACGGTGAAACTGAAGAGCAAGCGCGACCGCGGAATCGATGAGGTGATCGCGGAGGCGCGCGCCCAGATCAAGAGGACTGAGCCCGAGCTCGATGTGGAGTTTACCCAGGTACTGCAGGATATGATTGGCGATCTATCGAACGCGCCGGAGCCGATTCAGATCAAAGTCTTTAGCAGTGACGCCGCGCTGCTGACGAATCTTGGCCCGCGCCTCGGTGACGCCATCGGCAAGATTAGCGGCGTTGTCGACGTTGAGAACGGCATCGACAATACTATCAGTGGCCCAGCGACGAACTTCCAGATCGATCCGACTGTTGCTGCTCGCACCGGCTTCACGCCCACCGAAATCGCCGAAGACGCGACCTCCATACTGGACGGGGTAACCACGACCGACCCGCTCATTGCGAAGGGAAGGCCCTACACGGTTCGCGTTCGACTGGGGGAGGAGACCCGCCGATCGCTGCAAACGATCCAGAACACGGTCTTCAATAGTTCATCCGGCAAGCTGGCAACCCTGGGATCGTTGGCGCAGGTGACGCAACTGCCGCCGCAAAACGAGATAAAACGCGAGAACCTGCAACAGCTTATTACGGTGACGGCGCGGCTTGAAGGTTCCGATCTCGGAACTGCAATCGCGAAGGTGCGGCGCGTAGTCAACGCAATGCACCTGCCGGCTACCGTGAGAGTGGAATACGGCGGGACTTATCAGGAGCAGCAACAGTCCTTTCGTGAATTGCTGGGTGTTCTCCTTCTTTCTCTGGCGCTGGTTTTTGGCGTGCTGATGATCGAGTTCCGCAACTTCTCCGCGCCGATTGCGATTCTCACATCGTCGGTGTTGTCTATCGCGGGGGTGGTATTCGGCTTGCTGGTCACGCGTACAACCTTCAACGTTGCATCCTTCATGGGCCTGATCATGGTCATCGGAATTGTCGCGAAGAATGGGATCCTGCTCCTGGATGCGGATGAACGCTTCCGTCAAGAAGGCGGATCGGCGCGGGAAGCGATGGTTCACGCTGCACGACGCCGCCTTCGCCCGATTCTCATGACCGCATCGGCAGCAATCTGCGGGATGCTGCCACTCGCGTTTGCGCTCGGTTCTGGATCGCAGATGCTTCAGCCCCTGGCCATTGCCGTGATCGGAGGATTGACGATCTCGATGGCGTTGAGTCTGATTGTCACTCCGGTTATCTACTACCTTCTCACTCGATCCCGCCACCTGGTTGCGACGTAAGAAAGCCTGCGATCGCGATCGCAGGCTTCATCAGTTCGGGTTTCGGATCTCTAGGGTTTCACAACAATGATCTCAAACGTGTCCGGCACGATGCTGTGTCGCGGATGAGGCATGGCTTCGGTAGGTGCTGGAGCAGGTCCGAACTGCGCAGTCACCAGGTAGATGCGTCCTGTCTCGGTGTCAAGCGTCACGGTACGTGCGCCTTTTTCCGTCTGCACTGTTTGAAGCACAGGAAATCCGGGCTTTTCGGCATTCACGATGGTGAGCGTGCCATCGCCTCCGTTTGAAGAGAATGCCAATCCGTGCTTCGGATCAAAGCCGGCGGCATCGGGCGAGTCGCCGATGGCAGCCAGACCGAGCACTTTGCCTGACTCGTAATCAACTACGGCCATCTTCCCGCCATCACAGACTGAGAAAAGGCGATGCTTGTCGCGGTCAATTGCCATCCCGGAAGGCGATTCGCAGCCTGTCAGGGGCCATACGGCAACTACTTTGTGACTGGTTGCGTCCAGCTTGACGATTTCGTTTTTGTCCTCAATATTGTCGAACACCGATCCCTTACCGTCGGCCTGGGGGAACTCGGGCTTGCCAGGCAAGTCGATCGTAGCCACGATCCCGTTGGAAGAAGTATCCAGTACTGAGACGTTCTTGCTGCGCCCGTTAAAGGCCCACACGGTCTTGGTTGCCGGTTCGAAGGTGATGCCGTCGGGATTTGTGCCGGCCGGCACGGTCGCCCGGATGGAGAAGTCGGCGCGATTGAATACGACGATTGCGTTTCCTGCGCCGTCGCTGATGTAGCCGGTCTTACCATCAGGATTGAGCGCCACACCGTGTGTGCTCTTCAGACCTGTGATGGCGCCAATGGGCTTTCCTGTGGTCGTATCCACGACTTCGACGCGTGAGTTGTGGGTGACATAGAGGCGATGTGCGGCATCGTCGCTCAGCAGGTAATCCCATCCGCCCTGACCTCCGAGCTTCCAGTGATCCGTAACGTGATAATCTTGCGCAGCGCATAGCGCCGCAATAGAAACTACTGCGGCCACGACTATCCCTTTATAAAAGCGCATGGTGAACTCCTCGGAAGACTCGGCGTTATGCCGGTTGTGTGAGTGTAGCTACTCTGCCTTAAGCGAACCTGAAAGTGTGGAACCAACGGCAGCGGCTTCTGCCGGGAGGATCACTGTGACCAAAGCGCCGCCTGCAGGGTGGTTCGCGATCTCGATCGATCCCCCCGCACCTCGGCAGATTGCTTTGCAAATCGAAAGTCCAAGGCCAGTGCCTCCATTCTTCCGGCTTCGGGAGGGGTCACCCCGATAGAAAGGTTCGAAAACATGAGCGTGATCGTCTTCTGAGATGCCCTCTCCCTGATCCTGTACCGTCAGCTGAACCGTTTCCGCGCTCGTAATTGCCGTAATCCGTACGGCTGATCCGTTGGGGCCGTGCTGCAGTGCGTTCAACAAGATATTCGAGCACAGCAAAAGCGCGTCGCGGCTATCAATCGGAACCCTGGCATCAGCGCTGAATTCGACCGTAACGTCGATGCACTTCAGCCGGGCGAAAGGCTTGCTCTGATGCAGAGCGTCCTCGACTGTATCGCGCAAAGAACAGAACCGAGAACCCCTTGAACTGCCGGTACTCTCCAGAGGTTGTTCCAGTCGCGCCAAAGTTAGCATCTTCTCCACGGTGGACTCCAGTCGAGTAAAGTCCTCCAGACTCAGCGCCAAGCCTTGACCGTACTCTTCGACAGTGCGCTTCCGCATCGACAGTAGTTGCAGCGAAGACTTGACGATTGCCACGTCGGTCTTCAGTTCGTGGGCAGCATCATTCGTGAACCGTCTCTGCTGCTCGAATGAACGCTGCAGCCGTGCCAGTGCGCCTTCGAGGGCGGCCGCAAGAGGCCGCAACTCCGCAGTTTCTTTCGCGCTAGTGGGCGCGCGGAATTGCCACTCGCTCGAACTGATGCTCTCCGCTTCGCGCGCGAGTTCATGGACAGGTGATAGTCCCTTTCGCACCAGCCACGCCATCACAACCGCGGTAATCCCTAATAGGAGCGCAGTAGCGATCGCAAAGAAGCGAATCGCCTCACCAACTTCGTGCCACACATGGCGCACCGGAGTTCCGTAGATGATCGTGATGCTGTGGCGAACTCCACCGTCTGGTTCACCCGGATCAACAATCCGAAGTTCATTGAGCACGAGAAATCGATAATCTCGGCCGTTTACAGCCGCGTTGCGGAAAACTGGCGCCCCGAGCGCAGCATTCGGCAAACGTGGCGCATCTCCAGCAGAGCCAAGCACTCTACCTCGCTCATCCTCGACGCGAAACGCGGCATCCCTGGCGACCCGTACGCCGCGCATGTCGAGCATGACATTGTCGCCTTCATCCTCTTTGTCCTGCACTGCCCCCATCAACGACTCGGCCGTCGCCACCAACGATGCGTCGAAGACTTTCAACTGCACGCTCCACTCATGGGCAGTGATCGCGCCAATCAGGGCAACCGCAGATACCAGTTCTAAAACAAGAACCGTGATGATAAGCCGGCGTGTGATGGAAACGGATCCTGTCATTGCGGAGCGCTCTCTTCCCGGAGTCGGTATCCGCGATGCCGCAACGTCTCGATCAGCGGCTCTGTACCCTCGACATTCAGCTTTCTTCGCAGGTTCGAGACATGAGCTTCGATCACGTTGGAATGATGCTCCCAGTCGAAATCGTACAGATGTTCTAGCAACTCCTGCTGCGAAACAACTGCGCGAGGCCGATGGATGAGATATTCAAGAATTCGGTATTCCGTAGGCGAGAGATCGAGAACCCGGCCCCGGCGGCGGACCGTTTGCTGCACCGTATTCAATTCCAGATCCGAAACCACCAACACTGGGGTAGAGACGCCTTTTGCGCGTCGTATGAGAGCTTTGATCCGGGCAAGAAGCTCTCCCAGATCAAATGGCTTGCTGAGATAGTCGTCCGCTCCCGCGTTAAGCAGATTCACAACCGACTCTTTGCTTTCTTGTGCGGTGAGAATGAGAACCGGAGTATGGAGCTTTCTTCGCCGCAGATCTTGCAGAACACGCTGACCGCTTTTGCCGGGAAGCATCAGGTCGAGCACGATTGCGTCATATATGTCCTGCTCGACGAGATGCGAGCCCGCTTCTCCGTCAGCAACATGATCCACCGCCAGTCCAGTTTCGCGCAAAGCGGCAACGATATTCTCGGCGAGCCGCTGTTCGTCTTCGACTAGGAGTACGCGCATAACATCACAACCTGAACGTATTGTCTCAAAGCCTCCTTAAGTCTGCCTGAACTCCTTTAGCGTAATCCTCATTCGCACTTATTTGTCACCGGTTCCTAAGTCCGAGTGCGTTTGCCTGCCGTTAAAAGCGAGGTATTGATGCATATTGGCCTGGCTGATAGGCCAAGATGAACAACTTGAGGGCCAGAGCTGGCAGTGGGTGGGAGATCACATCCGGCCGCGAGTTGCCGTTCCGAAGAAATGGCACTGGCCCGTAGATTTTCCCTGCGATTGATTTGAATATCGCGCCGCAGTGGGAGATCAATTTCGGACTCGGCGTGGGCCTTACGGGCTCGACCGATCACCTGATTGGTAGATCCCACAAATTAGGGCTTCACCGAAGTTGGACTTAGGTCTGTTGAGCGGTTGACGGGCTGCTGTCTGACGCGCATATCTTCTGAAAACGTTTTTTGTTCTTCGTATGGGTCAAGCTCAATAGATGTCCTACGCCATCGATCAGCCATCCGGTAATCCCTTATGGTTCTCGATGTCCATGCGCTTTGGCATTTCCAGAAAGCAGCGTACGACGTGCCAGAGCTGGTTGCGATTGAGACCGAGGGCAATCGAATGGGAGGCGCCAGGAAGGATGACGAACTCACGATCTGGCACCGGAAGCTTCTGAAAGAAATTGAGCAGATCCTCTTCAGTGGCGATGCCGTCGTATTCGCCGCGGGCGATGAGCACCGGCGCATGCACCTTCAAGGGATCGACAATTGGCAGACGCGTGGTCATATCCAGATATGTACCGGTGGGGGCGCTATCTCCGAACTTCAATTCCGCATCCGCCATGGCCTCGGCGACCGCCGGGTCGGAGGTTCCTGGCTTGTCGCGCGTGAAAATGCTGCGGATCATGTCCCTGTCACGGGGACGCCGGTTGTGGGTGCGATAATAATCCGCCGATTCGGAGCGCTTCGAAAGCGTCGGCGAACCCTGGCCAGTCCAGGTGAAGGACACGAGAACCAATCGTTCCACGCGTTGCGGTTCGGCCATCGCAAATGCGCCGGCTCGCAACGCACCGCCGGATTCTCCATAGAGGTGAAACCGTGATAGCCCAGTCTCGCGAAGAATTATTTCGGAAGCGGCCTTTATATCTTCGACTCCGGAAGCGATATCGGAGTTGCCGGGTCCAATCCCCGACCGGCCATAACCCTCGAAGTCCATGGTCCAAACGTCGAAACCGTATTCGGCGAACGTATCCATCAGCGAGTATTCACCATGACCTGGAACCACCAGATCGAAACTCGGCCGTGAAGAAACCGAGGAACCGTGCGCCAGAAAAAGGATGGGCCTTGCCTCCTCCCCGGACTTTGGCGCCCCTTGCCTTTTTCGGAAGATGTAAAGCGCGATATCGCCTTTCTTCGCCCAGTATTCGCCGCTCCAGGTTTGTGGGGGAGCACTCGAAGGCTTCCCTGAGGATTTCTCCTGTGCGCGGGCGAGATTCGCCGGAAAGACAGCAAGGCCTCCGGCGAGTGCAGGGGCAACTCGTGTCAAGAGAGCACGACGCGAAATCGTCTTCCTCAAATCCATAAGTGCCTCACTTCTTAATCGGACAACTGGATCAGGTTTTCTCGGCCTCGAGGCCCGTGCGCACTATGCAAGATTCCGTCGCAGAGTCTTGTAATCAACTTCATTCTCCCAACGTGCCACAACCAGTGTGGCAACCCCGTTGCCGATCATGTTAATGAGCGCTCGGAACATGCTCATAAAGCGGTCGATGCCAAGAATCAGAGCCATACCGGCAACCGGTATTCCGGGAATCACCATGAGCGTTCCGACCAGGGCGATAAAAGCTGCACCCTGCACGCCGCTCGCCCCCTTCGAAGTGAGAATTGCCACACCCAATATGGTGACCTGCTGCAACAAACCCAAGTGCGTGTTCGTGGCTTGGGCAACAAACAGCGCCGCCAAGGTCATATAAATACTGGTGCCGTCGGTATTGAAAGTGTATCCAGTCGGAACTACCAGGCCGACTAGCGACTTTGAACAACCCAACCGCTCCATTTTTTCCATCAAAGTGGGCAGCGCCGTCTCCGAGGAGCTGGTCGCCAGCACCAGCAGGATTTCTTCTTTTATATAGAACAGAAATCTGATGATCCTGAATCCTGCCAGTCGGGCGACCCCTCCCATCACGATCAACACAAATAATATGGAGGTGACATAGAACGTAACAATGAGCTTGGTTAATGGACCGAGCGAGGCGATGCCGTACTTACCGACCGTGAAGGCCATCGCTCCGAATGCGCCGATCGGAGCAAATTTCATAATGATGGCGACGATTTTGAAAACCGCCTTGGTCAAAGAATCCACGAGATCCACCAGGGGCTTACAGCGCGGTCCCAAGGCAGACAATGCGAATCCGAACAGAAGCGCCACGAATAGAACTTCCAGGATGTCGCCTTTCGCGAACGCGTCCACGATGGTGTTGGGAATAATGTGCATTAAGAAATCGGCGAGACTCTGCGCCTTCGCCTGGCCGGCATAGGCGGCCACTTCGCCGGCGTCGAGAGTAGCTGGGTTGGCATTGAAGCCGCGCCCGCTCTGCATCACATTTCCGACCACCAAGCCGACGACCAAAGCCAGTGTTGAGATAATTTCGAAGTACAATAGCGCTTTGCCGCCAACCCGTCCCACCTTGCGCATGTCTTCCATGCCGGCGATGCCCGAAACTACTGTGCAGAAAATAATCAGCGTGATCACCATCGAGATCAGCCTAATAAACGCATCACCAAGCGGTTTCATGACAACGGCTTTCGCAGGACTGAGATAGCCCAGCGCCACCGCTAGCGCGATGGCCACCACCACTTGGAACCAAAGCGCGGCGTAGAGCGGCTTTCCTTTCGTATCGGGAGCCGCGGCAGGCGGGGAAGGGAGGGCCGTCGCAGTCGGATTTTCCGTGGTCAAGACTTCTCCTTCAAAAGGTCGGGCCGGTACGATGCGAGATCGGCATACTCCACAAATTCAAGAAAATTACCTTCTGGGTCTTTCGAGAAGATTGCCGTGATCCCCTTGCGAATTTCGACCGGTTCTTGGCTCATCAACTCCACTCCGTATTTCTTTAACCGCATCGTAACTTCCTTGACATCCGCAATGACGAAGGTGATATAAGCGATGCCCTGACCCTCAAAAACCCATTCAGGAATCTGGCTTTGTTGAGGAACAGTTTTCTTCGGCTGAACCAGCTTGATTCTTTCCCCACAGGGAGTTTGCAAACGAATGATCCTGAAGCCCCGCGGCGATGTTCCAAACTTTGTGCTCATCTCGGCCGATGCTTCGGCATCTGAGACAAACGTAAGTCCCAAAACCTCGGTATAAAAATCGAGCATTCGATCGATGTTGACGCACACAATTCCTGGCTCCAGCGGTGAGACCATCTTTAAAGACCAGAAGCTTTTGGCGGACTTGTTCATGTTATGAATAATTTCAAGACACCGGTTGATCGAAACGGAGCGGCCTGCGAATCATTGTGAAGCAAAGGAATGCGGCCAGAAACAACAGCAGCCCCGCCAAATAGAATGCGATATCGAAACTGCCGGTCCATTTGACGATATATCCGGTGGCAATTGGCACTAACGATCCAAAGATGTTGCCGCCCAACATCAGAAAACTGATGGCAATACCGACGATCTCTGGATTCCAGACAAGATCATTGGTCAGAGCAATATTTAGCGAAAGGGCGCCGGAAATACACGCCAAAGAAATCGAAATCAGCAATAGGAGCAGATATTCGTTAGCAATTAGGTTGGTTAATAGAACGACCCCGGATAGCAAAATGAATACGATCAGCAACGTCCGTCGCTTGCCCTGCTTTACCTCTTCGTGAGTCAGAACCATGTCACTTAGTTTCCCGATAAGCAACCCCAGCACCACTGCAACCACGTAAGGCACAGAGGTAAACCAACTAGCTTTTGTTAACGACATGTGACGAGCTTGAACCAGATAGGAAGGCAGCCAGAAGAGAAACAGAAGCATGGTGTAAGCGCAGCAGCCCTGGATCAGGAAGAGCCCCCACATCGTCTTTCGACCCATGAGCCGAAGCAGGGTGCCCGTGGGCGGACGAGCGGCCTTTGTAGGAGAATCTGTTTGCGCCAAAATGTAATTTCTCTCTTCTTCGGGCAGCCAGGAACACTCGGAAGGAGTTCGAAAAAATTTCAGCCACAACAGCACCCAAACATAACCTGCGGACCCTGTAATCATGAACGAGACACGCCAACCCACTTTCAGCAACAGCCACGCTACCAGCGGCGCCGAAAACGCTGGTCCAGCGAATGTACCGGCATTGAAGATTGCGGTCGCGAGTCCCCGCTCACTGCCTGGGAACCATTGCCGGACGACCTTACCCGAAGTTGGAAACGAAGCCGCTTCAGCGCCTCCCAAAGCCAATCGAGTGGCCAACATGCTTCCAAAGGATGTAGCTACGCCGGTGAGAATTCCGGCCGTGGACCAGATCGTTACCGAGAGGCCGTTAACCAATCGCGTCCCAATTCGATCGGACATCCACCCCCAGAACAACAGCAACAGGCAATACGTCCATTGATAGGAGGAAAAAAGCAGACCCATCTTTCCCGCATCCCATCCAAAATCCTTCGCGATTGCGGGCGCGGCGACCGACAAATTGATGCGGTGCATGAAGTTGATGAAGAGGTTGAAGAACAACAAAGCGGCGATGTAAAACCGCTTTCCTGACCACAGCGGCCCAATTCCGGCGGTTGCGAGTTGCTTCTCCGACGACGCTGCAAAGCCAATGATTGGTCCGGTCGCCATAGTCTGTTGTGTCGCTGTTCCGCACTGCTCCTGAGTCCTCGGAATGGCAGGGCTTAGGCGAAATGTTTCGGAAAAAATAAGAACGTCCAGAACGGCAACGTTCTCACAGTTGCTATTCGTCTTCGCCCCAGCCAAAGTTCGGCATGGGATGAGGGATCGGCGGAAGGTCCCAACTTCCCGTGGCAAGAGGGCGCACTTCGCGGTCAATACGCACGTCGAGAACGGTGGGGAGGCCGGAGGCAATCGCCGCCTCCAGTTGCGGGGCGAGGTCTGTCGGCTTTTCGACTCTTTGACCGGCCGCACCCATGGACCGGGCCATCATTGCGTAGTCGGCGGAAAAAAGATTCCCGTTGACATCGGTGAAGCTGGTCGCCAGTTCGCGATTGTTGCCGAAGTAGCCGCGCTGTTGGTCACGGATAGCGCAATAACCGAAGTTATTCCAGACCAGCCAGACGACTGGAATCTGATACTCCACCGCGGTAAGTACAGCGCTCGCGTTCATCATGAACGCGCCATCTCCACAAAGGGAGACAACAGGCTGGTCCGGCGCCGCGAGCTTCGCGCCGAGAGCGCCCGCTACGGCGAATCCCATCGAGGCAAAACCCCAGGTTTGAAGGAACGTACGGGTTTTCCAGGCCTGGTACTCGGAGACGAGCCAATTGTGGTGAATTCCGACATCCGCGAGCACTATGCCATCGGCCGGCACTACTTTTCGCAACTCAGCCACCGCGCGCTCTGGCCGAATGGGGATTGCATCCGAGGTACGCGGCGGCACCGTCGCCGCCTCCCATCGCTTCCGCCACCCGGCAATTCGTTCGAGCCATTGGTTCCTTCCGTTATCAATATCAGCTCCGCGGGCCGCAAGAAGCTGTTGCAAAAACAGCTTCGCGTCGCTAATGATTCCTATCTCCGGTCGAAAGTTTCGCCCAATTTCGGCCGCATCGATATCGACGTGAATCAGCTTGCTCGGCGGAATGTTGTAAGTGAAGCCGGGAAGCCAGGCGCTGGTTGCACGATCGTCAAACCTCGTCCCCATCGCCAGAATTACGTCGGCGTTCCGGCAGGCTGCGTTCGCCATGTAGGATCCATTCCGTCCGGTTGGTCCTAGGCTAAGCGCGTGGCGCGGATCGAAGACGCCCTTTCCAAATGGCGTGGTCGCCACGGGAATGCGAAGAGCCTCCGCCAGCATGAGCAATTCGGGTTCGGCGCCGCTCAACTCGACTCCATGCCCGGCAACAATCACGGGACGAGCGGCGCGCTGCAAGAGTCTAATCGCCTCATCCACGGCCACGGGATCGGCCGCCGCCCGCGACCATTCTGTGGCTGGCCAGTGATTCTCCGGTTGCGCCGCGCTCTCCTCAACCAGTTCGACAAAAACGTTGAGCGGAATATCGATATTCACCGGTCCCGGCCTGCCGTTGGTCATCAACGCGAAGGCCTGGCGGAGAGCCAGCGGCAGCATGTCTGCCCGGGTCGGTTGAAAGCTACGCTTGACGTAGGGGCGGAGGACGTTCACAAAATCTCCCTGGAAATATTTCCCAGTCTCCTGAAACGGACCGCGGTTCCATTGCCCGGTGGGCACGTTGCCGGTAATGTTGAGCATCGCCGAGGAATCCGCAAACGCCGCCGCGATCGCGAGAATCAGATTCGCCGAGCCTGGCCCGCAGGAGGTAAATGTGGCCGCTGGCTTTTGCGTGATGCGAAAATATGCCTCCGCCATGAATCCGGCCGCAGCCTCGTGGTGCACCGAGATGGTTTTAATCTCCCCCTGGCGGTCGAATAATCCATCCAGCAGTCCGAGAACGCCGTGACCGCATACTCCGAACACGTAGGGAACCTTTTGCTGGACCAAAAAGTCGACAATGTACGCGGCCCCCTTCGAGGCTGGCTTCACGCGAGCCGATTGCACTTCGCTATCCCGCATGCACATCTCTCCGCAATTATTTCGCTATGCTGAAGCCGCCATCAAAGGTGTCGGACATGCTCCAAAACAAGGTCTTGACCTGTTGATATGCTCTGATCCCTTGCAATCCCTTCTCCCGGCCAAGTCCGCTGTCTTTGAACCCGCCAAACGGAGCGGCCGTGGAGAACTGTTTATAGGTGTTGATCCAAACCATTCCTGCTTCCAGCGCCCGCGCCACCCGCCAGGCACGTTTGTAGTCAGCGGTCCAAATCCCCGCAGCCAAGCCGTAGGAGGTATCGTTCGCCTGCCGGATGAGGTCTTCTTCACTCTCGAATGGCATCGCACACAGCACCGGGCCGAAGATTTCCTGCTGTGCGATTTTTGATTTGTTCGAGATGCCGGCGACGATCGTCGGCATGTAAAACGCTCCTTTTGCCAAACGCGGATCGGATGGCCGCCCGCCTCCAATCAGAATCTCGCCGCCTTCCTGGCGCGCATCCGCGACTATCTTTTCGATAAACTCCCGCTGCGAAAAACTGGCGCTGGGCCCCAGTTGTGCACCCGGCGCATCGGGCAGATCTACACGGAGAGCGCCGGCTCTTTCCATGATCATGGAAATCACTTCATCGTAAACCTTGCGCTCCACGAACAGACGCGATCCCGCAGTGCAGGATTGACCGGTCCCTTCGAAGATCGCTACGGTCGCCGCATCTGCCGCTGCTTTCAGGTTGGCGTCGGCGAAAATGATGTGCGGCGATTTGCCGCCGAGTTCCAGGACCGCGGGAATTATTTTCCTGCCGGCCAGTTCGGAAATTCTTCGACCGACTTCCGTGCCGCCAGTGAACGAGATCATTCGCACCAGGGGGTGGGTGATCAGCGCGTCGCCGATCTTGCTCCCAGCCCCTGGCACGACGTTCAGTACACCTGGGGGAACACCGGCGTCCATGGCAATCCGTCCCAGTTCGATGCCGGATGTGGGCGTGAACGAGGACGGCTTGAGGACAATACCATTGCCGGCAGCCAATGCCGCCGCGATCTTGTTGCAAGTCAAAGTAATCGGCGAGTTCCAGGGTGTAATCGCCGCAACCACACCCCACGGCTCGTAGACTGTCATGCTCAGGTAATTTCCCCGTGGAGGCGTGATCTCAGACCCAATCGTCTCGATGGCTGCGGCGCAGTAGCGGAACGTCGCTGCACCGTTGATGACCTGATTCTTGCACTCCTTCCATACTTTCCCGTTCTCGAGCATTTGAGACCGAGCCAGCAGGTCGGAACGCTCCATCATCAGATCCGCAATCCGGTTCAGAATCTGCGCCCGGTTGTGCGGCAACATGCCGCGCCAGGCCGCCTTACTCGCTGCCTTGTGGGCGGAGTTCACCGCTGTATCTATGTGGGCTTCAGTTCCAGCACAAATCTGATAGTTGACCTCACCCGTAGCGGGATTCACATGCGTGATGTGAGACGCTGTGTCCTCGACCCATTCCCCTCCTATTAAGAAAGGTAGTGGCTTCAAACCCGCGGCTGTCGACATGTCTAGACTCCTAATACTAGCTGGACCGAGTTGCTGAGTGGTGGCCTCGCGCCGTTGTTTGGATGATCATGCCGCTTTGATCGCCGATCAGAAAATAAGCTTCAAGGCGAACTGAACTTGCCGGCTCGTAGTGGCAGTGGAATCAAGCGGAGAACCGTTTGAGCTTCCGTCCTGGTTAAACACAACATTATTGACGAGAGGAGGATTAAAATTGGCGCGATTAAAGATGTTGAACATCTCTGCGCGGAACTCCACGTTAAGTCTTTCTCCAATGTGCGTATCCTTGACCGCCGAGAAATCGAAATCGACAAGGCCCGGCCCGTAAACATCGTTCTTGCTGCCGTTGCCGAGCAGGTTTTGGCAATAGACCAGGCCTGCCGGAGCTGGGGTCGCCGCGTTCGCGAAAGAGCCAGGATCGCACAGCGCACGCTGTGGCACCGGCACAGTTGGCAGAGCGAAGCAATTCTGCTTGATGTAGTTGAGAGCATTCTGCGGATTGACCGGAGCTCCGCAGCCCGCGCCTGTGAGCCGATTGGGATAGGCGAACGGAGCCGAGTCGTTTAGGCCGAGCGGATCGCCGCCGATCAAAGCTGTAAAGGGCAGGCCACTTCTGATTTGCGCAATGCCGCCCAACTGCCATCCCTTGGCGATCCATGCCAGCGGGCCTGACAACGAACCCGACGGAACGCTCCACAAATAATTGACGGTCAGATTGTGCGTGATGTTGAAATCGGCGGCGGTGCGACGGTACTTGGGAAGAAAGTAAAAGAGACCGGGGATTGAATTCAGGAATGAATCGCTGGCGATGGAACCATCTCCGCCATCGATGGCGCGGCTCCAGGTATAGCTGCCGCCGACCTCGAGCCCGCGACTCATGTGTTTCTGAATCTGCGTTTCCAGGCCGTCAAAATAAGAGTCGTTGTTCCACGCAAGAGCATCCATCCGACCGATGTCAGGGCTGATGGGCGGGTTGGCACCGGTCGGAGGGGCGACCGGCCAGAGATACGGTGGCGTCGAACCGTTGATCGGCTGTGTCGAGTTGATGTCATCGGCCCGGAATATCTGGTGTACGCCTCGTGATCCCACGTAAGCCGCCATTGCCGTCAGGTCGGGGAGGATTTCGTGCTGTATGTTGACGTTCCATTGCATCAGGTAATCGCGCTTCGGGTTGGGCTGAATATACGCGATGCGCAGGCCGAGATTGTTTTGCGCAGCGGATGCGAGGATGTTGAACGCCCCGGTGGGAAACGAACCGGCAGGCAGATTCGTGGCTGTGCCGTTTTCGGTGAAGGGGGCGGTGTTCGTTGCGAACTGCCCCAGCAAATAGGGAAGCGGGAGAACGTCGAAAATTCCGAAGCCGCCGCGAACCGAGGTCTTGCCGTCGCCAAAAGGATCCCAGGCAAAACCCACTCGGGGCTCGAAGTTGCGATAGGTGGGATTACTGAATACAGAATGACCTACGATTGTGTCCTGAAAAGTCTGGGCGAACGGGCTGTGCAGTGCCGACAAGTGGCCATGAGCTTCCGAAGGAACCGTCGACATCTCGTAGCGCAGTCCCAGATTCAGCGTCAGAGTCGGACGCAAGCGCACGTCATCTTGAAAGTAGCCACCGAAAATCGTGGAGCGAAAATTAAAATGAATGAACGGCGCGCTGGGCAGCGGGGCGGAAAGATCGATGGGATTATTAGTCAGGAAGCCGTTGTTGTTGGGGTCGGCCAGAGTGCCAAATTGGATTTCCCCAGCCGGCGCCGGATCGAATGCGTTCAGTTGCACGCGTTCTACCGCGAAGCCCATTTTCAAGCTGTGAATCCCTTTTGTCCAAAAAAGATCGTCATAACCCTGGTACGAATTCTCGAAGAAATCCAGGCGCTCGATCTGGTTCAAGCCCGGCTGCGCCGACACGAAACCCGAGATGTCGATTTGTGGGTTATCGGCGCCGGGATTCTCTCCCAAAGCCAGGTTGGAGGCCAAGGGATTGATCGCGGCCACGCCGATCGCGGTATGCAGAGACCGATTCAGCCCGAAACGGGCTGCATTGATGATCTGTGAGTTGACGGTGTGAGTCTCTTCCAGTGCAGCGTAGGCTCTTCCCGTGGTGTTTCCCACCAGTACGTCGTTATTGGGATCGGGCTGGGTAAGGGTTGCGGAGTCGTATTGATAACTCCCGAAGAAACTGTCCTTGTCTGAAAATCGATGATCCAGACGTCCCACTCCGAAATTTTCGGTGGTAACGTGGCCGCCAACGAAGGCATACGTGCCCATGTCCCCATTGTCAAAGTAGGGGAGATTCGGATTTTCCGGGCTCCACAAGCCAAGGAAGGGCAAGACCGATTTATCGATTCCGGTGGTTGGATCCGGATTGGCGGCGCCAGTGACCTGGTGCGGCGTGCAACCTGACCCAGGTTGCGGCTTCGAGCACAAAATCCCCCGCCGGGCTGCGACAGAAGGAACGTTAACCTCGGTGGTGATGCCGCTATTCTCCCGAAGCCCCTCATAATCGGCGAAGAAAAAAGTCTTATCCTTCACAATCGGTCCGCCTATCGCCCCTCCGTACTGATTGCGGTGGAATAGCGGGATCGGACCCGGTTGGTCAAAATAGTTCTTCGCATCGAACGCGCTGTTGCGCATGAACTCGTAGACATCGCCATGGAATTTGTTTGACCCTGATTTGGTCAGTGCGTTGACGATTCCACCCGCAGTGCGCCCGTACTCCGCTGAGTAGTTGCTGGTGAGAACAGAAAACTCCTGCACCGCATCGACACCCAGCGTGGATCCTTCCACGCTTCCCGGACCGCCGTTCGTGTAGTCATTCACGCTGATTCCGTCGATGCGATAGTTGTTTTGCGTGGGCCGCGTACCGGAGATGGTCATTTGCACGCCGTAGCCCCGGCGGGCCCGATCTGGGCCACCCGTATTGGCTTGAACCGACCCTACCGAATCGACCCCCGGTTGGAGCGTGGCGAGGGACGTCCAATCGCGTCCGTTTAACGGCAACTGCTCCACCGCGTGCTCGCCAACCACGCCGCCCACGGTCGAATCGCTAAGCTGTATCGCCGGAGCGACGTCGGTGACTACAATTTTTTCAGAGACTTGGCCAACCTGCATCTTGATATTTAGCAATTGCTGGCCACCTACGGTTAACGTCACGCCGTTCTGCACCATCGTAGAGAAACCTGGAGCGCTGGCGGAAACATCGTATTTTCCCGGCAACAGGTTAGGCGCGGAATAAAGCCCCGCCGAGTCAACCTTGACAGCTCGGACTTCCCCCGTAGCTTCGTTCTTAATCGACAACTTCACGTTTGGAATCACCGCCCCTGAGGAATCACTCACTGTGCCCGTAAGAGTTGCGCCTGATACTTGGGCTTGAGCATGAGGGGGCTGGAGTATAAAGAGAACGAGGACAACAACTCCCTGGAACGTAACAAATGCGCTGGCAAGATTTTTCCAACTTCGATTGCGCACGATGGTACCCTCATTTTCCTTGAACTAAATGCGACCAAGGAGTTTCGCAACTCTGAGATAATTCGCCATTTCCGATCTTGATTTCTTGAATTCGCGTTTCGTGAAACTCTGCTGCCAGGCAGCTGTTTTGCTAGGAGAGCCTCGTGTAATCGTCAGGCTGTCTGACGTTGCCTTATCGTCTCCCGTATTATGTCCTCACCATCATGCCGGCGACACTTCGTCGGGGAATTCGGTCTGCTTAGCAGGGTTTTGCCCGAACCACAAGTGAGCTATAATCCCATCCCCGGGGGCTTTATATTTTTCCCGGACCGGCGATAGCAAACTTAGGGGTTCAGGCACAGGGAAATCTTGTAGAATCGCCAAAATAAATCTTAAGAATTTCTTTTTTGGCTGCAATGGGAACCTCCGTCAAGCATTTGTACGAGTTCGGGACCTTTCAGCTGGATCCCCCAGAGCGACTCCTCCTCTGCGACGGCCAGCCCGTCTCTATGACGCCAAAAGCGTTTGACCTGTTGGTAGTCTTAGTGGAGAGGGGTGGTCATCTAGTTGAAAAGGACGAATTGCTTCGGACGGTCTGGCAGGGTTCGATCGTCGAGGAGGGCAATCTTTCAGTCACCGTCTCATTTCTCCGAAAAGCTCTCAACGATGATCGCGGCCTCCATAAATATATCGAAACCGTATCGAAGCGGGGCTACCGCTTTGTAGCGGATGTCAGGCAAGTAGGTGAACCGGAAAGGATCGCGCCACCGCAACCTGACGAGCCTAGAAGACCGAAAGAGAGTACAACTAGTTCCGAGTCAGCAGCGGCCATCCCACCGACTGCAACGTTCCCCTCAGGAAAAGTCTTCAGAATAGGCGTTGTCGTTGCAGTGCTTGCCGTGGGAGCATGGCTCAACAGGGCCGCGCTGATTCCCAAACGCGGGCCGACTGCCGCGCAACCCGAAGGCCCGGTTGCAATTCATTCGCTTGCGGTCCTTCCCTTTCAAACGCTGGGCGCCCGTCACGGTGACGAATACCTGGGCTTGGGCATGGCGGATGCTTTAATCACACGCTTGGCGGATACCGGAAAGATCATCGTCCGCCCAACCAACGCCATTCAGAAGTACGACGGAAAGGAGGTGAACCCGCAAACCGCCGGTCAAGAGCAAGGTGTCGATGCTGTTCTTGACGGCCGTATCCAGCAAACGGCGGATCGCGTTCGTCTCACGGTGCAGCTCATCCGTGTGCGCGACGGCGTGCAACTCTGGGATGAAACCTTCGACAAAGAATTCACCAGCATTTTTGCCCTTGAAGACATCCTTTCGGAGAGCGTTGCCCAGTCCATCCGCCTGGAACTCACCGGCGAAGAAACACGCCGCTTCACCAAGCGCTCGACCGAGAGACGAGATGCCTACGAGGCATACGTGAAAGGCCGTTATTTTTGGAACAAGCGAACCGACAAGGGGCTGAAGAAGGGCCTGGAATATTTCCGCCGGGCAATCACCCTCGACCCGGCCTTCGCTGAAGCCTACGTCGGGGTCGCGGATTCCTATGCCACGCTTGGTCTTTACGCTGTTCTGCCACCGAAAAAAGCTTTTCCAGCCGCTAAGGAGGCCGCGAAGCGAGCGCTGGAAATGGATGATGGACTTGCCGAGGCGCACGCTACGATGGGCTTCATCCATTTTTACTACGACTGGAATGGAGTCGATGCCACCAACGAATTCCACCGCGCCCTGGCTGGCAACCCCAACTACGCCATGGCACATTCCTGGTATGGCGAGAGCCTCGCCGCGATGGGTCGCTACCCCGAAGCGGTTGCCGAGGCGCAGCGCGCTCTCGAGGATGATCCTCTCTCTTTGATTATCGGCAGCAACGCTGGGTGGACCTTGTCTCTTGCAGGAAAGGGCGAGGAGGCGATTGAAATTCTCAAGAAAGCGATCGAGATCGACCCGAGTTTCCCGCGCACGCACTATCGGCTGGGGAGAGCCTACGAACAGAAAAGATCCTACGCAATGGCCATCTCCGAACTGGAGCAAGCCGTCAGCTTGTCTGGAGGTGACCCGTGCTATAAGGGCTCGCTCGGGCATGCCTACGCAGTTTCCGGGAACACCAACCAGGCGCGCAACGTACTGCAGGATCTTGAAAGGCGTACCGGCCAACAATATGTGCCCGCCTATGCGATTGCTTTAGTCTACGCCGGACTCGGCGATAAAGAACAGGCCGTTAGCTGGCTGCAAAAAGCTTACGACGATCGCGCTACCTCCATGGCTTTCATAAAGTTGGATCCCGAGCTCAGCAGTCTTCATTCCGATTCCCGGTTCGAACAGTTGTCTCAGCGTATCAGTTTCTGACCATCGCGCCCCGTTGGCTACTGCGTTCGGGTCCCGGTCCGAGGACGCCGGCTCTCGCCCGTGAATTTCGCTATCAGAACTTGAACTGCACGTCGAGTTGCATTCGGCGAGGAGGCAGAGCTGCGGCGGGCTTGCCGAACAATGGGGAAGATAACGTTCCAATGTACGTGAAGTAATTGGGATGGTTGAGAACGTTGAAGGAATTCAGTGAGATCGAGATGATCCTGGACTCCTTCTTAGTCCTTGAGAGCGCAAAGTCGTGAGAAATATTGAGGTCGAGATTGATCTCACCGGGGCCGGGCGTAGTATTGCGCGCAACGCCCGGGGGACGGTCATTGATGATTCCGTCGCGATTGTCGTCGGCTCCCGTGGTGACGTTCACGGGCTTGCCTGAGTACAGAGAGAGGGCCGCGCCCAACATGAAAAAGCGCGTTGGCTGGCTGGAGGCCAGCAAGTCGAACTTGTTCAACCGGTCATTGTCGGAGCGTCCCCAGTCGGCCGAAGCATGGTAGCTGTTCGCAGGAAAGAATGTGATGCCGCTGGTGTTATTGTAGGTGCGGCTGAGCGTGTATTGAACCTGTCCGAAGAAAAACCGGCTCGGTTTGCCGCGGAAGGTGAGTTCCAGCGCATTGCCTTTGAGGTAGCCCTCGGATTGAATCTGGCGGTTCTGCCCGAGTGCGGGGTCAGGACTCACGTAGTTTCCACCGAGCAGCACAGGCTCGTTGGCATCGATGGATCGGAAGGAGTCGATACCACGGTTGCCAATATAGACGGCGCTGGCCGTGCTCTTTGGAGTCACTTGCCGCTCAACCCCAATGCTGTATTGAAGGGTGTAGGGAATACGGGAGTGCGAGTCGAGAGTCACGAGGCTGGTTGGTGTACTGGCGAGTTGACTCGGGAGCACCGGGTAGTGCGGCGACTCTGCGATGAAGCGCAACAGACCTACACCGTTGAAGTGCAGCAAGTCGCTGATCGGGCTGGGTCCGGTGCGATCATAAAAGAAGCCGGCGCCGCCGCGAATCACGGTTTTGCCGCCGGCGGTGGGAGCATATGCGAAGCCGATGCGCGGAGCGAAATTGTGCGGTTCGTCATGGAAATAGTTCTGCCAGTAATAGCGCATTCCCAGGTAGAGAGACAAATTGGGCTTCAGGCGGAGATCGTCCTCTACGAATCCGTTAATGACCTTTTCCAGAAAAACAACGTGACCCTGGCCGGTTTGCTGCAGGAAAGTGGTGGGGGTGGCGCCGGCAAAATCGGCGGCACTGGCAAAGATGTAAGTTCCAGCGCGATTGGTGAAGTCGTCGAAGCCGCGGCGGCTGATATCGGGAATATCGATCCCAAAGCTCAGTTGATGTCTGCCGCTGGCGTAGGTCGCGAAATCGGTGCCGTCGAAGTGATATTCCGTGCGGCGGGAATCCGCCTGCGCGCCTCCGGCGGTAAGAAGTCCGGAGACAGCGATTTGCTGACTTGGGTTGACGCTGGTGACCGGTGAGTCGTAGTGCCCAACCAGAAACCGGAGCTGGTTGAGCCAGTGCGGAGAGAACTGGTGCAGGTCGCTGACGTTGATTTCATGTTCGAGAAAAATGGTATCCACGCCCGCGCTGGCAAGGATGGTGCCGCCGACGTTTTGATTTTCGATGGAGCGATGTTCGTAGGAGTAGCCGATCCAGAACTGGTCGCCATTGAAAAAGTCATGGAAGATGCGGCCCGAACCAAAGAAATGATGCGTGGGATTGGGAACCGTCTGCGCGCCGGGGCTGAAGCCGAGCGATTCCGCGGCTACTAATGCCGCAGAGTCGATGACCGACTCTTGGTCATCAAGATCTTCGTCGAGCGCAAGCAGGAAACTGGTGTGCTTGCACTGGCCGATGGGGCCGGTGACTGACCCTTCATAATATTGGCGGCGCTCGGGAGGCTTGACCATGGCGAACGCATTGCTCGCGTCGAAAACCGAATCGCGAAACATGAAATTCAGCGAACCATGAAACGCAGGCGTTCCGCTCTTGGTGATAATTTCAAGCCGGGCGCGACCGGGTCGCGAGAAGCGCGCGGAGTAAGGATTACTGTTGATCCTCACTTCCTGGACGGCAGAGGGAGTGACCCCGGGCCCGTTGGCTTCGATGCCGTTCACCACCAGCGTAACTCCGTTAGTGCCGGTAGCGTTGTCGTCCAGAAAACGGGACATGGTGGTGATGTAGTCCTGGTCGAAGACGGGAACCCGGTCGAGGGCATCACGGTTAATCGTGTTTGCGTTTTGGTTCTCGGGCGTTTCGATGCTGACAAGCGGCGCAGAAACGCTGGAAGCGACGGTGACGTTCTCCGTTTGCACCAAGATCTGCAGTGTAACTCGAAGCGCAGTCAGTGGCTTCGCGCCCAACGTCGTGCTGACGCTTACGTCGCGAAAGCCTTGCGCTCGAAATTGCAGAACGTAGTTGCCGGGAGCGACTTTCCCGAAAGAGAAAGCGCCATTGTTGCCCGTAGTAACTTCCGCCTGAGGTTTAGAATCGGAACCTACTAGCGAGACTTGAGTATTTGCGATCGCTGCGCCGGAGGGATCCACAACTGTTCCTGTGATCGCTGCAGGCCTTGAACGCTGCTGGTCCTCAGATAGCACTCTCGCGGAGTGGTCGAGGCTCTGGGCAAATGGTCCGGAACTGCAGTACCCCACCGCCATCATCAACAACATAGAAAGCAAATGAGGTCTCACCCACGCACCTTGAAAGAAGTCCGCGCTCCGGATCGAGCCAGGTCAACGGCTCCGCAGATCGATAAAGAATAGATATCACCGTTACATTAACCATTCCTGAAGGCGGCGGACCTAAAAGGAGGACGCGCGTCGCGGTCTACGGAATATGCGGGGGCCTGTCAGTTCTTGTGATCGCGACATCTGGCAATTTAAACCGAATAGGATCGTACGTCAGTGTACATTCTGGTTAAGCCAACTCATGAAGAACTTCGCGATGCCGGCGCTGTTTTTTTCCGACATCATTTGATGGCCGTTCCCCGGTAGCCCCACATCTTCCAGGTTTACATAAGTGGTCTTGACGCCTGCCTGATTCAACCACTTGGCTACACAGTGGGCGTAAGGCCGATGGTAGCTCGCCTCCGCCGATACGTTCAGCACGGGAATACTTTCCAGATTTATAAGTTTGCGCGCCGGCTCCTTCTGGATCCAGCAAGCATCCAGATCCGGCCCGTCGGCCTTCGCCTGGCGAACCGTTTGCAAATCAGACGCCTCTTTGACCGGCGGATCGTAGTGCATCGCGAAGTTGGTCAGGCCCCAAATATGCCCCGGACCCCTTGCGTCCAACTCCGCATTTTCAATGGGAGGGCCCCAGGGTTCGGCAGCAATAATTGCTTTGATCATTTTCGGCCGGGCATCAGCAAGGAGCCAGCCCGAAGTTGCCAGCCTCGAGTGAAGCAGCAGAATCACGGGCTTTCCAATTAAATCTACCAATTGCACCAGGTCGTCCGCCGAAAGCGGTTCCATGTCATCGGCCATGGGAAATCCAAGTTCGGTCTTGGCAAAATAATCGAATACCGGATCGCCCATTTTCCCTTTGTTGGGCGCGTCGCTCGGCCACTGCGTATATTTTTTCGATTGCGGCCAGCTGCGCTGCGGGTTCGTGGGCGGATGTCCGCCCGTCCACACTTCCTCCATATTCTCGGCGGTGCGCGGCGGAGTCAGCGCGCCGTCAACACCAGGAATGTAGGCGGAACGCCCTCGTCCCGGAAAATCCATCATGTAGACCGTGTAACCCTTGTTGACAAAATCGTAGGCCCAGCCCGGCCTCCCATCCGGCGTCTGCAGCAACGCAATATTCGTTTGCCCTCCTCCGGCCTGTATAAACAGGATCGGGTACGGATGCCGAATCTTTTTCGGCACCCACACCTCAACATACATTGCTCCACGCATCCTCTCCTTGCCCGGCTCCCCCACCCACTTTCCGCCAACATAAAAATGGCCTTGCCGTCCAATATTTTTGGTGGAGAAGGTTGGAACCGATGTCAGAGGAATCGATACACGTTCCTCGTCATCTCGCCCGAATAAATTGCCGGCAAGAACGAATGCCAGCGCTACGAGTACTCCGATTGCCATTCTGATCTTCATTAAAATCAGGGCCCCAAACTCTCCAGATTTGGTTTCACAGTGTCTTGCGTTCGAATTTAAAAGCGACGACGCTCTTGTTAGTTACCGCATCGCCGAGATTCATGTCAACAACGGCAATCCGCACCTGATGTTCATGAATTAGCAGCACGGTAACTTGTTGAACAAGAAATCGCTGTGAACCCTCCGAAAACGCGCAAGTGCCAGCCCATGATTGCGGTTCAGATAAACTGTTTGGATGGGTGAGCGTCTACAAAGCAAGATAGGCATCATTACCGGCGCGGGCAGTGGCATTGGACGCGCTTGCGCAGTCGCGTTAGCGCGGGAAGGAGCCCGAGTGGCGCTGGTCGGCAGGCGAATAGATCGAGTTGAGGAGGTCGCGCGTGCGATTGGCGATCGCGCACTTGCCATCCCGGCCGACGTTTCCGATACAAGCGACGTCCATAGTTTGCTCGATCAGACCGTGAGCCGATTCGGTGGATTGAATTTTCTGGTGAACAATGCGGGAGTCTTGCATGTTGGAAACGCAGAGCAGATTACCGAAGAGCAGTGGGACCACACCTTTAACGTAAACGTTCGGTCGGTTTGGCTGCTTTCCCGGGCTGCTTTACCGCACTTGAGAAAGTCCGGCGGCGGTTCGATTGTGAACGTGGCTTCCACGCTCGGACTTGTGGGCGCTCCCAATCGAGCCGCTTATGCTTCATCCAAGGGCGCAGTGATCCAATTGACCAAAAGTATGGCTGTCGATCACGGCCATGAAAATATCCGCGTGAATGCAATCTGTCCGTCGTTCGTCGACACGGAACTCACCGCAGGCATTCTTGGGAAGGCCGCAGATCCAGCCGCAATCCGCCGGCAACGAACTGATGCTCATCCAATTGGCAGGCTCGGTCAACCCGAGGATATTGCAGGTTTGGTGGTCTATTTGGCCAGCGATGAATCGTCCTGGATGACCGGAGCTATCCTGCCGGTGGACGGAGGCTACCTCGCCGTGTGACAGAAACGCAGTGTACACAGCTTCGAAATATAAAACCTGATCACAAGCCACCCACCACAGCGGCGCACTCAATCACGCGTCTCGTAAACCCATAGCTCTGCCCCTCGATTGGAGCGACCCGGAACCGCAACGTATAAGCTATTGTGCTTTCCAACTTGGCCGTAATAAGCGCTGGTGCGCGCTCCAATCGCGCTTTGAATCTTAGCAATCCGTTCGTAATGATCAGGATCAATTTGCTGGTACACGAAGATAAAACCTTCCCCGCTGGGCACGTAGATACGTTTCCGGGTAGCATCGTACGCCATATCGTCCGTGTCGGCGGCACCGGGCAGACTTGCAATCACTTTGCCCGAGTCCGTGTCCAACACCAAGAGCCGGGCCGGTCTGCGAGCGGCAACGAACAACCGGTGGTGCTCTTCATCCAGCGCCATCGGAAAATTCGTTCCTGCTTCCTCCAGCTTCCAATTCTCGATTTTGCGCGTGTTGCGGTCAATGACGGCAATCTGGCTGATGGATGCAAGGTTTACAAAGATCCTCGGTCCTCTCTGCTCCAATTGAAAAGACTCGGGATGCGCTCCGAGTTCGAAATCTCCCTCGATGCGCTTGTTGGTCGTCGCGTCGAACATCCCGATGGCCCCTTCGCCAAATCCCACGTAGACGCGCTTCGTGGCCGGATCGTAGCGCAATTGGTCCGCATCATCCGAAAACTTCACAGTGTCGATCAGTTTGTATGTATCGGCATCGAGAATCTTGCACGATCCATCGCCCTCGTTCGACACCACGATTCGGTTTGAGTCCGGAAGGTATGCGACCATTTGCGGCTTATTGAACCCCTCGATGCTGTGTACTCGCTTGCCCCTCTGCGTCTCCAACACTTGCACGCTATCATCACCGTACACGGCGGCATAAAGTCGGCCAGTCTTATTGTCAACCGCCATATGGTCGAAGCGCCCCTGAACATCGGGCATAGGAATGATGCGTACGAGAACGAGAGGGGCGAACTCGTCGTTTGATGGATTGTCCTGGCCCAACCCCATGCTCAACGCAAACAATACGATCAAACACATGCCGACGAGCTGTTTCATAATTTCCTCTTTTCCCCTAATAATTCGTTGAGAACACTTAGCGCGGGATTTTATCAGTTCTCATCTTGGATGCCTGTTGATGTAAACAGCAGTGTGCTGAGGGAGAATCTATCAGTACCAAACAGCAGGCATACCGTTTCTATTTCCGTCATGGGCGACTCAATCGTGTCGAGAGCACGTTTCAACAATATGACGCGAAGACCTGACCTGATGGGATGGACCCGGCCCGACAACTAGCAGTTTGCTACTGTCGAGGCAGGAGGGCTCATGGCCATCGAGATGAAAGTGGTTGGGTTGGACGTTGCCAAGAATGCGTTTCAAGTCCACAGGGTTGATCGTCGAGGGGAAACAATCCTACGTAAGAGGCTTCGGCGACCCCAAGTTGCAGAGTTCTTTCGGCACCAAACTCCGTGTTTGATCGGTATCGAGGCCACACAGGGCGCTCACTACTGGGCACGCGTGCTCAGAGCTTTGCGGCATGAAGTTCGATTGCTGGCGCCACAGTTCGTGAAGCCCTATCTGAAGTCCCAGAAAAACGATGCCAACGATGCAGAGGCGATCTGCGAGGCAGTGAGCCGTCCGAACATGAGAGACGGACGTTCCAATTGTAAGGATGGGGATCCCGCACGTGCTCAAGGTCGGATGGATGAATTGCGAACTGTAGCGCTGTAGCTGACTTCCTAAGCCCCCAAAAAATACTTATCGGACGCCAACGAGCCTGAAGTGCCCTCTTCCGTTCGCCTCCTCGCGGCCAGTGCGGTGATGAAGTTTGTCTGAATTGGCGTGGAAATTGTTTCGAGGACCGCGTGGGCTTGCCGTGAAGGAGGTAGAACCTAAGAACTGAAAAGCTAACAAATCGCACTTGACAAACTTTGCGTTTAGAGTAGAAGAGCCACAAGGCATCAAGATTGACGACAAGCACGGTACCGGATCGAGGTTGGAAGGTTGCCACAATCGGGCGCAGCGCCAGTTCAGAGGGGCAGTAGCATGTTCGATCTCCAGGATTTCACCTTCACCCAGATGATTCAGGCCGGGGCCAAGCTGCGCACACTCGGCGAGGGCGCTGAGAGTATGGAGGAGGCATCTGCCCGCATTGTCCGGTACCTGTACGACAATCTCACCTCCGGACAGGCCCAGCAGAAGGCTTGCGTGCTGGTCCGCATGTTCAAGACGCATCCTTTCGGCGAGTTGGATGCTAAGCTTCGTCAATTCGCCGCGGCCATGCTGCAGGGTGCGGTCGCATCTCCCGCCATGAAATGCTTGACCCTTCTAGCCACTGCCGGAGAACAGCCCGCATGGAACTCCAGGACCACATCGCAAGGGCATCAGGCCATCCCTTTGATAAGCGAGAAAGCGATTGAAAACGCTCCTATGATCTCGCAACTTCTGGCGCAGCTTGGAATCAATCTCAGCACATTGCAGAACCCTGGGTCCTCGCTCATGATCGAGGCGGAGCAGTCCTCTTTCAACGTCTTTCACGTACCCCAAGCCAAAGGCAGTCCCTACGTTCCGGCGCAAACGGAGTTTGTCATTCCCCACGGGGTAGAGTCGGTGCTAGGGTTCGGGGGCCTGCTGCCTGGGGGCGACCTGTTTGCGGTCATTTTGTTTTCCCGGGTCCACATTCCACGGGAGACTGCCGATCTGTTTAAGACACTAGCCCTCAGCACGAAACTGGCCATCGTTCCGTTCTCGGGAGGAAAGATTTTCGCCTAGCTATCGCGTAGCTTTTACCTAACGATCGCCCAACTATGGCGTAACCTTGGCGCCGGAATTCGGAGATGCGGAGACGTTGACCGAGACCGAGAAGACCCAGAGCGGCACGGAAGAATCCAGCCGGCTCCGGCATCAGTTCGCAGCTTTGCAGCAATTGTTTCAGGTTTACGAGCGCACCGCCCTGGAACAGGGCAATCGGCTCGAACAGCTTCTGGAGGAGAGGAAACGGGCGGGAGAGGAGTTGCTCCAACACAAATTGCATTTGGAAGAATTGGTGGCGACGCGCACCGCCGAGCTGCTAAGTGCCAATGAACAACTGGGACGGGATCTCCGCGCGCGCCAACTGGCTGAACAGGAACTGGCCTCGAAAGCCCGAGAGTTGGCCCGCTCCAATGCGGATCTTGAGAGCTTCGCCTACGTAGCCTCGCATGACCTGCAGGAGCCATTGCGCATGGTGGCGAGCTTTACCCAGCTTCTGGCGCGCCGCTATAAAGGGAAGCTCGACGCGGATGCGGACGACTTCATCGGTTTTGCCGTCGACGGCGCCAACCGGATGCAACAACTCATTCAAGATCTGCTCTCTTATTCTCGTCTTACCACCAGGGGTAAGGCTCTCGAACTTACCGAGAGCCAGACTGCTTGTAATAACGCCCTGGCGAATCTACGTCAATCCATCGAGGATTCGGGCGCAAAGGTGGCCGTCGCAACGCTGCCAGCTGTGCTCGCCGATGCCGTCCAACTTTCTCAGCTATTTCAGAATCTGATCGGCAACGCCATAAAGTACTGCCAGCGCCGGCCGGAAATCCAGGTTGAAGCGCGGACCGATGGAAAAGACTGGGCCTTTTCGATCAGGGACAACGGGATTGGCATTGAGCCGCGCTATTGTGAGCGCATTTTTCAGATGTTCCAGCGGCTCCACTCTCGCAATGAATACTCGGGTACGGGCATTGGCTTGACCATTTGCCGCAAGATTGCGGAGCGCCACGGAGGGAGAATCTGGGTGGAATCCCAGCCCGGACGCGGATCGACATTCTGGTTTACGATTCCAAAAGCGGAGAGGACGGAGACATGAACTCAAGGACCATCGAAATCCTGCTGGTGGAAGACAATCCGGGGGACGTTCGCCTGACCTTGGAAGCTTTCAAGGAAGGCAAAGTGCTGAATAGCATTAAGGTGATCCACGACGGTGTCGAGGCTCTGGCGTATCTGCGTCGGGAAGGGCGGTATACGAATTCGCTCCAACCGGATCTTATCTTGCTCGATTTGAACCTGCCTAAGAAAGACGGCCGCGAGGTATTGGCGGAAATCAAGTCGGACGAGCACCTGAGGCAAATTCCGGTTGTTGTACTGACCACTTCGACGGCTGAGGAAGACGTGGCGCGCGCCTATAGCTCGCACGCCAATTGCTACATCACCAAGCCGGTAGAGCTGGACAACTTCTTGCGGGTGGTCCAGTCCATTGAGAGCTTTTGGCTTTCCCTGGTCCGGCTTCCATCGCACTGAGGGCCACCTATGGCGCCACTTTTGACCAAGATCCTGCTGCTTGAGGACAATGCTGGAGACGCGCGGCTCTTGCGTGAGGCGCTGCGGGAAATTACCGAATCCGAGTTTGAAGTCGCGCAATGCGAAACCTTGGCACAAGCCATTGAGTCGTTGAGAAAGCGCAAACCCGATGTCGTCTTGTGTGACCTTGGGCTGCCGGATTCTCAGGGCTTAGAAGCGGTAGTCCGCATTTACGGCGAGGCTCCCGATGTGCCCCAGATCGTACTCACCAGCCTGAATGATGAAAGCTTCGCGATCGAGTCCCTGAAGCAGGGCGCCCAGGATTACTTGGTGAAGAACCAGATCGATGGCGGGTTGATCTGGCGCGCACTGCGTTATGCCATGGAACGGCAGCGGGTGCAGTTAGAGTTGCTCAGTCTCGCGCTCATCGACGAGATAACTGGCCTCAATAACCGGAGGGGATTTCTCCGGCTGGCTGAGCAGCACGCCAAGCTCGCCTACCGAACCGGCGAGCCATTCTTGCTTGCCTTCGTCGATCTGGACGGGATGAAGCAAATTAACGACACCTTCGGTCACCAGGAGGGAGATCGCGCGCTGGTGGAGGTTAGCAACGTCCTCAAGGACACCTTCCGACAGTCCGATATTCTTGCGCGTTGGGGAGGAGACGAGTTCGTTGCCCTGATTGCCGATGCATCCAACCCGGATATCGAGACCGTGGTTCATCGCTTGCACCAAAAACTGAACTCTTTGAATGCAAGGCCCAATCACCCTTACTCTCTCTCGCTCAGTATAGGAATCGTTGCCCACCAAGCGACGCAGCCGGCTAATCTCGAACTGCTTTTGTCGCAAGCGGACGCACTCATGTACCAACAAAAGCAAGGCAAACGATCGGCGCAGAAACTCGGAACCGGAAGCGCCTGATTTCCGCCTGACCGAGTCAGGCATGGGCGCCCACGTGCCCGGCTACTCGGTCATTGTCGTGATGTCTTGGTTCAGCCTGAAATGGAGAAGCGACGTTCTCCGCTAGTGTAGATTCCGCCCCTTCGGGGCGGGAATTTTCAAGGCATCAGGGTCTATCGTCCGATGACTTCCTCCCGTCTGTATTCGGTCGACGCCAACCGAGATGCAGTCGATGAGCGAGAACGACTTCGAGTGTTTCGCGAGCACGGGAGTAAAATCTCCCGCGAACGCCATGTTCGAGCACACGAACACGCGATTGCCGCAGGTCATCGCCAACCGCATGCTTTTAGTGTGGAAGTTGCGCAACCCGATGGAAAAGCGGCATCCTTCCATCTCGGTTTCGAGGTCGAGAACCCCAAAGGCTTTCATGTCGTCCGGGGAGACTGCGTATTCATCGTGGACGACACCGATGTGCGAAAGCCAAGTAGCGAATGGACTATTCACTTGCTGGGAACAACGTGTTGAAAGATCACAGCCTCCCCGGCGGGGGCCAACGAGACGGCGACCGGTCGCCGGTTCAGTCCATGGACTGACGTGCAGCGCGCTTTTCAGTCAACCCCTTCCCAAAGCGATCCGAAGCGCACAGAATTGTTTCAGCGCTGGAACAGTGCGTGACAGCCACCACGAAAGCAATATGCCGTCCACGAGCATAATCTGTTCTCGGCGGAAGCCAAGCTCTAGGAGAGAGTCGCAGTCCGCCTCGTCAAAGGGATACGGTTCGCTTGGCAGCAGGATCACTTCAGGGCGTTCAGGCAATGCAAGTAGATCACCCGACTGATTCTCGTTCAAGGCGATCTTGGTCCATTTGCGGTCAGACTGAGACAACACATTGCGAAAGCCGCATTGCGCCAGCAGGGATTCCATGTATGTCCCCGCACCGCTCGCCATCCAAGGGTCTCGCCAAACCAGCATCAATGTGGCGAGCGGTCGGACACCCTGGAGCGCCTGGCGATTGAACGCACGGGCAGCAGTGATCCCTTCGCGATATTGACGTGCCAGATCCGTTGTTCCGGTCGCGTTCCCGAGCTGCAGCCATGCGGTCTCGACCATTTCCAGGGAGTCTGTCGAAGTGACGAGCACATTCAGCCCGAGCGACCGCAACCGTTCGAATGTCTGCATCCGATTCTCATCCGTATTGACGATAACCAGATCAGGCTCGAGCGCCCGGATGTCAGGAATTCGCGGATTCTTTGTTCCTCCAACGCGCGTTTTGGACGCAACGACCTCCGCCGGATGCAGGCAGTAATCCGTAACCCCGACGAGCGCATCCTCGAGCCCGAGCATGCAGAGCGCTTCCGTGATGGAAGGGACCAGGCTAATGATTCGCATCAACGCTGCCTCAGTACAGAAGATCTACCACTGCCTGCCCTTCGGCGTCAGCATACAGATTGGGCTCCACGCAGCTTCTGTTCGGCCCCGCCAACCTTGGTTCCGCTTCACTACGCGAACCGGGAGGAAGATCATAAATAGACGCGAGACCATGACGCGCTCCATCCATCGATGATCAGTGTACTCAGAATCAGGACGATATTGTCTGTAATGGTTGAAGGATTCGCCTCTCCACTCCAGCCGAGACGCCCCCATCATAGTTGCGAGAACTGAAGATCCTAAAAAGATGGACAACTTGACCTGGTCCCCTTTTCCGTCCGCTTTGGGCCTACGAAATATAGGATGAAACAATGCTCGCTTCCGACGTTATGGATAATCCTCCCCACGGTGGAGAAAAGATTGATTTCGATGCGGCGCGGAACTTTGCACAATCCGTAGAGGAACAATCCATCGTATTGCTCGATTAGCCGCCGACGACATCGCTTCCCGGAAACGCCCGCTGTGGCAGTGCCGGAACCGGTTCATGGTGGAAGCGTAGGTTCCAATAGTTCCACGAACGACGGTCGAAGATTCCAGTCGGCGGATCTTTCAAGACTAGATCGAAATCGGCCTCAGTGTGGTACTTCATCGCGGTAGCGATGTCTTCCAGAGTCCCGTACGTCATCTGGTGTGCTAGGAACAATTTGGGTTCTTGGAGCGTTTCTTCGGGCGCCTTGAACCAAAACACGCGTTTCGCGAACTCGCTTGAGGTCTTCGGAATGGTTCATGATCGCTCGTCCTCTCGACTCAGACCAGGTCGAGCAGTAACTAGTGGGAGCTCTTTTAAGTTTACCGAAGTTGCAGCCGCGAGCAGTCGCTTTTGAATCGCGGGAGTCAAGCTCGGGAGATCGCCATCCTCCAAGAACCAGATTCGGGTCCGGTGAAGTATTAGACTTCCCAGATGCTGACTTCTGTGCAGTTATCATTCAAAATCGGCAAGAGCATTAGTGGCAATCAGCTTATGATGCCCTTGGTTCGTCCGCCCGGTCCCAGGAATCGCGGGATAATCGGAAACTTCCCGTTGGGCAGCAGCGACCCGCTCGGACTGTATACGCAGTGGGCGCGTCACTATGGCGACATCTTCTACTACCGGGCCTTTAACCGCCACATTTATTTCCTGAACCGCCCTGATCTTATCGAACAGGTTCTAGTCAATGACTACCGAAGTAAACTACTCGCACCACTGGGTCTCAGACATCAGTATCAAGGGACTAAGTGCCCTTCACTCGCTGACACGAGAGTAACTTGCCTGGTTAGCACCAAGATTACTAAGGTAGCTATGACCGCTTCCCCTCAGGCTTGGTGCGTATGGACCGGCAACGTGATATCAATTTCGTAACCTCCGCACGCCTGGGCGGCCATGCGCTAATCGCTCTTGGACTTTCAGTTCTGGTGGGGTGGGCAGCGAACGTTGGTCCTCTCATGACCGTGCTTCCTGGCCGCATCGCCATGAAGCCTAACGCCGCCATCGGCTTCCTGTTCGCGGGTGTGGCCCTGGTGCTGCTAACGCGGGTCAGCAATACCAGACAAGCACGTATCGCGAGCGCCGTCGGAGCTGGCTTCGTGGTCCTCATTGGTTTGTTGACCGTGATCGAGTACATATTCCATTGGGATCTGGGCATTGACCAATTACTGTTTCGGGACCTCGTGCAGCATTACTATCCGGGCCGCATGGCGCACATCAGTGCGCTCAACTTCTGTTTGACGGGAACCAGTCTGCTCCTTTTATCGATTTCTGAAAAACAGGCGAGATGGCCGCAGCTTCTATCCCTTCTGAGCGGCTTCAGCGCCACGTTGGCCATTATTGGATATCTGTATGGCGTGCCGGTCCTCTATGGCTCAGTCGAATACACCTCGATGGCGCTGCACACTGGCCTGGGGTTTCTCATTCTCTCCGCCGCCATCATCCATTGCCGTCCTACTCTCGGCCTGATGCAAGTCATCAGCAGCCGACATGCTGGAGGCTGGCTTGCTCGGCGCCTCCTTCCCATTGCAGTGATTGCTCCGGCGCTGCTAGGTGCTGTCTACGTCCACGGCAGATTCTCGCACTGGGATGTGCGCTTGGCTTTGGCCTCTTTAATCGTCGCCCAGATCGTGCTCTTTGTGGGTTTGGTCTGGGCCCTGGCCTTTCTGCTTAACCGCTTGGAAGCTGAGAAAACTGCAGCGCAAACGGCCTTACAGCACTCCGAGAAACTCCTCGAACAGAGGTACCGCACGATGTTTGAGGAAGCGATTGTGGGGATATTCCAGAGCACGCCCGAAGGGCGCTTTCTTAGTGTCAACCCGGCGATGGCCCTTATGCTCGGTTATGCCTCGCCGGCAGAGATGATGGCCGCTGTTACCGACATCCCTAACCAACTCTACGTCGATAGGAAACGCAGCGACGAGTTTAAGTCTCTGATCGAACAGCAGGGCGCTGTGCAGAACTTCGAGATTCAGATGTACCGGAAAGATGGCACCCAAATGTGGATGTCCTCAAACATTCGTGCGGCGTACGAAGACGGCGCGATTGTTCGCTATGAAGGAACCAATTCGGACATCACAGAGCGAAAGCTCTTGCAAGGACAGCTAGCGCAAGCGCAAAAGATGGAAGCCGTGGGAAGGCTGGCGGGAGGGGTAGCTCACGATTTCAACAACGCAATCGGCGTTATCGTCGGCTATAGTGCGCTTTTGAAGGACCGCGTACCAACCGACGAGAAAGCGCTTCAATACACAGAGCAGATCAGCAAGGCAGGACATCGCGCAGCTTCTCTGACTCGGCAACTGCTGGCTTTCAGCCGAAAGCAGGTAATCCAGCCCATCGTGCTCGACCTGAACACGGTTGTGAGCGACACCGAAAAGATGCTGCGCCGGCTGATTGGGGAAGATATCAAGATGATGGTCAGTCTGGGACGGGATCTCAGGCGTATTAAGGCCGACCGCGGCCAACTCGAGCAGATATTGATGAACCTGGCGGTAAATGCTCGTGACGCCATGCCGCAAGGCGGAAAGCTGATCATAGAAACACACAACGCAGAACTGGACAAAACCGCCGTCGCCCAGCATTCATATGCCAAGCCCGGCGAATACGTTGTGCTCAGCGTGAGTGACACGGGATGCGGAATGGATAAAGAAACGCTGGCCCATATCTTCGAGCCATTCTTCACCACCAAGGGTCTCGGCAAAGGGACCGGTCTCGGTCTGTCAACTGTGTATGGCATCGTGAAACAGAGCGAGGGCTATGTATGGGTATACAGCGAACTGGGCAAAGGCGCACGGTTTAAGATCTATTGGCCACGAACGACAAAAGAGGCACAGGCACTCGCGCCTTTGTCTGAGCCATTAGCACTTCCCACGGGTTCGGAGACCATCCTCCTGGTCGAGGACGATGATTCCATGCGTGAACTCACGCGCAATTGCCTTGCGAGCGTCGGCTACACCATTCTCAGTACGCCCGACGGTGAAGCGGCAATCCGAGTCGCCAGCCAGCAGGATGGACCGATTCAACTCCTCCTCACCGACGTGGTGATGCCCGGTCTTAGCGGTCGCCAACTGGCCGAAAGCTTGGCAGCATACCGGCCTGAGATGAAGGTGCTGTATATGTCCGGTTATACGGCCGATCTGATAGCCGATCACGGGGTACTTGAATCGAATATCGCCCTTCTGGAGAAGCCCTTTACACAGGAAGCTCTTCTCAACAACGTCCGCCGCGTTCTCGATGGGGATCACCAGGCAAGAACTGCAATTGCAGGAAGATAGAATCCTATGCCAACTGCGATCTCTACAACTTCCAAGCTCAAAGAACGCGATCACGGCAGCCGAAAAATGACGCTTGTTCCGGGACAACTGGCCTCCCGCGCCGCCTCTTAGCGGACAACGATTGCGGTCGCTGTCCGAAGACGACGATCGACGCGGTGTCCATGGCGCCTTCAACAAGACTCGCGGGGTCAGGCGGAGTGTCCGGCAGAATACCTGGCACTTCGATGGATGCGGTGTCATCGTCGCGATGAGCAGACGTCGGAAACAGCTTTTGGTGTTCGGTACTGAGCGCTCTCCAAAAGGAGTCGGCAGTATCGCCGATGCCGTTTCTCTCCACCAACTCCCGCGCCATCGCCGACAGCATGTCATCGTCTTCATCGATGCTCTGCATCCCTAGCCGGCAAACTTGCCTTCCATAGTGAGAGCCACGAGGAGCTTCTTCCCCATGAGGCGCAAACACGATGTCTGCATGGTCCCTTCCGAGCATAGAAATTTCACGCGCACCGGTCGGCGCTGGCCGATCCTCCAAGACCTGCGACTGGCCTGTCGCAAGGTGTGTAGCGAATATCCAGACTCGTAGAAAATGATCGTCGGAAAGTCCAGCAGATCGAGTCCGGTCTCCACGAGCTTGGGATGTCAGATCACGACCTGGACTCCGTCTTTGACTTGTCTGGCGTACCAGGCCTCGCGCTTGGACGTGTCCACGCTGACTCGCAAAACGGCGGTGTGGATTCCCTCGTTGCTCAGAAGTCGTTGAAGCCTGGCTGTGACGCGCCCGCAAGTTGATCGAAGGCCATCGAGGGGCTCAAACATACCTTTGTAGAGATGGAGTGGTCGTCGAGGAGTTTGTTCATGACGCAAACTACCGCCGGATCCCGAGAGATCAGCAAACATTCAAAAGCCAAATCGGACGTCACTCCCTCCCCCTTGTGTTGGTTGGTTTACGCTTAAGCATTTTAATCATCAAACGATCCAACGATTTTTGGCCAGAAGCTATGGCCTGTAGTGCTTAAAGGAACGATCGCCTGGCAAGTGTCTGAAATCTGGATTGTGCTCCAGATTCTAGCCGTGTATTGGATCAAAAGCGGCGGGATTTACAGGATGAGCCAGAATTGCCACGAAATAGTAGCTGCTTCGACCTTCGCTCTAAGCGCTTTCGCCCCGGCTTTCAAGCTTCATTCTTGAAAGTAGCTGGTAGATGGTTGCGCGGCCGACACCAAGAATCTCCGCCGCACGTGCTTTGTTGCCCCCGACTCGCTCCAGTACACGCATGACATGGCGGCGCGAAATTTCTTCAAGCGAAAATAGAGCTTCATCCGTCGGCGATTGTTCCCTGGATTGGGTCTGGATTCTGAGGGGCAAATCTGCGATGTCGAGGAACTTGCCATCGGTCATCATGCAGGCGTTCCCGATCACACTCTCTAATTCTCGGATGTTTCCCGGCCAAGGATAGGTTGCCATTCGGCTTTGCGCTCTTCTCGTAATGCCGGCGATGGGTTTCTCATACTGAGCCGCAAACTTCTCCACAAAGTGTCGCTCAAGAAGCGGCAGGTCCTCCCTTCGGTTGGCGAGTGCCGGTAGCTCAATCTCAACCACCGCCAGCCGGTAATAAAGATCCTCGCGAAACTTGCCTTCACGCACCATCGCTCGCAGGTCGCGATTCGTAGCTGCGATGACCCGCAAATCTACTTTGCGGGGAGAGTTTGAGCCGACTCTTCGAACTTTATGATCTTGCAACACTCGGAGTAATTTTGCCTGGGCGCTGGGCGAAAGCTCTCCGATTTCGTCGAGGAAAATGGCACCCCCGTCGGCGCTTTCAAACAGTCCGCCCTTGTCCTGGGCGGCACCGGTGAAAGCGCCTTTCACATAGCCAAACAATTCGCTCTCCACCAGACTTTCGACCAAGGCAGAGCAGTTGCAAACTACAAACCGATCCGGCAGACCCGGGCTGAGGGTGTACAGGGCTCTCGCGACCAACTCCTTGCCCGTTCCGGTCGCGCCCGTAATCAGGACGGTCCTGAAATGCGGAGCGACTCGCCGCATTTTTGCGAATACTTCAAGCATGAGCGGGCTGCGGCTGACGATCCCTTTAAATTGACAAGCCTGGACTAATTCATGATCGAGACCCAGTGTCCTCTGGCGTATCTCTGCTTCTGCAAGAAAGCTCGCGATTCGGATGCGAAGCCTCTGGAGGTCAATGGGCCGCGTCAGATAATCGCAAGCGCCCCGCTGAATGGCCTCAACCGCAGAATCCGCAGAATAATGGCCGGAAATAAGGATTACGTTGACCGACGGATCGGTGCGAACCATACGCTCCAGCAGATCCATCTGCACCCCATCCGGCAGGTCGAGATCAAGCACTACATTTCTGGGTTGAGCCTGCAGAAAGAGTTCGAAGCCAGCCTCCGGGTCACTTGCAGTCAGTATCTCCAATCCTTCCCCAGAAAGTGTCTCTAGAATCAAAGCCCGATTTCGTGGATCATCTTCGACTACTAATAGTTTAAACGTGCTGAGCTTATTCATCTGGCCCGAGCCAAGGGCTTCCCTTTTCATACGTGTCACTGATGAATCATCAATTTAGATACGCACGACCGCAAGAAGGTTTATTATTCCGCTTTCGTCATGATTGGTAGCTCCAGCCGATGGTTCAAGGCTCGTATAGCCGCGAATCATGTCAGCACAAAGCCCCCCGGTTTGTGCGCTTAAGCTGCCGCAGGCAGCTAACTGATCAATATATGCCGATTGCAATACGGCACGGCTCGAATATCCGTTCATTTACAAAAACCGGAAACTTCTTGGCGCAAACAAGCGCCCATGCGCAGCTTGGGCGACAAATCGGGGTGGCGGATTGGACATTTTGTTACGAAATCCGAACACGGCCACCAATACCCCCAGGCACACTACCCGTTCTGACCGCGAGGGATGTCAGGGCGTCGGGTTCTTGCTTCAAAGTGTCTATTGAGAAAACATTATTCCACGATTAGATCCACACGGAGACCGCGGAAGGTTATTTACGCGGCAAGCAAACAATAAACCGGCAAGACAGTAGTGCATTCATGGGGTTTGGTCGCCAACGTGCTACACCTTTGAGTGATCCTATGAGAGAATATGTTCACCTCGACGGGCTTCTCTTCACTCACGATACCCAAGTAGTGTCCGTAATGAATCAGATTCTGGCAAGCTTTGCGATCGAAACGGAAGTTTGCAAAGAATTGGATCCAGCTCTTGACGCAGTCACTCATCGCCGGCTGGATGCCGTGATTGTGGATTGGGATGGGGAGTTCGATCCCTCCCGGATCGTGAGAGCTGCTCGTAGGTCATCTCCGAACAGCAATTCTATTATCATTGCCATGGTGAATGGTCATACAGAAACCCACGCACTTCTTGTGGGCGCTAACTTCATGATTTACAAGCCGACCGATGCCGAGCAAGCCCGGCGATGCATGCGAGCTGCCTACGGAACCATGCTACAAAACCGCAGAAGGGCGGCTCGAGTCGCAGTCGATATAGCAGTAGCGGCAAGGGTCGCAGAAGTCGGAGAAATCCGGGCAAGAATCAGCGATCTCAGCGTGGGTGGGCTGGCTCTACAATGTAGCCAACCTCTTCCGGTCGGTCGAGAAATGTTGACGCAGTTTTCCCTGCCTGGCGGCACGGGCATGATTCACGCGGCGGGGAAAATTGTGAACGCTAATGACACCGGACGTGCCGGTGTGCGCTTTTCATTTATTCCCGAGGAAGATCGCAACTTGCTGGAGAATTGGTTGGCAATCGAACTGGCTAAGCTGGAAAACGCTGAGATGCCAACAGGCGATGCTGCGAATTGAGAAACAAGACAATAGGCATAAACCCAACCCGGTGACAGAAACCAAGAGGCGCAGGCAATACTAACCCGCGCTAAGGCTTGCGCAAGGGCCAGTTCCCCTCTTACTATCTTCTGAAGCGGTTGAAACTACTGCGCCTGATTCCGTTAGAGTTCACGCTGGCCGTTGTGATATTAGCCCGTCTCATACTTCTGAAGGATAGGCAAACCTTATCCTGAAGACTGTTCTTGCCAAGCTACGCGATGTTTCAGGACAAGACAATATTCCAGAAAGTCGCCGACTTCTATTGCAATAATCAAGCCATTACTCATCCTCATTCCATAGATAACTCTTTCATCGTCCTCATCTTGGTTGGGTTTTGCCGTCAATGGGTAGTCTGGTATTAGTCGTGCAGTGCCACCGATAGCCAGAAGTCCCCCAAATATACACATTACGACCACGACTCTGTGATGGGGCGTATTGCTGCTTCGGACGCAAGACGTGGCGACGGCGAATCCGGTTATTCGATCCGGTCAAGGCACTTATTGGACTCGAGGACATAGTATGCGCCCCAGAAGTTTCGTCAGGATACTTTTTTTTTCGACCGCAGCATTATGTTCAGCGCAGCAGTACGACGCCCCGGCGGAGCTTCCCGGCGCTGTAAGTCAGACTCCACGAGCTTACCTGAACTACTCCTCGCCGCTTCTCTTCGAGGCGAATCGCGGCCAGAGTGATGCACAAGTTAAGTTCCTCGCCCGTGGCAAGGGGTACAAGGCTTTTCTGACCTCCGGGTCAATGGTCCTGTCTTTGCGTTCAAGCCAGGCTCAAAAAGCCCAACCGCCAGCTGCGACAACCGATCGCCAGCCGTCCGCAAGCACGACATTGCAATTCAAACTATTGGGAGCATCCAAGAATCCAGCCATTGTCGGTGAGGATTTGCTTCCCGGCAAAGTGAATTACTTTATTGGACGCGATCCCTCCAAGTGGCACACCGGCGTTCCAACTTATTCCAGACTCCGTTACAAGAATGTATACTCCGGCATCGATCTAGTTTATTACGGAAGCCATCAGCAATTGGAGTATGACTTTGCGATTTC
>JBAVQD010000172.1:0-4229 GCA_049693675.1 Candidatus Sulfotelmatobacter sp. | reverse complement strand
CGTGCGGGGATTGCTAATGATCTGAGGCCAACGCCGGAGCCTCTGCTTTTTCCCTCATGATGTCGGCGATTTCGTCATAGTGCCATGGGCGGAAGTCGTGCGTGTCGACTCCCACATCCATGGAGAGTAAGCGGAGAACGTCGGGTAGACGTCCGTGAGAATGCCCGTAGAGGTGCCACGATCCGCGATTGCTTCGATTCCAGACGCGCAAGGCGTAGTGACAAAGCACAATTGGTTGGCCATTGATCGAAACTTCCGCCAGATTGTCGAGCCAGGAGAATTCCTCTTTCAGCTTGCGAACCTGTTTGTCATGATTTCCAGGCACGGCGAAGATCTTCTTACATCGAATCCGGCGACGGTATTCGAGAATCCGGGCTTGGTTCCCGATGCAGAAGTCCCCCAGAAAATAAAGAATGTCATTCGCCTTCACCGAGGCGTTCAGGCGTTCAAGAATTGCCTGATCCATTTCTCCGACGGTCGGAAAAGGCCGGCCGCAATAGCGGATGATGTTGGCATGTCCCAGATGGAAATCAGCAGTGAACCATGTATTTGGCATAGGTTGCGATCAAAGAGACGTTTAGCCGTTGCAGCGTTGTCCATTAGTAATGGACACGTGGAAAACTTGGACGGGCGTGAGTCCGAACCGACACGCTACGCGAGCGAACGGGCACTAAACGACTTCACTTCAGCCACCCGTACGTGCTTTCGGGCCGAACGAATTCATCGATCGCCTCAGGAAGATCAGAAAGCGGATCCAAAGAATCGGCGTATTCCCTAGTCCAGTCCGCCACCTGCTGAATATCGCCCTTTTCGTCATCGGAGAAATCCGACTGCGAGGTTCGTTCCTCGATGGCTTTAATGAATTGTCGAAGGCGAGCCGCTTCTTCCCAGTCGCCGATGAGCTCTGTGACAAACTCAGCCTTCCGTTTGTGCTCTTCTGCCTTGCGCCGCTCGTCTTCTTCCTGCTTTCGCTCCTCCGCCCAGCGCTGTTCCCGTTCTTCCATCTCTTGCTTGTGTTTCTTGATGGCCGCCGCCGCGACGCTGAGCCCAATGATGAAGTCCCCGATGCAGTCTTCTATTCGTTGCTGTTTTCCATCAGCCCAAGTTCGTCGGATCGGTCCCATGAAGGCCGGGAGATTGCTGATCTGTAACTGCAACCTGCCGGTCAGTTTGTAATCGTGCTTGGGCGCCGACCATGGATGCTTCGCTTCCGCAGGAGTCAGAACATGCGCCAGGCTATCGGTGACTTCCGATAGTGAGAACCTGACGGCCTCACCATCGATGCTCACCGCCAATGCGCCTTCCTCTTTTGGCCAGGAGGCCGACTGTCCCCGTTCTTCAAGGGCCAGAAGCAGTGCGTTGAGGATTTTGAGCGCGCGCGGCACTTGCTCTCCGGACACAAAGATGTGGGCCAACGCGCCGTTCTTCGATGTGAGCAACCCTCGCTGGTTGGTCTTCCCGCGTTCGAGAAGTCTCTGAGACCTCAATGCAAGGGGATGGGAGATTTCAGGTGTGACTATGACCTGTGGCGGGACCCGGCGGGTCAGTTCCTCGAATTCTGGGCGGAGCCTCTCCCTGACGTAGATGTCCAGATGCTCTGCGGCATCCTTTGCCACGGGCAATAGAGGGCGAGTGACCTTGTAGCCGGTTTCCTTTCGCCGCCAATATCCCACTGGCGGCACAGGAACGTTGTGCCTTCGGCAGACCTTTGCCAAACCAACGTCGGACATGCCAAATTCCTTGGCAAGTATCCGCATGGGAGTGGCCCAGACTTTCTCATAGAGATCGGCGCGAGTTAGGCGAATTCTTGTCTGGCTCATCAGTCGTTCTTGTGATTATTGTCAGGCACTCGTAACCGGCGCCACAACTGGTAGCGAGAACTTGTGTATTCGGTACACCGGGGCGATCAAGTAAAGGTCCCGGCAGACCCCCTCAGCCACCCGTGCCGCGGGGAATCAAGCACGGGGTCTCCCGAGACCTTCCTCAGTTGTTCGCACAAGGAGGCAATTTTGTATCACCCGAATTCCGTCGCACGTGTCACAAACTGTAGGAATTATGTCTTGGCCAAGACTATTGTCATGGCCATGGCCATCTTATCGAAGCAACTCGCGAAACCTTGACTCAATACGAAATTTCGGACCTGGGTAGGGAAGCAGTCAAAGCAAACCGGGGCCGGCGGAAGCACTTACCGCAGCTTTCGGTTGCAACTGAGCGATTCGGTGCGCAAAGCCAATGACGCGGCCTACGATCTCCGCGTCTTGAGGGCATCGAAGGTGCCGGATGGGCACGAGCGATTTCGGGGAGGGGACCAATGGACAACCTAGAATCGCCGACTCAAGACTCCGAACAGTACCACGATTTGACCGAGATCTCCTTCGGAGTTAGGTTTCTGACGCTCGCGTACGAGAAATTCGTCGGGAGCACGGGAGCCACGGGTGTTCTCATCCCTTGAAGAAGTCAGCGAACGGCTTCGGTCTACTGGTTACATCGCCGATTCGATTGCCACGACCACAGTTTACTTGGCGGCGAAACTGCATAAGCCGCTGCTATTAGAAGGCCCCGCCGGCAGCGGAAAGACCCAACTGGCATATGCAGTCGCCGAGGCGGCGAACACCACAGTCGATCGTCTCCAATGCTATGAGGGTATCAACGAAGAGAAGGCAATCGGAAGATTCGATGAGTCCCTGCAAAGACTCTGCGTGGAACTGAGATCCAAGTCCGCTGCTGCCGATTGGGAATTCTTACAGGCAGAGTTGCATGGCCAACAGTTCTTCAGTGCCGGTCCGCTCTTACGGGCGCTGCAGTACGAGAAGCCTTGCGTCCTGCTGATCGACGAATTGGACAAGGTGGACCACGCGTTTGAGGCTCAGGCGTTCAAGCGCGCGTGCTGCTGTTTTGGCCTGGGGCGTTATCTCTACCACTTCACGGGAGTGTGGGTGGATCTCGACGAGCGAAAGCGACCCAAGGCGATTCCTCGAATCTTTGGTTGGGCGACTCCGCAAGGCTGGCGGGAGGGATTGAGGCCCAACCAGCAGATAAATAGTACGCCGTCCGGCACATCGTCCGACCCAAGAGGGGTGTTACAGGAACGGAAGGCAAGCGCTGCAGACACAAACGCACTGGTGAGCCACATCGAGGCAATGGCAGAACGGCTGGGAAGGCGAATGTACCGGGGCCTGCTGAAGCATATCGCCAGGGTATGGAATCCTCGCGACATTCAAGACGTTGCCCTGCAGCAGCAAGTGCTGGCGCATATGCAGGCTGCGGAGCGGGGATTTCATCGACTGGATGCGGCGGTCGGCAACGTCGGTCCGGTAGCTCTGACTCGGATACTCCGCTCTCTGAATTTGCAGTCCCTCGACCTGGTCGATAACCTCCAAACCTTGCGCGAGATCGTGCTCGCACTCGAAGCCTCGGCGCAAGAAGAGACAAAACAGTAGGGCTTTGCCGTGGTGTGAAAATTCCACAGTTCAACCATCGCGCTACGGGACTCAACCAGTATTCGAACTTTGTGGACAGAGCATAGACCCGAGGTTGAAAGGACGACAGCATGGAGCACGAACCCCCTGACACAGAAAAAGTACTTCCCCCGGAGGAAGCCGCGGCCAAGGCAGCCATCCTCGCCGAATGTGAGAACTTGTCCGCGGCAGGCATCACCTTTGTTGCGGTTCACTTTGACGGTTACGGAGACAGCGGCGTTACTGAAGAGGTGCGGTGCTTTGATTCGGAATACTACGCCTACGAAGAACAGAAGCCAGTTCAGCATGACGTCGCGTCGCTGCAAGAACATTTCGAGACATTAGTACCGATGGGCTATGAAGACGACTGCGGGGGCTTCGGCGAAGTGGTTCTCGACGTCGCCGCGCGCAAGATCACGATCGAGCGGAATGATCGTTTTGAGGATTACACGACGAGCACATACGAGGTGTAGCGATGGCCCATCCATTCGAACACGCTCGGAGCAGCGCCAAGAAGTTTGGCGGCAGACCCGACGACTACCTTGAGATCCACAATTGGTTTGACGAATCGAAGTCGTTCTTTACCGACTTCCGCCACCGCGCACTCCGCCATCACGCTGTTATACCGAGAACGGCATAACGGTGTTCATGCCGAGCGAAAGATTATGCCGAGCTGATAGGGACAGTCTGCAAATTGGCGGCACCAGCCCCGAAGCTAGCGGAAGCAGCCCACGTACTGCTCGGCATAAAACTGGCAAGTTGATTGGAGCT
>JBAVQD010000171.1:0-22650 GCA_049693675.1 Candidatus Sulfotelmatobacter sp. | reverse complement strand
GCCGCGACCGCCGCCAGCGATCGCGCCAATGATGCCGCCGAGAATCGCGCCGCCGCCCACTTTTTCCGCCGTGCTCTTGCCGCGCGAACTGCCTTCTTTTCTGAACCGATCGGTCTGAACGCCGTAGCTCTTGCCATTCGACGTGATGCTGTCGAGTTGCAGCACCACCAGCGACTGTCCGGCGAATTTGCTGGCGCTCTTGAGATCGACAATGTGGCCCGCCACATCGGTGCCTGCAGGAAAAGCTTCTGAACCTTCCGCTGACAGCGGAGCATTCAGCGAGGCGTGAAATGTATCCCCGATCTGGTTCTTTTCGCTGTCGATGCTGTCGATGAGCCGCACCGATATCGGTGTGCCCTGCTCAATCGTTACTTTGAGAGGTTGCGGAGGTGCGGCTGGGATCGGCGGCGTGTTGGAAGAAGAATCGGCCGGTGGCTGATCCGATGAAACCGGAGGCGGCTCCTGAGAATCATTCGCGATTGCGCTGTCGCTTGCGGGACCTGAGTTATCCGCCATGGCCGAGTTCTCCGCGGCATGAGAATGATTCGATTTCCTGACGACCGATGAATTCTTATCTGCCTTTGATCTCGCGGCGTTCATAACGGCATCTTTGGAAGGCGCTGCCACTGCCGCTGATGCGTTGGATGGAATTCCCACCTGCAGATTGTTGACGACTTCCTTCACTCCATCCACGGAGGCAGCCTGCCGAGCCGCTGCCGCGCGCTGCGCGTCGTTATCTACGTTTCCACTGATGGTTACGACTCCGCTGCTGGTCTGTACGGACAACTGCTTGGTCGAAAGCCCGGAATCTTGCGCGTACTTACTTTGAATGTCACTGGAAATCTTCGCATCATCCGGTTTCCTGGCGCAGCCAACATTCGCGGCCAAGGTAGCGATGAGAGCAAGCAAGACGACGGGCATGCATCTATGCACGAGCGGACTCCTGAAGTCTTATGGGACGGCGACAAGCGCCCGCTTATAGTGTATCTGTCGGAGTCAAATCCGCGTGTAAAGTTTGGTTACAGCACCAGTACGCTCTCGTCGGGGCTTTGGATTGAATCTGCTCGCTGGGTGGCTCGGCGTAAAAAACTGCGCCCCGTCTATTTCTAGTGGATGAACTTGTAGTCGACGATCGAGGCGGCCAAAAGGCCGGCGCCACTTTCCGGCTCCGGGTCTTGCTTGGCTTTGGCCTTCTCACCTCGAGTCCGAATCACCCGACCCTGGCAGACCACATTGCGGTTCTTCTGGCCGGAGATTTCCTCCGGCATTTCAAATACCATCTCGATCAAAGCATTTACCGGCAATGGCTGCGGGCCGTGAAACAAAAGTCCTGTCTGGCTGAGGTTTTCGATGATGCCCTCGTACCAGGTGCTGGTGCTGTTTACCCGGTAGCGCAGCGCCGTGTCCAGCTTAAGCCTGCGGGCGCGCGGCGTCCAGGAGGGCCGTTTCTCGCGCGCATGGCTGCGGCGCATCCCGGTTTCCGGTTTAGCATGTTCCACACGCTCGGTGCGGCGCATGGTCGTCCAATCGTATTTATACTCGGCGGCGCATAGCAGACAAACCTGATAATAATCTCCGTCCGTGCCGCGCCGTGGCCAGGAAAATTCGTGGGAACAACGCCCAAGCATAAGAACATCCATGATTTTCTGCGGCATGATGGGTACTTTCGACTTGCCTTCCGACCAACTGAGCAGGTTGCCGGAATCTCATCATCGCTCGAACCTGAGTTCTTGGATAGGTTACTTTCGTGATGCGCTCGTCAACCGCGTACGTGCGCGCTGGCGCACTCAGCGCCGTGAAATTCAAAACTGTGGCTTCTGCTCATCTAGCGACGCTTCAAGGCTTCGAGCTCTTCCAAAGTGCGGGGCCAATCCGACCCAAGTAGCCGGGACAAACTCCGATCGGCAAGAACTTTGCCGCCAGTCTGGCAGCGCGCGCAGTAGTTTGTTTCTTTGTCGGCATAGCGAATCCGCAGCACTTTGTCACCGCATCTCGGACATGGCTCGCTATATCGCCCATGCACCGCCATGCCTTTGCGAAAGGCGGTGACCTTCTCGGGGAAGGCAGACTTCGCCTCCTCGCGCAGCCGATCGATCCAGAACTCAAGTGTGTTTCGAGTCGCAGCGAACAGCTTCTCCCACTCTTCAGGTTTCATTTTTTGGGTAAGGGTCAGGGGAGAAAACTGCGCAGCATGCAGAATTTCATCCGAGTAAGCGTTGCCGATGCCGCTCAGCAGACGCGGATCGGTCAGGGCTCTTTTGAGCGTGTGGTTCTCAGCCGCCAGCGTCTCGCGAAACAAATTGAGATCGCTTGAAAGAACGTCGATTCCTCCTGCGTCAATAGAACGCAAACTCTCCTCATCTGCAAATACGTGCAACGATGCGCGGCGTTTGGACCCAGCCTCGGTAAGCACCAGAGAACCGTTGGGAAAATCGAAGGCTGCCAGCGACTGACGGCCGGCAAGTTTCGCGCCTGCGGCTCGCCAATGCAATCGACCGGCAATCATCAGGTGAAGCGCCAGCCACAGATCACCATCGACTCCAATCACGATGCGCTTGCCAACCCGCCGCAGTTCGCGAACCACACGGCCCTCCACACTAGCAAGGGGCGGTTGCACGGTCCGTAGAAGAAAAGGGCTGGCCAGCCTGATCTGTTCGATAGGCTGAGCAACGATGCGCGATTCGAGTGCGCCGATATACGCGGCGATATCCGGTAATTCTGGCATGTCTGTTAGCTTGCACGCGGTCCCTCCACTTTTGCAACGTCGCGTTATTTTGAAATGGAGGGCAGTGTATTATCGCGGAATGGGAGGCATTGCCGCGGTCGACATGACGGGATTTATTCTAGCCGGCGGGAAAAGCACGCGCATGGGCACGGACAAGGCCTTCATCGAATTCGAGGGACACACCTTACTGGAACGCGCCCTGAGCTTGGCGCGTTCGGTTACTCCAGATGTTCGAATCGTAGGAGCGAGGGAAAAGTTTGCGCCATTCGCACCGGTGGCGGAGGATATATTTCGGGAGCGCGGACCGTTGGGTGGGATCCATGCCGCATTGCGCGCTTCAAAGACCGAACTCAATTTTATGTTGGCCGTGGATATGCCCTTTGTCTCTAAGACATTCTTGCAGTATTTGATCGGCGAAGCCCGAACATCTGCTGGGGCGACGGTGATCGTCCCGCTCGGTGCAGGCCGCCGCCAGCCCCTATGCGCGGTTTATCGTCCGCGGTTCGCCGATGTGGCTGAGCAAGCGCTGCTTGCCGGCCGCAACCGGATCGATTCATTGTTCGATACGGTTGAAACCCGAGTGATTGGAGAAGATGAGTTGCACCACGCAGGTTTCTCGATCGCTATCTTTAGCAACCTGAACACCCCAGAAGAATTGAAGCAGCAGCGGAGGGCATAAGCGCTTGAGCCTGACACCTGAGAATCAATCGAAAATGCCAGAAACCGCAAGCCGGCCCTACATCGAATTCCGCGAGATCTCTAAGGCGTTTGGGGACAATGTTGTTCTCGCTCAAGTCAGTTTCAACGTTATGCCTGGCGAAACAGTTTGCATTCTCGGGCGCAGCGGTGTGGGTAAATCGGTCTCTCTGGAGATTCTTATGGGTTTCCTCAAGGCCGATTCCGGCCGGGTGATCGTGGCCGGGGAAGACATCACTGACTTTTCGGAAGTGCAACTGGAAGGCATTCGAAAAAAAGTCACCATGGTGTTTCAGAACGGAGCACTCTTCGACTCACTTACAGTGGGCGAGAATGTGGCCTTTCCTCTGCGCGAAAGCAGGGAATTATCGGAAGAACAGATCTACCAGATTGTCGACGGCCTGCTGCAGATGGTGGGCGTAAAAGAAATGCGAGACCTGTTGCCGTCGGATCTGTCGACTGGCATGAAGCGCTCGGTGGCGATCGCGCGCGCCCTGGCGGCACGGCCGGAGTGCATTCTTTACGACGAACCCACGACCATGGTGGATCCGCTGATGGCGCAACTTCTCGGCGACCTCATCAAGCGCCTCAAACTTCAATTGAACCTGACCAGCATCGTGGTTACTCACGACATGCGACTGGCTGAGAAGCTGGCCGACCGGGTGGTCTTTTTGCATGAAGGCAAAGCGATCTTCTTCGGCACCTACGCGGACATGAAAAAATCTACTGAACCCATCGTTCAGGAATTCCTGGTGTTGGATGAATTAAAAATTGAGTGCTAAAGCAATTCCGGCAACCAACGAAATTCCTGCCTGCTTACTCGTCGGACGCCTGCTTCAGATAGCCGCGGCAGGTGCGAACCGGCAGACGCGGGTATTTTGCAAACTGCGGATCGGTGAATGAAAGCTGGCACTGGAGGAAAATCGAAGTCCGGTCGGACTGAATGATCCGGGCATGCTGGCAATCGTGGCAGAGCCCGGACTCACGTAGTTTCTCTTCTTCTTTGCCGGCGATTGTTTGCCGCGTCATTCGTCCGCTCAAAATCCCTGGCGCACCAACTCTTCCACAGTGAGCGAACTCTCCACCGACTCTACAGCCATCATCTTCTCGACATATTTCGCAATCAGATCGGCCTCGAGGTTGACGGGATCGCCGGGCTGGAGCGAGTGCAGATTTGTCATCTCCACGGTGTGCGGAATGATGGCAATCGTGCACCTTCGGCCTTCAAGTTTCGCCACGGTAAGGCTGATCCCCTCGATCGAAATCGACCCCTTATAAACCGTGTACTTCTCGATCTCACTCGGCAGTTCGATATGGAGCCACCAATTCTCCGAGTCAGCGATGCGCTCCAGTTCGATCAGAGTGCCGACGCCGTCGACGTGTCCTTGCACAATGTGTCCGCCGAATCGTCCGTCAGCTTTCATGGGAAGTTCCAGGTTAACCAGCGCTCCTTCACGCATCCGCGAAAATGAAGTGCGCGCCCAGGTCTCCGGAGCAAGATCGGCGCAAAACGATTCTGGTTTAATATCGAGCGCCGTGAGACACACGCCACTGACCGCGATGCTGGCGCCATTTTTCAATTCCTTTGGCGCGTGTTTGGTGGATACCGTGATACGGCGATTTTCGCCCCGTTGTTCGATCCCGGAGACGCGTCCTACCTCTTCAATGATGCCAGTGAACATGAGAACCTCGATGACAACCTAACATCATAAACCCAGCGCAGGGAACTGAATCGGTAGAATGCTGCTCGAGTTATTCTCCCTCCCTGCATGATGGAAACGGTTTCAGTCGTCGTAGGGATCGCGCAAATATCCTTCCACTGCGAAGTCTTCTCCGAAGCGGTGCAGTTGGAGATGTTTTATCTGCGGGATATGGGCCGTACCTCGCAACGCGGCACCGGAAGCGAATGGAATTGATCCATCCAGCGCTAAAATCTTCGGCGCATAGCACAGAAAAATCTTATCGACGATGCCGGCGGCAAGCACGCTTCCGTTAACACTTGCCCCGCCTTCGATCATCAGACTCGTAATCTCAAGTTGCCCAAGGCGTCGCAGCGCAGCATGTATATCGAGGTGCCCATCGTGAGAGGCCGTTGAAAGTTGTTCAATCCGGATGCCGCGCGTTTCCAGTTCTTTCTTTTTCTTTTCTTCGCCGTGGCAACAGAAGACCAAGGCATCGTTCTTGGATGCTTCGCCACTCATCACGCTCTGCACAAGCCGTGACTCCATCGGCAGTCGCAAGTGCGAATCTAGAACCACGCGCAAAAGCGGACGTCGTCGCGATTTTCCGCTGCGATCAGTCAGCAGCGGATCGTCCGCCAGGATTGTTCCAATCCCCAGCAGAATGGCATCGCTCTCGTGGCGCTGTTCGTGTACGTGGGCGCGGGCAGTCTCTCCCGTGATCCATCCTCCAGGCGGAACGCCCGCTTCACGGTTTAATCCGGATGCCGGTGGCGGAGCGATTTTTCCGTCGAGGGTCATCGCCGATTTTAGTGTGACCAGCGGAATGCCGTGACGAATATAGCGGGCAAAACCTTCATTGAGACGTCGCGCCTCTGCCTCAAGCCCACCAACTTCGACGGAGATGCCTGCTGCGCGCAATTGCTCGAAGCCTTTTCCGCTCACTTTGGGATTGGGGTCGGCCATGCATGCAACCACGCAACGAATCCCAGCCGCGATCAAAGCGTCGGTGCACGGCGGAGTGCGGCCCTGGTGGCAGTGCGGTTCGAGGTTGATATAGAGCGTGCCTCCGCGCGCGCGATCGCCAGCTTGTGCAAGAGCCAGCAGTTCGGCATGTTTCACGCCGTCGTATGTGTAGAAGCCGGTACCTGCGACGCTCCCGCCGGAATCAACGATAACCGCACCGACGCAGGGACCTGGCGAGGCGAAGCCGATACCCTGACGCGCCACATCAAGAGCGCGCTGCAGAAACTGCTCGTCGCTGGAGTGGTCGGTCATGAAGCCACGTTCACCACCGAGACTCCGAGTCGCGGAGGAATACAAGCGAATACCGTGAGAGGTTACAGTTGGCGTGGTGGGAAGGCGTCAGATGGATTGTCCTCCTCTGGTTCTTCGAGTGCTATCGCACCGGCTTTTCCTTTTGGTCCCATTCCGCGTGGCGCCGGAACAAACGAAAACGGTTCCTCAGTAGGATCGGCCGGTGCTTTCGGGCGAAGAAGCAGGCGCAATAACCACCAGACCAGGCAAAGAGCCGCAAGGGTCGTTAGAACTTCGAGAAGGGAGGTCATGCCAAAGTCTTCTCCGTGTCTCAGTGTCTCCGTGGTAAAGAGGGCCCTTTATTCGAACAGCGAGTCCACAAATTCTTTTGGATCAAACGGCAGCAGATCACCCACCTTCTCGCCCACACCAACGAATCGTACGGGCAGTCCCAACTCGCGCGAAATGGCGACCACGACGCCACCCTTCGCCGTACCATCCAGTTTGGTGAGCACGATGCCGGTGACTCCTGCCGATTGCGTGAACAGCCGCGCCTGCTGCAAGCCATTTTGTCCGGTAGTCGCGTCCATCACCAGCAGCGTCTCGTGCGGAGCTCCGGGAATAATCCGCTGAGCCGTGCGGCGCATTTTCTCGAGTTCTGACATGAGGCTCGTCTTCGTGTGAAGGCGCCCAGCAGTATCGACAATCACGTAATCCATCTTTCGCGCGGTCGCGGCCTGCAGTGCGTCGAACAGGACTGCCGCGGGATCGCCGCCGGGCTTGGTCTTGATCACTTCTGTGCCGGTGCGCTGTCCCCAGATTTCCAGTTGATCGATGGCGGCTGCGCGAAAGGTATCCGCCGCGCACATCAACACGTTCTTGCCCTGCGACCGAAATACCTGCGAGAGCTTGCCGATGGTTGTCGTCTTGCCCGTGCCATTCACGCCGACTACCAGAATTACTTCAGGCGTTCCCTCCACTTTCTGAACCGGCCGCGTGTTTGCCGTGTTCAGAATGGTTAGCAATTCCTCTTTGAGAAGACGTTTGAGTTCCTGAACATCTTTGATTTGTTTGCGATCAGCCTTATCTCGCAACTTGCCGAGAACTTCCTGCGTAGTTGTGCTGCCCAGGTCGGCGCCGATCAGCGTAGCCTCAAGATCGTCGAGCGTATCGCGGTCGATTTCTTTGCCGATCGAAACTACTTCTTCAATGCGTTCCGCGAGGTTCTCGCGCGTACGCGTGACCGCCTGCTTCATGCGATCGAAGAGTCCAGTTTTCTTTTCTTCCGTGCTGCCGAATAAAGTTTGAATCATGAGAAAGCCTAGGTTTGATTATAGCGGCCCGCCGCAGCTTCGCTGGCGCTCGTCAGGCGATAGGCTCGTCAGACAATCAGGATGAGGGTGGTTAAACTCGGGTTCTTTCCAGGTTAGTCGCTTCGGCGGCGGGAAGGGTCGGACCCGCTGCAGCGGGAGGAATCACCCCAGCCGCATCCGGTGCAACCGGTCTTTTAATCGCGATCCGCTGTATGCGAATCTCGCCTCGTCCGTAAACCGCCATGAGCGCCGCAACGGGTTCAGGATCGAGCCGCTTGCCGGCGAGGTTCTGAATAATTTTCAGGGCCTCCTCCGGAGTGTGTGCATGCTGGTAAGGACGATTTGTGGTTAAGGCATCAAATGTGTCGGCGACCGCAATCACCCGCGCCAGCAGCGGGATCTGCTCTCCGGTGAGGCCATAAGGATAACCTCTGCCGTCCAGAGCTTCGTGGTGAAGTTCAATGCCAGGAAGCATATCCGCCAGCTGAGTTACAGGACGTAAAATGTTGGCGCCCTTCGTGGTGTGGGTCTTCATGACCTCAAACTCTTCTGCGGTGAGCGCGCCCGGTTTTTTCAGAATGCGATCTTCGATGCCAATCTTGCCTACGTCGTGGAGCTGCGCGGAAATTCGCAGAATCTCCAAAAACGGCGCATCCAGATTCATTTCCTTGCCAATCATCAGAGAGTAACGCGTAACGCGATCGGAGTGGCCTCGGGTGTAGGGATCTTTTTCGTCGACCGCGCCCGCCAGCATTTGAATGGAGCCCAGGAACAGCGCGCGATTTTCCTCTGCCGCCCGCTTCAGGTCTTCGACGAAGTGCTCGAGATCTTCGGACATGGTGTTGAAGGTCTCGGCTAACTCGCCGATTTCCGTGCGGCTCCACAAATGAACACGCTGCGAAAAGTCGCCGCGCGCCAGAGCGCGGCTGGACTGGGTAAGGATCTGCAGAGGATTCGTAATTCTGCGCGCCGCAAAAATGCTCACGCCAATGCTCAGCAGTACGGCCAGTAACGCCAGCAGGCGCGCAGTGCGCTGCATCTCATAGACTCCGCGGTATGCCTCGCGCCGTGGCTTCTGCACCACCACCGCCCAATCGAGAGCAGTGACCGGGCTGTAGGTGCCCAGCATCTCGACGTTATCCTTGCCTTCCTGCACCGCGAATTCCTTGGTCGCAGCCAACTGCGCCTTGTTGCCCTCATCCACGAAGTTGCGGACGATTTCCAGACTCTTCATATCCTGGCCAGTCACATACTGGGCAGTCCCGGCGGCTACCAGGCGCCCCTGCGCGTCCACGACATAAGGAATGAGGCCGCCGCCGCTTACTTCATGGAGGCGGCGAATCAGGAATTGCAAATCCACGACCGCGCCCACCATGCCTAGAAAATGTCCTCCGTAACTTACTGGACTGCTGACTAAAACCACTGTCCGCGAAGTCTTGCCATCTTCCACCTGCAGCGCTTGTCCGTTATAGGCGCGACCATCGCGGGCTGCGTCGTAGGCATGTTGCAGCTCTCGTTGCAAGAATGCATCTGGGGCAATACGGCCGGCCGAGATTCCCTTGGCGTCCGAGTTCAGCAACGTGGCGTAGGCGAGTTCATCAGAAGACGAAACAAAATGTTCCAGTAGCGCGCGCAGCTCCGGTGCCTCGATGTTCTTGCTGCCGATATCGCCCCCGCTCGCCACTTGAATCGCGGAGGAAAGATTCGCCAGCATCATTCGCAGCGAACGCTCGTGCTGCGAGAGATCATCCGCCAAAGACCGCGTCACCGTATTCTGCAGCAACATCTCGTTGGTCTTCAGCCGGTCGCGGTTAATCGCCTCCACCTGTGCTGAATAGAAATACATAGGGACGATGCTGATCACCAGCAGCACGCCAAGGATTACATACAAAATTGGAATACGCGCCGGAGTTGGCGTGTTGGAAGACGAGTCGCTCCCCTGACCTGATTCGGAAGCGCCGTCGATCGAAGTGGCGGCGGTTTTCACTTGTATCTATAGAATTTTAATGTGGCTGGGACCGCCGGCGGACGGAAACCGTGAGGATCACCATTACCAAAGTTTCGGCGGAAAGCGGCGCGCAGTAAGGGTTTGGCAAGACAAGAACCAAAAGTCAGCTTTCGGCCCGGAGCGCTTCGCTCTTACCGCTACGAGTCATCAGTTCATAAATCGCATCGCGGGGGGCTTTACCTTCGTGAAGAATGGCATACATCTGTGCAGTGATGGGCATCTCTACACTATGGGCGCGCGCCAGACCTACGGCTGCGGTTGTGGTGAAAATTCCCTCCGCAACCGTGCCATGCATTCCGGCCAGGATCTCCGGCAACTTGCGTCCGCGGCCAAGTTCCACGCCTACGCTTCGATTGCGAGAGAGACCGCCGGTGCAAGTCAGCACTAAGTCGCCCAGTCCGGCGAGCCCGGCCATGGTTTCGGCTTTGCCCCCGCAAGCCACGACCAGACGCGTCATCTCGGCTAAGCCGCGAGTAATCAGAGCCGCCACGGAATTGTGGCCGAAGCCAAGGCCGGCGCCAACGCCGGCAGCGATGGCGATTATGTTCTTCAAAGCGCCGCCAAGTTCCACTCCGATTGGATCGTCATTGGTATAGACGCGGAAACTGGCGTTGCTGAATTCCTGCTGCACGGTGCGTGTCAGATCGCGATCCTGCGAAGCAATCGTGATTGCGGTAGGATCTCCGCGCGCAGCTTCCAAAGCGAACGATGGCCCGCTGAGCGCGCCGATGCGTATGGGAATATCGTCTCGCTTGATCACTTGTGAGATCACCTCAGTCATCCGCAACAGAGAGTTTTCTTCCAGTCCTTTGGTCGCGCTGACAATGATCGTATCTGCGCGCAAGAGCGCCTTCATCTGCTCAAACAAGAGCCGGCAATGCTGCGAAGGCATCACGCTTACGACAATGGACGCACCAACGAGCGCTTCCCCTAGTTCGGCGCAGGCAGTGACGCTATTGGGGATTGTCGGGCCGGGGAGAAATTTCTCGTTCACGCGCTGGGCTGCAATCGTGTCACAAACTTCTTTTTCGTGCGCCCAGAGCCGAACTTGGTGATTACCGGCGCGTCCAAGAACGATCGACAGGGCGGTGCCCCACGCTCCGGCTCCGATAATTGCGATCTTACTCATGCGTGTTTCGCTCCTACTCGGCTTTCTTTACCGGCGAGCAGGCGACGGATATTTTCGTGATGCTTAACGATGATCAGTAGGGAAGTTGATGTGATCAGCATGAGCGCTACTGGGTCCTTGCCATAGGCATGCATTTTGTAAACAAGAAAAGGAAAGAAGGCTACCGCGAGAATTGACCCCAGTGAAACGTAACGAAAGACGAGTACGGCGACGATAAAGATTCCGACTGCCAGCAGCACTGACTTGGGCGCTATCACCACAAATGAGCCCAGACCTGTGGCCACTCCCTTGCCGCCGCGAAACTTCAGCCACACCGGAAACACATGGCCGAGAACTGCGAACAGGGCAGCCAGTGACATTACCAGATATGTGCGAGAGGATTCCAGGGTTCGACCCACCACTAAGTTTGCTAATAGAACCGCCACCGTGCCTTTCAGTGCGTCCAGCATCAATGTCAACACTCCCAGCACTGGTGATTTTCGCGAGACATTGGTCGCTCCAATATTTCCGCTTCCGCTTAGCCGCACATCTTCGCCGCGAAAAGTCCGCACCAATAGATATCCAAACGGGATCGATCCCAGGAGGTAGCTGACGACGGCGATGGCAAGTGTCGCGAACATTTGGGGGTTGCTAGCGCAGACTGAATTCCGCCAGCTTTGTATATTTTGAGCCAGTCGGCGAAACCTGGCTTCGGTAAAGAAAAAACTCGCGGGCGGTCATAGTACCAAACTCAGGCACCGGCAATGCCGATAGTTTTTCCTGCAAGCGCTGAAAGCTGTGATTCGCTCTGTCGCTCTTTTCCCGACGGGGCGATCCTGAGCGTCCAGAACCCCGGGCGAGTGTGAGGTGCGCATTGTAAACATGTTCTTCTGTTTTGATTTCGAGTGCGATAAGCGTTGCATCCACACTTGCCGCCAGCGAGATCAGCTTTGCATCTCCATCAATTCCCACCCAGAACACCCTTGGTGCGCGCACAGTTGGGAAAAATCCGTAGCCCCGAAACGTCAACTCAAAGTGATCAGCATCGATTGTTTTGAGCGTCCGTTTGATTGCGTCAGCCTGCGGCCCGGATTGTTCTCCGATAAATTTCAGAGTCACGTGTAACGATTCAGGCCGCACCCAGCGCACATCCGGAGCAAATCCGCGAACACCGTCGAGGAAGCGGGCAATCCGGTTCCGGATGGCATCGTCAATATCGAGCGCTACGAAGAGGCGCATAGGACGCTTCTTTTCACATCAACTTCTTTCGCACCATATCCAGCGCGAGCGTGGTGGCGAACCAGCGGATCCGCTTGCGATCGCCGGGGAAGTTTCGCTCAATCACTTCGGTCCCGCTTGCGCTGGCTAAGGCGTGAAATACCAAGCCCACCGGCTTCTCTGGAGTTCCGCCCGTGGGCCCCGCCACGCCCGTGATGCCGATCCCCAGAGTGGTATCGCAGCGATAGCGAATCGACTCCGCCAGCGCCGCTGCCACTTCGCGGCTGACTGCGCCGTGCCGCTCAATCATGTCTGCGGGCACTCCCGCCAACTCCGTTTTTACGGCATTCGAGTACACGATGGCGCCGCCGGCAAAGTAGCGCGAACTGCCTCCTACTGAAGTAATTCTCTCGCCGAGCAAACCGCCAGTGCAGGACTCAGCTACGGCCAGCGTGGCGTTGCGCATCTGCAGCCAGTAGCCGACGATTTGCTCGAGCGACTGGCCGTCACGGGAGTACACCGCATCATCGAGCTCCTCCTCAACGGCATCGGCCGCTTCATCCACCTGCGCCTGCGCCGCCGCCATACTCTCGGCACGCGATTTGAAATGCAGTTGGATCTCTCCCGCTCCTGCAAGAATTGTGGTCTGCACGTCCGCAAACCGTTTGTAGATGGGCGCAACGCGCGCATCCACATGAGATTCACCGAGCATGGCCACTTTTAATACGCGAGTCGCCAGAAAGGCAGTTGGCAATTTCTCCCGCAGCCTCTCTCGGCATTCTGCTTCGAATAAAGCTTTCAACTCGTGCGGAGGCCCGGGCAACAGAATGACGATGCGTTCGCGGCCCTCGATCTGGCCGCTGAACCACTGGCCCGGTGCGGTGCCGTTTGCGTTCGGCAGCACGGTCGCACCTTCTATAACATCTGCCTGCTTGGCATTGTTGGCCGACATCTTCCAACCACGCGCAGCGAAACGCTGCTCGATGGTGGCAATAATGTTTTCGTCGCGCCGTAAGGGCGCGCCCAGCGCCTGCGCTACCGCTTCCCGGGTAAGGTCATCCTCGGTGGGACCCAGGCCGCCGCTGAAAATCACGATATCGGAGCGAAACAGCGCGTGCTGCGCGGCTGCGACCAGACGCCCGAGGTCGTCCCCGACGACGCTCTTGAAAATCACTTCGACGCCGAGCTGGTTCATCTGCTCGGTGAGGTAGAGAGAATTGGTATCCATGCGGAAGGGCGTAAGTAGCTCAGACCCAACCGCGATGATCTCGGCATTCACGGCTAGAAGTGTAAATGAAAACCGCGGGTCGATGGAGCAAGCGAAACCAATGCAGAGGCGCCCTTACGCGCTACTCGGGCAAAAGGGGCTGTCCTTGAATGTTCCAGGAGAGATGATGAACCGCGTCCGTGGTAGCCAAGACAACGCTGCGTCCCGGGGCGAAAGCCAGTCCTACGAGCCCATGCCCTGCAACTTCCAGATTCGCCTGGCCGTCGGGCGTGATCTTCACAATGCCGCGCTTGCCCGAGAGCGACGCTGCAACGTACACATTGCCGTTGACGTCGAAAGCTAAGCCCTGCGGGCGTCCCAGGCCGCGGAAGAACTTATGAACCGTGCCCTGCGGATCGATTCGGTGAACGCAATCAAAGCTCGAAGTGGTTGGCCCGGTTACGAACAGATCTCCCTGCGGACCGAACGCAAGATGGTATGCAGAGTCGCTGGGCTCGAGCGTAGCAAATACAAAAACCTGTTGATCGCGGCCAATTTTGAAAATGGTTCCACTGCGGTCGCCTACATAAAGATTCTGGTTGCGGTCGAAAGCGATTCCCGTGGCAATTCCCATTCCTTCTGCATACGTGGTCATGGTTCCGTTGGGGGCTACGCGATACACCGCACCATCATGGCGCGAAGAAACATACATCTGTCCCTGGCGGTCAAAAGCGATCGCGGTCGCGTTCATCATCTCCGCGACGAACGGCTTCACCGTGTAGTTGGTATCAATCTTGAAAATTGCGACCGGAACTTTCTGGCCGCGCGAGCCAGAAAACGTTGCGTAGATGTTGCCTTGTGCGTCGATCGCCGGACTGGTAACGGGATGCAGATTTTCGGCGATGGGTACAGCGACTTTCACGTTTTGCGAGTTGCTCACATGACCGTTCGTCGCTACCACGACGGGACCGGAGGTCGCTCCCGCCGGAACTCGGGCAACCAGAAACGAATCCGAACTGATCACGACTCCGCCTTCCATGTCGCCGAACTGCACCCGCGGGCGCTGCCACTGTGGCGGTCGCAATCCCGAGCCTGCGATGCGCACTTCTCCTCCCGCCAGCGCCAGCACGGGCGAAACGGACTCGATGTGCGGTCCGCCATTCACGTTTTTCTTACCGAGGACACGATCGGAAAACCCCATGAGAACCCACTCGCCTTACGTTAGAAGACCAAAGTGCAGAAAGAGATGTACAACGAATAGCGCGTACAGACCCGCGGCAATGTCGTCCAGAACAATTCCTGTACCTTCTGGAAGCGCCTCCAATTGTCGCACCGGCGGCGGTTTGAGGATATCGAAGACTCGAAAAAGTATAAAGCCCGCAAAAAAAGATTTCCATGCCAGGGGAACGGCAATCAGAGCCACCAACTGCCCGGCTACCTCATCGATCACCACAAACTGTGGATCTTTCAGCGCGGAGCCTCGGGCGACCCGCGTCGCAGCCGGAATACCAATCAGCGTGACCAGCACCGCCAGGATCAACGCAACCGGAGTGCGTAGCGGGGGAGCGAGAGCATGGGCGAATGCCGCCCATAGCAAGACAGTCGCAGCCGATGCCCAGGTTCCCGGCCCCGGCCGCAGACGTCCAATGCCAAAAAACGTACCGACCAGCGTAGCCCACCGCGGAGTTCGAAGCCGGACCTCGCCAGCCAGCGGGTCGCCGGCGCTACGATCGGATTCTGGGACGGCGTTAGCGGAAGCTTCCCTCACGAATCCTCATCCTGATCTTCGGGTGTGCTTTCCCGAATCTGCTCCTCCGCATCGCTGACCGGGGAGGGAATCACATAAGCACCGCTCGCCCATTTCCCCAAATCAATGGTGCGGCAGCGGGCGCTGCAGAAAGGAAATTCCGGGTCGCTGCTCTTGACGACTTTCTTGCAGATCGGGCAACGGAGTTTCAGGGTGCGCTTGCGAGGCATATCAAAGGATTCTCCGGCTGCGGCGGAGCAAATCAAAATTCAGGCGATCCCAATTTATAGAACTCTCGCCACCAAATCGTAGTCGTGCGCCTCCACAATCTGACAGCGATAAAACTCGCCGGGCTCGGGCTCCGACTCGGCCGGAAATTCGTTCACGAAGACTTTGCCGTCAATCTCCGGCGCGTGCATTTCCGTGCGGCCTTCCATGAGCAGATCGGTCTCTTCTGAGCTTCCTTCCAGCAACAGGTTAAACTCCTGCCCCACCAGCGCCTTCTTTTTCTTTTTGCTAATGTGCCGCTGGATGCCCATCAGATGTTTGCGCCGCCGTTCAATCTCGGCGAGTGAAAGCTTGTTCTCCAAACCATAAGCACCGGCGCCTTCCTGGTCGGAGTACGAGAAGGTTCCCATCCAATCAAATTGAGCTTCGCGGACAAAATCGCACAACTCTGCAAATTCCTGTTCAGTCTCCCCCGGAAAGCCGACGATAAATGATGTGCGTAGGGTCACACCAGGAATGGCGCGCCGCATCTTGTCAATGGAACGGAGAAATACTTCCGCTCCGCCTCCGCGCTTCATGCGTTTCAGCAGGCTCGCGGATGCGTGCTGTAGCGGCACGTCCATGTAGGAACAAATCTTCTCGTGAGTTCCAATCGTCTCCAGGAGCTTACCCGTGATCTTATTCGGATAGGCATACAAGAAACGAATCCAGCGGAGGTTTTCGATCTGCGCCAGTTTTTCCAACAGCAGCGCCAGGCCATCTTTGAGTCCAAGATCTTCGCCGTAGCAGGTGGTGTCCTGGCCGATCAGTGTGATCTCACGTACGCCGTTCCGCGCCAGCCGTTCCGCTTCAGCGATGACTGATTCGAACCGTCGCGAACGAAACTGCCCGCGCAATTGAGGAATGATGCAGAACGTGCAAGGATGGTCGCAGCCCTCAGCGATCTTGACGTAAGCCGTGGATTTTGGAGTAGCCAGGATGCGTGGAGTTTCATCGTCGTACAGATAGTTGGGCAGGTCGGCAATTGCTCCGTCCCAATGCCCGCGTGAAAATCGTCCCTGCGCAGCCCGAGCGTCGCCTTCGGGCCGCGAGGAAAGCACGACAAATGGAGACTGGTTCGGCGCTACAACTGGCGCGACACCAGTAGCTGACAGAATGTTTTGCAGTTCCCCGGTGCCGACGACGGCATCTACCTCAGGAATCCGCTGCCGAATCTCATCGCGAAATCGCTCGACCAGGCAGCCCGCCACCACCAGCTTTTTCGCCCGCCCTGATGTCTTAAGCCCAGCCATCTCAAGAATCGTGTTCACTGACTCCTGTTGCGCGCTCTCGATGAAGGAGCACGTATTCACCACAATGATGTCCGCGTCCTCGGCTCGCGGAGAGAGTTCGGCTCCGGCCCGCGCCAGAAATCCCATCATTACCTCGCTGTCCACTAGGTTCTTAGGGCAGCCCAGGCTTACAAAACCTACCTTTTGCGGACGCGCCGGCTGGGTATCATCGTTCGCCATCTGGGTAGGGCCGTTTTCGCGGGGACTCGGTACAGTGAGGGTCTTTGAAGGCATGCAATCTCACCATTTTAACATTTTATCGCTCGGGACTCGGCGAAATAGCGGAGTGATACCCGCCCTCATGCGTGATCCCCGGTACCACGAAAGCCAGCAAGCTGTGGATGAAGATTTTGCGCTTCATGCTACGCTTGCTTACCGAATAAAAGCAGCTATCCCGCGTTCTGGAGGGGACATGTCTGGGAAACAGGCCGTACTCGTAGTCCTGATCACGGGAATGTCCATCCTGGCAGCCTCTGCTGCCGCCCAGGACGAGAAGAATGAATTGACCGGCATGCTGGGCCGCATCTTCATCAGCGACCAGGGGATTCACGGCGCAAACGCGCCAACAATCAATCCCTTTGTTCGAGCCGGCAAAGGGCTGACATTTGAAGTCGACTATGCGCGGCACCTTTTTGGTACCGAGGTTTATGCCATCTCGGCCGAAGTGCCAGCTGTTTTCAATCTGGACGAGGACCTGGGATCTGGAGGCGACGTTGTTCCCTCCGGTTACCAGCAGATTTTCGTGACTCCAGCGATTCGCTTGAACCTGTTTCCCTCAACCAGAGTTTCACCCTGGGCGAGTTTCGGCGGCGGGCTTGGGCACTTCAGCGAGAGCAGCAATCTCAATTATTATGGCGCCAATCCTGGAGGCTCAACCACCTCAGGTGTGCTACAGGTGGGATTAGGACTGGATGTGAGTCCCTTCGACAAGCGCATGCGACACTTCAGCATTCGCGGCGAGGTTCGTGATTTCTGGTCCGGAACTCCTGATCTTCCGTTAGCGGATACCGGCAAGACGCGGCAGCATAACTATTTTGTCGGCGGTGGCGTGATCTGGCATTTCTAGTCACATTTACTTTTTACTCGCCAGCTCCACTTCCTCGTACAAGTCTGGCAGCCTCTGCGCGTCGTTTGAAGAATTTCCGAACCGCGCCGATTCGTAAGCGTCGGTGAAGCGCCCAACTCGCAGACGCAAACGCTCATCCTCGATCACACGAACGAATTCCTGGGCCGTCTGCGTCGTAGATTTCTTTACCCCACGCCGTGCCAGGTATCGCGCCATACGTTCGTACCACATCGCTGCTGCTTCATCCGGCGATCGTTCGGGATGCGCCTGCAGTCTTCTCACCCGAATCATCCGGGCAATCCGCCCCATGTTACCCAGCAATAGCACCACGAATGCGATCCCACCCACTCCCCAGAACCAGCGCGTAGGCGCGTGCTCCGCGCTCCGCTGGCCGCGTCGCACTAGATTCAGCAGTCGCGCGTAGTGCAACTTGGCCCACGTTCTGGATCTCCCCCATGAATTGCGCGTGCTGTTTAGCGCTGCATGTCCCAGAATGTATTGGTGTGAGGAGTCGTAGCTGATCACCCACTCCCGCCAGAACGATTGCGCCGCATCCAGGTACAGCATGGCCCGGTCCCAACCCTGCGGCGTGTCCACATCGCCGCCCGGCGTGGGATCGAAAGCAATCCAGCCGTAGCCAGGGAAGTAAGCCTCGACCCACGAGTGCGCATTCTTGGCCCGGACAACATAGTTGCCGGTGACGTCATTAAATTCATCGCTGCGAAAACCGTTCACCACGCGAGACGGAATGTGCAGCGTGCGCAGCATCACTGCCATTGAAGAGGCAAAATACTCGCAGTGCCCCTGCTTGCGCTCGAAAAGAAAGTTGGCCAGAGGATCGGCGACCGGAGCGCGCAGCAACTGCAAGGTATAGCCGTAATGCGTTCTTAAGTAGTTTTCCAGGGCGGCCGCCTTGTCATAGTTATTAGAGGCCGAAGCGGAAATCTGCGCCGCCAGCTGCGGAATTCTGGGATCGAGCGCGGGCAGTTGCAAATACGACAAGACAAACTGCGGAAGCGCGTTCCCCGCCGTCCGAAGATCTGCGGCAGATGGTTTGGCAATATCCGAATCCGCTTCGTACACATTGATGGTGTGCTGGCTGTCGAGATCGTAAACGGCTCCCCCCGCATCTACGCCCAATGCGCGATACGTTCCCATCACCCGGCGCCCCCAGGGAGCGAGAAAGAAAATATTCGTACCGATAGGCTCAAGCAAAACGCGGTAATGAATCAGGTGAGGATTGGTTCCCGGCGCTGCCATGCGTCCGTTATTGGCCAGAGCCACGCCCTGGCTGGAGATGGGCACAGGAAACGTACCGTCCGCTTGCCGTTGCAGTGTGAACTGGTCCCGGGGGGTCGACCAGTTCTTGCCGTCGAAGTTTGCCAGCGCTAATCCGCGCCAGTGGAGCGCGTACTGGCCGTGCCTGTCGCCGCTGATCTGGATATGCATTACCACCGAATTGGACTGCTGAATCTGCCCAATGCTGCCCAGTCGCACGCGATCGCTGAAGCCGGTGGAGAGATCATTGCCGAACGAATAGCCGCCCAGATATCCCGCCGACATGCGAGGCAAAAGAAAAAATACTGCGGCCGCGCCCACCAACATCATCAGTACCAATCCCGGTGTCGCTCTGGCCAGCGCGAACGCCAAGTGGCGGTGTTCGTGCGCATCGTTGGAATGCCGCGCCTGGTACTTCGCGGTCCGCTCCGATCTCCGCATCTCCATCAGGATGAACGTCGCCACCGCCATCAGCATGAATCCAGCAAAGAAGAAAAGAAAAATGCTGTCCACGGTTAGTACCGCCGCCGCGAGCACCATCAGAAAAGCGAGAATCGCCAGAGTTACATAATCGCGATCGCGCCGCAGAGAAAACGTCCGCACTACCACCGCAAATAAAACCAGATGTACCGTGGCCGCCAGAAATCCACGAGAGAGCAGGAAGTAATCGACAGCGTAGAAAACGAAATATGCGATCGTCAGAGACGTGGTCCAGCGCTCGGAGATCACGACGCGACGTCGCTCTGCCAGTAAGAAACCTCGCAGCGCCAGCGCCGAGCCCACCAGCAAGATGGTTGGAATGTCGAGTCCTCCCGTGCTCGCCAGTGCGCCAAAACCCATTAAAACAAGCAAATAGAGAGAGAGCTCGAAGTACTTGTTGATCGCCTGCGGCAGCGGAATGACACCCGGTAGTGGAGAAGGCTGAGCCATTATTTTTTGACAATGATCGACCGAACCCGTGTTCGCCTCAGGTTCTTGGTCAGACTCCTATTGTTCGATACATCTCATCAAGAAGGGAAGGGCTTCGTGAGTTTTTCTTGCACCAAAAGTCACCATCCCTTTGCCGACGTCTGTCGCCATTTGCGTCGAGGATCTCTGCGCTTTGCTAGAATGATTCAGGTCAGGCATCGGTCTCACGCGACGTACTCTCGCCAACCCCGCCAGGTCCGGAAGGAAGCAACGGTAACGGGCTCTTGCGTGTGCAGTGGGTCCCCGGTGCCTGGCTTATTTTTATCTACCTCAGCCGTCCTGGCTTACCAATCTGGCTTTACGCATAATTTACAACTCTTTGCGCAAGAAGCGCCTCGCCGCCTCATCTTATCTAAAGAGGGCTGGCAGATTACCGCGAGGTGCAGTACAAAATATGCGCAAGGCTCGAATTCCATCAAATTTCGTTTCGCCAACTGTCACCATCCGCGTCTCCGGCTCGCTATCGCAGGGCCATGTCGCCTACGTGGATCAACTTGTTTCCTCCGCGATCGAATGCGCCTTATGGCCACTGCTTGACCTGGAGCATCTTGTAGAGCTGGATCACGATGCTCTTACCTATCTCTTAAATGGAGAGGGACGTCACTTCGGAATCGTCGGCTGTCCAAACTTTATCCGCGAAAGGATGCAGTACGAAAAGGAAAGTCGGGCCGCTTGACGGTCTCCCAGCCGCACTAGCGGCACCGTGGTTGCGTTGATCGGCAAGGTTCCTCCGGGATGGAATGGGGATCTGAACCGTCGACTTAATAGCCCATCCGCGGGAAGTCTTTGAACCCCTCAGGCAAACTGATCAATGCCTGTGATTGCTGTTTAGAACAACTACCACAAGTACAATCGCCAACTGGAGATAATCCATCGCCGATGACGAATCGATGGTGTCTAATTACGTGAGCAGTTAGATTCGTCAAGGCTTCTTGATTTCGGAACGATAGAGAGGGTGATGCAACAGACAACTGTCGGATGGGAGCCAATGTATGAGGGTCGCCTACCCTGGTTCACCAAGGTGTTCGTCGTATACCTTGCTCTAGTGCTGTTCGTATCCGTGTTCCGAGCTGTACGCCTCCTGTGGCACCTGCACGGTCTCCGAAAAATGGAGCATGAAGCCCCGAGCCAGCCGACGTCTAGATTTCAGCATCTTTGGGAAACTTGTTATGCCTTGTCGGCTTCGATAGAGAACCTATCCGGGCTAACCTTTTTGCTGACCCTGCTAGTGTCAGCTTGGGGCACGACCAGATTCCTAGAGCGAGTCTCGATGGAGAAAGAAACGGGTGTGGGACTTCTAGCCGGTTCCATGGCTGAGGTGCTCACAACGTTTGCCCTAGGTATCCTCGTTTGCACCGCCCTCTATGCCTTCGCCATCCTGTACGAAGCCGCTTTGGTGCGCCGCAAGGCGAAAGCGGCAGCCGTCTTCCTCTCACGGGACGACACTAAAGCTAATTGGCGATAAATCTCCCCATAACGCTCATTAAGTCCCGGCTGTCCCCCGCGTACCTTTATAATGCTGTATAGCCTATTCTTCATCCCTTTCAATCCGTCTGCCGCTTGCCGTGGGACGGAATTGGTTCCCTCAGTTAGACATTCTCCTTCCAATCCTGCAAAATACTGAGTTCTTATACTCAGGAGCTCTCATTGACCACACCGATCCGCGTCAGAGCGAAGATCAGTGCCCTTGGCACCTACGTTCCGCCTCGTCTTCTCACCAATGCCGACCTGGAGAAAATGGTTGACACCACCAATGACTGGATTCTCGCCCGCGTCGGCATTCGAGAACGCCATATTGTCGAAAAAGGGATGGCTACCAGCGACCTCGCGGTTGAGGCGGCCAAGAAAGCCCTGGCTCAGCGCGGACTGACGCCGAACGACATCGATGCCATCATCGTCGGCACGGTTACGCCGGATATGTTTTTTCCCTCCACCGCCTGCCTGGTGCAGCACAAACTGGGCGCGACCGGGGTTTGGGGATTCGACCTCTCCGCCGCATGTTCCGCATTTGTTTATGCCGTGCAGACTGGAGCGCAATTCATCGCCGCGGGTACACACAAACGAATTCTCGTGATCGGGGCCGACGTCATGTCTTCGATCATCGATTACACTGATCGCGCAACTTGCGTAATTTTTGGTGATGGCGCAGGGGCTGTGATTCTTGAAGCTGCGGAAGACGACTCGGTTGGCCTGATCGATTTCATTCACGAAATCGATGGCTCCGGTGGTTGCTATCTTTACATGCCCGGCGGAGGCAGTCTGAATCCGTCCTCACGCGAAACGGTGGAACAAAAAATGCATTACGTCCACCAGGACGGCCAGCAGGTCTTCAAGTTCGCTGTGCGCAAACAGACCGAAGCCTGCCTGAAACTTCTCGAACGCAATGGCCTGAAAGGTTCGGATGTTGACGCCTTCATTCCGCATCAAGCCAATCTAAGAATTATCAACGCCACTGCCGAGCGCCTTGGCCTGCGCCCGGAGAGCGTAATCGTCAACATTGATCGCTACGGCAACACCACCGCCGGAACGATTCCCCTGGCCATGAATACGGCCATGGAAGAGGGCAAACTGAAAAAGGGAAGTCTCGTCCTGATGGCTTCTGTGGGCGCAGGCTTCACGGTTGGCGCTGCACTCCTGCGCTGGGCATTCTAGAGGTAGGGCCGTACCGGCTTCGCATCCAATCATGTGGGGACGGCCGCCTTCGGCCGTCCTGCCGAGCGAGGCGAGGCTTTCCGTCCCGGTTATAAATGACGTTCGTAATGGCTTCCCAAACATTTTCTGTGGAATAGTCTTGCACGCGCTGCTATCTTTTCGCAGCGT
>JBAVQD010000170.1:0-112184 GCA_049693675.1 Candidatus Sulfotelmatobacter sp. | reverse complement strand
ACCAGCAGGTCCGTGGCGAAGTGCTGCTGGCCCACAAACCGCGCCGCGCTGATTCCTCCGGCTGCGCCATAGGCGAGGATTTGCGTAAGAGGGCCGGGATATTCATGAGCAATCACACTGGCAATCGCCCAACTGATGGCAGCGTGCTGGGAGGGAAACGAGTCTCCGCCCTGAAAAAAACGTCCCCGGCCGTCTCCAGTGAACGGCCGGTCTCTCCCGAATGCATATTTGAGAACCTCGGTATCCAGGAAAGCGTCGATGCCGGCTTCTCCGCTGAGAAGTCCTGTCTCACGTTCCTGATCGTTGCTTGTGAAATGTCCCAAAAGAAACATTCCGGCGCCTACCCCAGCCATAGCGGCGAGTCCGGCATTGGAAGCGGTAACCGCGTGGGATACGGTCGTTGGGTTCGTGGGAACATGCTTTTCTATGGCTGTATCACTCGCCAATATTCCTGCTCCGACAAAGGCGAGCGGGACGGTCCATTGCCACTCCGCCGTGGTCATGTGGAATGGAGTCGTCCAGAAATTCTTCTGATCTACAAAGAGATTACGGGGAAGCGATTTCAAGTCGACCGGTTTGAGCTGGAGTTCGAGAGGCTTTGCAGCAGGATTTTGAGCGGAATCTGGTGCCTGTTTTTCATCGCCTGCCGTCTGGGCGCGCGCCACCAAACCACCTGCGGCCAAATAACTTGCAGTCAGACAACCCAAGGCCAGTGTCGCCAAGAGCCACGAACTCCGCGGAAGCTTCCCTTGGTAGTTTTTAGTCTTAGGGTTCCTGGCAGCGGCGTCAACAAACTTCATTTCCCGTCCTCTCGATGACTGACGCGCCGTAATCCATTTCAATCGAATGGATAACTTTTAACGTATTACGGATATCATTAACCTATGGATGTCATCGGCGCGCCAACCACCGCTTGGAATTCTTAACAGAATTTCGAATTCTTTCAAAGCTAGCACGAAACGGGACGGGTATTCGCCCTTCCCGGAGGCTGGCTGCCCTCAAGGTGTTGCAGAAGCCAATATTCAGTTTGAAAGACCCTGATAGAATCACTCTCTGTTGAGGTGGCATAATAGTAAAGCTGCGAGTCGCGCGAATAGGATGATTCAAACAGAGATCCAGCCCGAACCAATTGTCGAGGATACACACCCAGACCCATCCCCGGTGGAGGCCGAGGTTTCGGTGCTGGATATTCTTGTTCTTCTGCTCGAGCGCAAGCGGTTCCTTGTGCGTTTCGTCGTGGGTGCGGCGGTGTTGGCGGCGATAGTCTCCCTGCTGTTGCCGGTTCAGTATGAGGCGAAGATTGCGTTGCTTCCCCCGGCTCAGAATTCATCCATTGGTTCGTCATTGCTGGGACAACTGGGAAGCATTGGAGCGTTGGGCTCGCTGGCCTCTCTGGCCGGGGGTAGTCTCGGCATTAAGAATCCGGCCGACATGTATGTTTCTTTGCTCCAAAGCCGCACCGTCGAAGACGCGATGATCCAGCGTTTTGGCTTGATGCAGGAATATCGCGTAAAAAAGATGTCGGAAGCGCGCAAAGCCTTCGAGCACCACACCACGGCGGTAGCTGGTGCGAAGGATGGATTGATCCGCCTTACGGTCGAAGACCATGACCCAAAACGCGCTGCTGAATTGGCCAACGGCTATGTGGAGGAATTTCGACGGCTCTCCGCCTCACTGGCAATCACTGAGGCCGCGCGCCGCCGGCTTTTTTTTCAGCAGCAAGTTGACCAGGCGAAACAGAGTCTGACCGCGGCCGAAGATGCCATGACCAAGACGCAGCAATCCACCGGCGTCTTGCAAATCGATAGCCAGGCGCGGGCGCTGATCGAATCCGCCGCCGTGTTGCGCGCACAGGTAGTGGCTAAGGAGGTACAGATTGAAGGCATGCGGTCCTTCGCGACCGACGACAACCCAAATCTTGTGCTGGCCAAGCAGGAACTCGCGGCACTCCAGGCGCAACTTGCACGGGTTGCGGGATCTCAAACCGATGCCGGTTCCGACATCAATCTTTCCAAGGGTAGGGTGACCGGATCGGGGATGGAATATCTCCGTAGGTACCGCGACCTCAAATACCAGGAGACCGTATTCGAATTGCTGGCGAAGGAATATGAAGTCGCAAAGCTCGACGAAGCGCGTGAAGGCGCAATTGTTCAAGTGGTGGATCCGGCCGTGCCTCCCGACACAAAGTCCTCTCCGCACCGAACTCTCATTGTCCTGGGAGCTACGATTCTAGCTTTCTTTTTCGCTGTCTTCTGGGTGTGGCTGCGGAGAAATCTGGACAATGCCTTTGCGCTTCCAGAAAACCGGCAGCGCCTGCGAACGATCAAGGCTCTATGGGGTCGAAGACGGGAAACGGTTTAAAGTCTCGGCCGGTCTGTTTCGCGCTTTCTTCGTCGGGATGAATACCGAGTCCCTTTGGTAATCAAAGTTGATAGCTGAACGTTAGTATTTGCATAGAGGTTTGACACGCTTGAGATATACTCCACGGATGCGTGTTCTGTTTTTGAATCCACCCTTCCATCCCAGATTTTCACGGGAGCAGCGTAGTCCTGCGGTCACTAAGAGTGGAACCTTGTATTACCCCAAGTGGTTGGCTCACGCCGCCGGTGTCGGAATCAAGAATGGACACGAGGTGGACTTGGTCGACGCGCCGGCCGCGGGTTATTCGGTGCAGGCGGTCGTCGATCGGATCGCCGCTAAAAATATCCAAGCAATCGTCTGTGATACCTCCACGCCGAGTATTCTGAACGATGTCAGCGTCATCGAGTCGCTGGTTGCGGCCCGGCCGTCGCTGCATGTGTTATTGGTGGGGCGGCATGTGTCATCTCTGCCCAAAGAGACACTCGCAATGTCGGCTGCGTTAGAGGCTGTCGCCATCCGCGAGTACGAGTACACGGTGCGCGATTGGCTGGCAGCGAAAGCCTGCGGAGCCGATCTTTCTGGCGTCGATGGGTTGGTTTGGCGCCGGGCCTCGAGCGGCGAAATTGTCAGCAATAAACCGCGGGAAGCAATCGCAAATCTTGATGAGCTGCCATTCGTCTCCGAAGTCTATAAAAAGTATCTGCATACGCCGGATTATTTTTACGGTCACTCCTTGTGGCCGCTGGTAGTGTTCGATACCAGCCGCGGATGTCCGTATCACTGTTCCTTCTGTGTTTATCCGCAGACCTTCAGCGGACATAAAATGCGCTACCGCTCGGTAGCGAACGTAGCCGATGAGTTTGATTTTGTCTCCCGCGAAATGCCCGAGATTAAGACTGTCATGCTTGAGGATGACACCTTTATCATCAGCAAGCCGCGCACGCTGGAGCTAGCCAAGGAACTGATTCGCCGTGGCAATAAGTTGCCATTCGACGCTAACTGCCGCGCTGACATCGGCGCGGAACGCGAGTTGCTTACAACGCTGCATCATGCTGGAGCGCGCTTATTCTGCGTTGGCTTCGAAAGCGGCGACGTGGACGTGATCAATGGGATGAAGAAAAACAACGATGACCGGCGCGATGCCAAGTATCACGAAGAGGCGCATCGCTTCGTTCGCATTTGCCAGGATTCCGGCATCATGGTGCACGGCTGCTTTATGGTCGGCAATCTGAACGAAACGCCGGCCAGTATGGAGAAGACTCTCAGCTTTGCCAAGAAACTCCAGCCCGATACGGCGCAGTTTTTCCCCATCATGGTCTATCCGGGAACGACCGCATACGAGGAAGCTAAGAAGCGCAATTACATTCAGATTGAAGACTGGGGCGCGTGGTTAACCAAAGACGGATTGCACAACAGCGTTGTCACTCTGCCCAACATTACACACGAGCAGTTGGTGAGCTTCTGCGACCGGGCGCGGCGCAGCTTTTATCTGAGTCCTTCCTATCTTGTCTACAAGCTGAAGCAGTCGCTGCGAGATCGCCGCGAACTGCAGCGCAATGTTAAGGGCTTCATCACTCTATCGAAGTATCTCTTGCGCGGATCCCAACACGAAAAGACAAGTCCCGCTCCTCAAACGCCGCGGCGGCCGAGCATGACCACGGCGCCGAGTCCTCAAGGCGGCGACTAGAGCCGATCTCATGCCGCGCGTTACGGAGGCGGAAGCGGCTCGTAGCCAAATGATCGTCCATTGTTCCCCAGAGAGGTATTCCCAGAGAGGTATTATTAGCAACACCGCCGGCAGCGTGGGCGGCCAGTGGGTGTCCCATCGACGCTAGATCAGTATCGATCATCATTCCGACCTTTAATGGAGCCGCCCGCATCGGCAACTGTCTCGATGCGCTGTTGCGGCAGACGGGCGAGCACAACGCAGAAATTATTGTCGTCAATGATGGCTCGACGGATGACACCGCAAAGGTTGTCGAAAGCTATTCCGGGGTTCGCCTCATTACTCAGGCCAATGCGGGTCCGGCCGCAGCGCGCAATCGCGGCGCAAGCGAAGCTCGGGGAACGATTATCCTATTCACGGATGACGATTGTGTACCCATGCCGGACTGGCTCGAAGCGATGCTCAAGCCCTTCGAGGATGCAGATGTCGTGGGAGCAAAGGGAGTTTACCGCACCCACCAAAAAAGTCTGATTGCTCGTTTCGTGCAGATCGATTATGAAGACCGCTACCGGCTGATGGCCGCCCACGACTCCATCGATTTCGTGGACACTTACTCGGCGGCTTTTCGCCGCGACCGCTTTCTGGAGATGACCGGCTACGATACTTCATTTCCGCTGGCATGTGCGGAGGATATTGAGCTCTCCTACCGTATGTCTGCGCGCGGCTGGGAAATGAGGTTCGTTCCCAGTGCGGTCGTCTATCACACCCATCCGGACACACTGTCAAAATATCTCAAGAAGAAATACAAATTCGCTTTCTGGCGTGTGCTGGCGGTACGCAAGAACCCGGCTAAGGCCATGAAGGATACGCACACGCCGCAGCTCATGAAGCTCCAACTGCTGTTTGCGCCCGCGCTTCTTCTTGGTATTGCTCTTGATCTGGTGGTTCGGCCGGCGGTGCTGGCGTCAGGAATCGTGCTGGCTGCGTTTCTGGTCAGTACCCTGCCATACGCGTTGCGGGCGATCAGGAAAGATCCGGTTGTCGGGCTGCTCTCCCCGGCGCTGCTAGCGGCGCGCGCGTGTGCTCAGGTGCTCGGCGTAACCGTTGGTCTGATCTACGGGCGCCGCAAGCTCGCCCAGGTTTCAACCAGATCGCATGCCTGAAAAGTCTGTTCGGGTTGACGCTTGCTAATTTCCGGAATCGTTACTGAAAAGATTATTGCGAATGGTGCAGCACCCCGTTCATGAGCGTCATTTCACACCGGTTCGCGCCGAACCAGTAAGGAATCTCGCGGTAATCTTTCACGGCGAAGACGGCTAAATCAGCATCTTTCCCCGCTTCGATTGAGCCCTTGCGAGCCGCCAATTGCAAGGCCCACGCCCCGTTGACCGTAGCCGCCGAAATTGCCTCCGCGGGAGACATTTTCATGTGCGTGCATGCTAATGACATCGCCATCGGCATGCTTAGAGTTGGCGAGGTGCCGGGATTGTAATCCGTAGCCAGTGCGATCGGCACGCCTGCGTCAATCATTCGGCGTGCATGAGGATAATCTCCTAACCCGAGAAAATAATTTGCTCCGGGTACCAGAGTGGCGACGGTATCGTGTTTCGCCAATTCGTTTATGTCGTCTTCGTTTACATGATCCATGTGATCAAAGGAAGTGGGATTGAAGCGCAAAAACGGACGTAGCGATGTTTCCGACAGCTGGCACATGTGGGCGCGCACGTGCAGGCCGTGTTCTTCGGCGGCCGCAAAAAGTTGCATGGCATCGGCCGCAGTAAAAGCCCCTTTGTCGCAAAAGACATCGACAAATTGCGCGAGCTTGCGCTTCGCCGCTTGCGGGATCATCTTTTTGCACACGAGATCCACGTACTGTTGCGAACGACCTTGAAATTCTTTTGGTACGATGTGCGCGCCGAGCAGCGTGGAAACGACCGTTCCTGGCCATTGAGAGGCAGCGTCCCGGATTGCTTGCAGAGACTTTATTTCTGATTCAGTCGTCAGCCCATATCCCGATTTGGCCTCGACCGTCGTAGTGCCATGCCCAGCCATGTCATGCAGTGCGGCCAGAACTTTTTCCATGAGGACTGGCCGACTTGCCTTGCGGACGCCCTCCACGCTCGCCCGGATGCCGCCGCCGGCCGCAGCGATTTCTTCATACGAAGCGCCTTCGATGCGCTTCTCAAAATCGACCAGCCTCGGGCTGACGAAGACAGGATGAGTGTGGGAATCGACAAAGCCAGGTAGGACGACCTTTCCTGCGCAGTCGATCTCGATGATTTTCTTGCGATTCTTTTTCAACCAGGAATCGCGTAGCGCGTCTTTGCTCCTGCCGACGGAAACAATTTTCCCGCCAAGGCAGAGGACAGCGCCATCTTTGACAATGCCGAGTTCTTTGAGACTGGGACCACGGCGCGGGCCATACTGATCAGACCGAAGCGTCAGCAGCTGGCCGATATCGATCAGCAACAGGGTTTGCGCTTTGGAATTGTTGTTTAATTTCAAGCAGGGAACAGTCTAGCAGGCATCGCGGCCTCCGCTTCTTTCTGAAGTTCCATGGACCGATCAGTCATCTACCTTCCATCGGCAGATTCACTCCGCTCTTGTTCGCAAATTCCTTCGCCTCATCGTAGCCCGCGTCGGCGTGGCGAATGATGCCCATGCCCGGATCGGTAGTCAGCACGCGCTCGATACGCTTGGCCATCATCTCGGTGCCGTCGGCGACCGTGACTTGCCCCGCGTGTAACGAGTATCCGATACCCACGCCGCCGCCGTTGTGGATCGATACCCACGATGCGCCGGCGGCAGCGTTCAGCAGGGCATTCAGCAAGGGCCAGTCGGCGACCGCATCCGATCCGTCCTTCATGCTTTCAGTTTCGCGGAAGGGAGACGCCACCGAGCCACAATCGAGGTGATCGCGCCCGATCACGATCGGCGCTTTTATTTTTCCCTTTTTCACCAGGTCGTTTATCGCCAGGCCAAACTGTGCGCGCTCGCCATAGCCCAACCAACAGATGCGAGCGGGGAGTCCTTGAAACTTGATGCGTTTGCGCGCCAGATCAATCCAGCGGCGGAGGATGCGATTTTCAGGAAATAATTCCAAAACCAGATCGTCGGTGACGTGAATGTCAGACGCTTCGCCCGATAGCGCTACCCAGCGGAACGGTCCGCGTCCTTCGCAAAATAGCGGACGAATATAGGCGGGTACGAAACCGGGAAAATCATAAGCATTTTTTACGCCGCGCTGGAAGGCAAATGTACGGATGTTGTTGCCGTAGTCGAACGTGACCGATCCCATCTTCTGAAGGCGCAACATGCCTTCAACGTGGGCGGCGATGGCATCAAGCGATTTTTCCTGATAGGCCTTAGGATCATTTTTTCGTAACTCGAAAGCCTCGGCCAAAGTCATGCCGTTCGGCACGTAGCCATTCAGAGGATCGTGTGCTGAAGTCTGATCGGTGAGAATGTCAGGAACGACGCCGCGAGCCGCCAACTCCGGAATCACTTCCGCGCAATTTCCCACCAGACCGACAGAAACATTTTCTTTCTTGCGTACGGCATTCTTCAAAATTCGTAAAGCTTCATCGAGCGTAGTCACCATGAAGTCGCAGTAGCCGGTCTTCAGGCGCTTCTTGATGCGCTCCGGATTCACGTCAATCCCAAGGAAAGCTGCGCCCGTCATGGTCGCGGCCATCGGCTGTGCTCCACCCATGCCGCCCATACCGCCGGAGACAATCAGCTTGCCCGAAAGATCTCCGCCAAAATGTTTTTCCCCCGCCGCGGAGAAAGTTTCAAATGTGCCCTGCACGATTCCTTGTGAGCCGATGTAGATCCACGAGCCCGCCGTCATCTGGCCGTACATCATCAGACCAGCGCGCTCCAGTTCGTTGAACTTCTCCCAGTTCGACCAGTGTCCCACCAGATTGGAATTGGCGATGAGGACGCGCGGCGCATGCTCGTGCGTCTTGAATACGCCAACGGGTTTGCCGGATTGCACCAGCAAAGTCTCGTCGTTCTCGAGCTTTTTCAGGGTTGCGATGATCGCGTGGTAGGCCTGCCAACTGCGCGCTGCGCGGCCGGTTCCGCCGTATACAACCAGATCCTGCGGGCGTTCGGCGACGTCGGGGTCGAGGTTGTTCATCAGCATTCGCATGGCGGCTTCCTGCTGCCAGCTTTTGCAGGTGATAGAGTTACCCCGCGGAGCGCGAACGGATGCCGGGGCCTGGGTGAGTTCGGTTTGGACGTGCATAACAAGATGTTACTTCCGGGAAAGGAAGCATTCAAATGCGGTCGTCGTCCGGAAGGAATCTAGCCGGATGCTGATGACGCCTTGCCGCCAAAGATGGTCGATACCAGTTTGGCGACTTCGTCTACTGCTTCATCCATTTCGAACGAGAACAGAGCCAAGTCGACCTTGGCAAGGTCGGAGTGTTCTTTGAGGAGGATGGCCCACGCCGGGTCGCCGACCAAATCTACTTTCCGCTTTTCATAATATCCGTATCCCATTCCGCGCATGCGACAGAGTAAATCGCTGAGGTGCACCAGCGCGATTAAAGGTTGAGAGGTTTCGCTTTTCTCGGGTGTATGGTGGTGTGCGATGACCTGAACCATGTCGTCGGCCATGTGCCACTTTTCAGCCAACGCTTTCCCCGAATCGCAGTGAGTGAATCCCATGGTGGCGCGCTCGGCTTCCTCGAAGGGAATCTGTTCTTGAGAAGCCTTTGCGGCAGCCGCAGCAAACTCTTTGGGAAACGCAATACAGTTCACCATGAAGCCGATATCGTGCAGCAGTCCAGCCATGTAGGCCCTGTCCCCGTCGCCGTCGGCCAGTTTTTCGCTGAGCTTCCGGCACACCATGGCGCAGCCCAGAGAGTGCATCCAAAAAACCGTGGGGTCGAGAGCCCAGTTTCCGGCAGGGAAAGCGTTTCCCAGGCAGCAGGTGAGAAGAATAGTTTCGACCCGGCGCAGGCCCAGGGTGATGACTGCCGCCCGGATGGTTTCCGGTGATTTCGCCAGTCCGAATAACGGCGAACTCGCCACGCGCAGGCATTGTGCCGCGATGGCGTTGTCATAAGAAACCAACTTCACCACTTCGTCCAGTCGGACGCGCTCGGGAGGCAAATTCAGGAGCTTCAGCAAAGGGAGAAAAACTGTCGGTATGGAGGGCGTGGCTTCAATGCTGGCCACTCGCTCGCGGATTGTTTTGGCAATCGATGTAGTCATAGCTTCCCGCTCTTCAGGGATGGTTTCCAATACGCGATCGTGCCCGGAAAATGGACAAGATGGAATTTGTCATTCAAATTCAGCAGGGACTCGGATGTGCCCAAGAAGAAATAGCCGCCGAAATTAAGATTGCTGTAGTAATGATTGACCACTTTTGACTTGGAAGGTCCGTCGAAGTAGATGAGGACGTTGCAGCAGAAGATCAAATCCATTCCCTTCATGAAGAGCATCCGCGAGTCATCTTGCAGATTCAGGCGACTGAAGGTGATGAGTTTTTTCACCTCGGGACGAACCTCCAGTTTTTTCTCATCGAGTTGGGAGAAATACTTGCGCCTGAAATATTCGGATGTCGAGCGCAGCGCATAATCGCCATAGATACCGGCTTTGGCGGTGTCCACGGAGCGGTCATTCAAATCGGTGGCGAGAATCTCCACGGTCCAGCCCTTTAGCAAGCGATCGCTCTCCTCTAACATGGTCATTGCCAGCGTGTAAGACTCCTCGCCGGTGGAGCAGCCAGCACTCCAGATGCGCAGCCTCTTGACCACCTGCTTGCTTTTGTCTTCCACTAGTTCGGGGAGGATTACTTTTCGCAGCGCCTCCAGTTGAGGCGGACTGCGGAAGAGACAGGTTTCTCCAATCGTCACTTCATTGAGCAGTTGCCGCAGTTCCGCTTCGCGGCTGGAGTGCGCGGTCAACAGGTCCCAATACTCGCGAGGGGTTCGGACGCCGAGGGCTTTCATGCGTCGTCCGCAGGCGTCCGCCATCAGGTAGAGTTTTTCTTCGAGCTGAAAAATGCCACATACTTTGTAGACCAGGTCACGGATTTGGCGAAAGACCGGGTCGACGGGAGCGATGGTCTTGGCGGGGGCTGCGGCAGTGGTTGCGCTCGTCATTTGACTCGAGTCTCCAAGGTGAGGGAAGAGGTAGGAGTTGAAATAGCGCGGTGCGAACGGCTTTCCAAAACGCGACGCACGATTTCTTGTCCTATTTGATCGAGCGGATAAACCGCATCGGCGCGTCCTGAGGCGTAGACCAAGCCTGGCATCCCCCACACGATGGAGGAAGCTTCGTCCTGGACGATAACTTCGCCGTCGCGTTCGCGAATGTGTTGCGCCCCGATCACTCCATCCGATCCCATGCCGGTTAACACCACGGCCAGAACGCTTGCCCCATAGACCTCCGCCACCGAACGAAACAGGACATCTACAGCGGGGCGACAGGAATTCTCCGGAGGACCCTGGTTGAGTTGCAGACGTATACCGACACCCGCGCGCTTTACCGTCATGTGAAAGTTTCCTGGCGCAATCCAGGCCTGTTCGGGAGAGAGCATTGCGCCGTCGATGGCTTCCTGAACTGTAATTGCGGAGCGCGAATTCAGTCTTTCCGCCAGCAGGCGCGTAAAGATGGGAGGCATATGTTGCACCAGAACAATGGGAACAGGGAAATCTTTGGGAATCCGCGGCAAGACTTCGGCCAGGGCATTTGGCCCTCCGGTGGAAGTGCCGATGGCCACAATTTCGATGCGACGGTGGGCAGGCCTCCGCACCTTCACTGGCGGATGAGGTATAGGCGGCGTTGTCAGTTGTCTAACCGGCGACGAGCAGAGTGCCTTGATCTTGGGAATTAGCTCGGCTCGAATCGCCGCGATCGCCTCGGCTGGACTGCCGGTATTGCTGGGTTTGGTAGCGTAGTCGGAGGCGCCGAGGGATAAGGCATCAAGCGTCGCTCCCGCGCCGCGTTCCGTCAGCGTGCTGAACATGACGACCGGCAAATGGGGATAGAGCTTGCGAAGCTCTCGCAGCGTCTCCAGTCCGTTCAGCACCGGCATTTCGACGTCTAGCGTAATGAGGTCCGGGTGAAGTTGCGCAATTTTCGCCAGACCAATCTTTCCATCGCCGGCCGAGCCAACCACTTCCAGATCAGGATCGGCGGCCAGAGTTTCGCACAACACTTTGCGAACCACTACCGAATCGTCCACGACGAGGATGCGAATTCGAGTCATCTCTTAGTTGTGCTGCGTTGATTGCTGTAGCAAGTCGCTAGCTTGGGAAACTTTCATCGCCCAGCGTGCGCTGCCCTGCTGCCCTCCGGGCCAGTGGATCCGGGTATCTGGCTCTCCGAATTAGTCTTGAACTGCTCGACCAGGCGGCGAAGTTCGGCGGAGGTCTCCACCAACTGCTGTGCCGCCTTTTGGGTGTCGCTGGCACCACGGGATGTACTCTCCGCCGCCTGGGCTACTCCTGCGATGTTGCTGGTGATCTCGCCGCTGCCCTGCGCTGCTTCGCTGACGTTGCGCGCCATTTCGTTGGTGGTTGCGTTCTGTTCTTCGACGGCCGTGGCAATGGTGTTCGAGATTCCGTTCACTTGATTGATCACTTCGCTGATCGAGGCAATGGCTTCGACGGCCGCCTTAGTGTCGGTCTGAATAGCTTCGATCTTGCGGCTGATATCTTCGGTAGCTTTGGCGGTTTCTTTCGCGAGTTCTTTCACTTCGTTGGCAACTACGGCGAAACCTTTTCCGGCTTCACCGGCGCGAGCAGCTTCGATGGTTGCATTCAAAGCGAGCAGGTTGGTCTGCTGGGCGATCGAGGTGATGACTTTGATGACCTGACCGATTTCGTTGGAGGAATCGCCCAGCTTGGAAACGGTCGCGGTTGCGGATTCGGCAACGCGGACGGCGGACGTGGCGATTTTGGCGGCCTCGCTGGCGTTCTTGGCGATTTCTTTGATGCTGGCGCCCATCTCTTCGGCGCCCGTGGCCACGGTCTGCAGGTTTTGGCTGACCTGCACCGTTGCGTCGGAAACCACTTTCGCCTGGGCGGAGGTTTCCTCGGAGTTGGCGGTGATCTGCTGGCTGGTGCTGGAGAGCTCCTCGCTGGCGGCAGAGACGTGCAGAGAGTTCTCCGTGATGGCCATGATCATGCGCTTCAGGCTGCTGCTCATCTTGTTAATGGCCATGGCGAGGTCGCCGAGTTCGTCTTGGCTTCGCACGGCCAGATCGTCGCGCGTCAGGTCACCGTTTGCAATCGACTCGGCATGGAGCAATGCAAACTTGAGAGCCCGTGTAATCCGATGGGTCAACAGGAGGGCGAAAAAGGTTCCGGCCACGATGGCAGTGAGGGTTGCCGTTAACATGGTCCACAGCAAAGCGTGGTCCGCGGATTGCAAGGTCTCGTTGTCATGTTGCACCAGCTCTTCTATCGATGCCGCAAGATCCCCAAGATCCTTGACGATCGCGTCGTTAAAAGGAGTGGCCTTATCGGCATATTCATTTCCGCCTCGAACCACCCCTTCAGCTCCGCCTGAGCTTGCGGTGTCGATGGTGTGGCGCTGCACATCGTGAAGCTGTGGAACTTGCTGTTTAACGGTAGCCAGGCGGTCGACGTTTTCCTGTCTGATCCAGTGGGCGGAGAGATCGGCAAGCCGCGCAAGGTCGTCGTCGACATTGCGCCAGATGGCATCGAATCGCCTGATTCCATCTTCTCTTCTGGCCGTGTCGCTGCCTGCCAGAATCGCCTGGCGCGTCTTGCTGCCGCTCTGGAAAAGATCTCTCTGCAGCTGCCTGACCCCATCCAGGCTGGGAATTCGAGTGCGCAGTAAGGCGCTCTGTACGTTCTCGAGCTGCCGTAGCCGCATATAGGAAAAAAGCGTGCTCATCGCCATGAGCGACAAAACGACTCCAAAGCCCAGTCCGAGTTTCCTTCCAAGCGTCAATTTCATTTCATTCTCCTGAAATCCGCCAATCCGTCTCGCAGCCTGCCCAACAGCCCGAATATCGTCGCTGAAATTTATTGTGCCGCGACCACGTCCGCCGTCATGTCGCAGGCCTTTGCCGTATCGAGCACCAGCATGAGCCGGTTGTTCAGCTTGTGTACTCCGGTAATGATCAGCCGCACTGCGCCGCGCAGAGTTTCCGGCGGGCGCTCGAAGGTGGAGTCGTCGACTTCAACTACATCTCCGATTTCATCGACCAGCAGGCTGACCGCACCATCTTCAGAACGGACCACAACGTTCATCGCGGGCACACCCGCGGGGCGTGGCTCCATTTCGAGCCGCCTGCGCAGATCGACTGCCGTAACAATTTGTCCGCGCAGATTAATCAGCCCGCTGACCACTTGCGGGGCCAGCGGAACCTGAGTCACTTCCAGCGAGCGGATTACTTCCTGAACGGTTTTGAGTTCCACTCCAAACAGCAGCTTGTCCAGATAGAAAGTGCAGAATTGTGAAGTGTGAGCCATGGCTTAGTTCGCAACCCGCGCTGCTTTCGCAGCCAGTCCCAAATGTTGCTTGTTCACATCGGCGATGTTCACTCCGGCGATTTGCAGAATGGCCGGAATATCCAGCAACTCGGTGACCCGTTCACCGATCACCACCGAGTAGAGAACGGCTGGCCGAGTCGCCTTCGACTTCACGCCGGCGCGAGCTTCGACGATGTCGAGAATTTTTTCCACGACCAGGCCGAAAGAGAGTCCATCCTGATGCATCACCAGAACCTGAAGCGGCCCGGAATCCGCAACCGGCGGCGCCTGCAGACTTCGCAGCCGATGCCGCCGCTCTTCGAGCACCACCGCGAGGCGCACCAGGGGCAGGATTTGCCCGCGATACTGCGTGACCCACTCGTTGCCCGACATTTCCACTTGCGATACGGGGAACTCTTCCAGCCGTGCGAGCGTGCTGAGTGGGATGGCCATGCGGGAATCGCCCAGTCCGGCGAAGAGAAGGAAAGTTTGTTTGTCGCTCGCGCTTGCGGCGGACTCCGAAACTTTCTCGCTGACCGGGCGCTCGCGAGCCTCGCTGACCACGCCTGCGCGCTGCGCCAGCCCAAGCACGTCGAGAATGAGGGCCACTTTGCCGTCGCCCATAATGCTGGAACCGGCAAACGTTTTTACCGTCTTCAACTGCTTGCGCAGCGGCTTCACGACAATTTCTTCCGTGTCATTAATCTGGTCAACCACCAGGCCGAATTGACGGTCATCCGCCTGCAGCACGACGATGTTGACCGCGTCATCATTGTTCGCGCCATGATCGCCGCTCGCCAACTTTAGCTCCCGGCTGAGATACACCAGCGGCAACAGGCGTCCGCGCAGGCGATAGACGGGAACGCCATGCACCATTTCGATAGCGGTGCTGGCTTCGTCGGCTTCGAGCCGCACCAACTCGAGCAAGTTCACCTGCGGGATGGCGTAGCGTTCGCCGGCGCAGGTGACGACCAGTGCGGGAATGATCGCGAGTGTCAGAGGGATTTTTACCCGAACGGTAGTGCCGCGGCCGAGTGTGGACTGCAAGTCCACCAGGCCGCCAATTTTCTCGACGTTGGTCTTCACCACATCCATGCCCACGCCCCGGCCCGAGACGTTGGTCACTTTCTCCGCAGTGGAGAATCCGGGAAGGAAGATAAGATTGAAAATCTCCCGCTCGCTCATGCGGGCAGCCTGATCGGAAGTAACCACTCCGCGCTCAATGGCTTTCCTGCGAATCCGTTCGGCGCTTAACCCGGCGCCATCGTCGCCAATTTCGATATTGACCTGGCCGCCTTCATGAAAGGCGCGCAGCACCAAGCGGCCGGAGCGCGGCTTACCCGCTTGTACTCGCACCTCAGGGAGTTCAATGCCATGGTCAACCGAATTACGAACGAGATGGGTAAGAGGGTCTTTGATGGCTTCGATGATGGTTTTATCGAGTTCAGTCTCTTTGCCTTCCATCTCGATTTCGACCTCCTTGCCGCACCCGAGAGCGACATCCCGTACGGTGCGTGGGAACTGCGCCCAGACGTTGCCGATCGGCTGCATGCGGGTCTTCATAACTTCTTCCTGCAACTCGGTGGCAATCAGATTCATGCGCTGGGAAACAGCTTGCAGGCCGGTGTCTTCGACTGTGTTCGAGATTTGCAGCAGTTGGTTGCGGGCCAGAACCAATTCACCCACCAGAGTCATCAGCTTATCGAGAAGGTTCACGCCAACGCGGATGCTCTCCGGTGCGGCGTCTCGAACCTTCGTTTCCAGAATCTGTTGAGCCGCCAAAACGTCTTCTTCTTTTGCCAAACCGAGCGCAACCAGGATCTCGCCGAGACGCCGGCGATCGCCCTTTTCTTGCTCTAGCAACGCCAGGGCTATACTCTCGGGCTGCACCAGTCCGCGCGCAACCAGTACTCCGCCGATTTTTCCTCGGGAGGGCTTTCGGATTGATTCCTCATTTTTCTTTCGCGACGTGGCAGCGCGCGGAGCCTCGTCCTGCGAGTTCACTTCCAACTGCGGAGGAGGATTTGTTTTCTCCAACGATTTGATTTCGTCTTTTGTCTCTGCTTTACATTCAATCGCAGCGGGCGAAGAGGATTGCGCGATTGATCCGGCAACGGTCTCGGAATCTCCTGCACCTCTGCTTTGCAAATGGGTCAGCTGCTCTCGCAGTTCCGGATAATCGATTTCGCCATCCTGGCCAGTAGATTCGATTTCCTTGAGCATCTGGCGAATCGCATCCACCATGCCCAGCAGCGCCGTAGTGCGTTCCGGATTGAGCGTGAGCTGTCCATCCCGGAGCAGCGTCAGCAGGTTTTCGCCCACGTGTGCGACTTTCTCCAGCTTTCCGAAGCCCAGAAATCCACACGTGCCCTTGATCGTATGGATGGTTCGAAAGACTCCTGCCATGGCTTCCGGGTCCTTCGGATTCTTTTCCAGGCCAACCAGGTCCCGGTCGAGGCGGTCGAGATTTTCGTAGCTCTCGGTCAGAAAATCCTTAACAATCTCGCTCTGGCTCATGGGTGCCTTCGTTTCCCGAGCTGAGAAATGGTCGTCAAGGAAGACGACTTCTCTCAATCCGCCAATCTTCCATCGGCGTGGGGACGATATTTGATTAGCCAGGACCGCATCGCGGGCCGTGACTTGAAGCGAGCCAGATCGCGTGGAATCCGACACAATCACGAGTACTCTCGATGGCATCTAATAGAAAGGAGCTGTTCAGGCTTGGTGCGATTCGGAGTAGACACCTCTTCAAGATCCAACAGTTCTGGAGCGAGGCAAGTACTGTGAAATCTCAAGTTAAGGTTGGTACCGTTTTCGGAGTCGAGTTGGGGCTTCACTATAGTTGGTTTGTGATAGCGCTGCTCATAACGTTCTCGTTAGCGGGCGAGTTCCATGCGACGAATCTTGCGTGGAGTGACACTCTGGTCTGGAGCACGGCCATCCTCACCGGGGTGCTGTTTTTTGCCTGTTTGTTCGCTCACGAGCTATCGCATGCCCTGGTGGCACGGATGCGCGGACTGCCGATCCACGAGATCACTTTATTTTTGTTAGGTGGAGTCGCTCAGATGGAAAAGGAAGCGACCGATCCCAAAACAGAGTTCTGGATGGCGATTGCCGGGCCGATTACCAGCGCGGTGTTGGGCGTCATTCTGTTGGCTCTGGCTTCTGCCCTGGGTTGGACGCTGAAGAGTGCCCCTGCAACTCCGGGAACTGCCCTGCTGGTCTGGCTCGGCTATATCAATCTGGCGCTAGCCGCCTTCAATATGATTCCCGGTTTCCCACTGGACGGTGGCCGCGTGCTGCGGGCGATTTTGTGGTGGGCTATGGGGAACGTGGAACGAGCCACTCGCGTGGCAGCACGGGTGGGGCAGGCGATTGCCGTGGTCTTCATTGGCTTTGGAATTTTTCGCTTTTTCGAAGGCGCCGGGCTAGGAGGGCTTTGGCTTGCCTTCATTGGCTGGTTTCTACTGCAGGCGGCGAGTGCGACTTATCTGCAGGTTCGCACTGGAACCCTTCTCAGCGATTTACGAGTAAAAGACTTGATGTCAGCCAGCTACGAAACTGTAAGTCCTAATTTGTCTCTGCAAGAGACCTCCGAAATCCGCCAGCAGCTGGGACTGAAGCCCGACGTAAAGGGAGTGGTTGTGACCAATGTTGCGGATGATGCGCCGGCAGCGGACGCCGGTTTGCAGCGCGGTGACGTGATCGAGCAGATTAACCGCCAGCCGGTGAACTCGGTGGCAGACTATCGACGATTACTTGAGCAAACCGGAAAGCAATCGCTGGTGTTACTGATCAACCGCGGAGGAAATACCAACTTCATGGTGGTGCAGCCGGAATAAATAAATGCTTGCGCCTGGAACGTTACCTAGAGTTTGACGAAGCCTGAAGGGCTCCCGCCGGGCAAGCAACTCTGCTCTGCGACGTGGCTCAGGCCCCTTCTTCCTTCTCTTCAACGCCTAAAAGCCGTTTGAATCAGGGATAGGTTGGATGAAAATGCAAATCCTCTAGGTTGTCATAAAGAATCAAGGAGTGAATAGACGACTATCTGGCCGGAGGGGCCAACTGACTGCCGCCGAGCGTCAGACTCGGCGAGAATGCCATAGGTAGTAATTTGTGGTGCGGAAGGGGGGATTTGAACCCCCACGCCTTTCGGCGCCACCCCCTCAAGATGGTGTGTCTGCCAGTTCCACCACTTCCGCACGGAATAGGAAACAGCGCTGAGAGCGTTTTCGATTATAGCAGAATGATTCTGCGGATCATGCTCCGAGACCGCGACCTGAGCCGTAAGGCTGACTTATATTCTCTCCATGGCGTGGGACGCCGGCTGTCCCAGTGCCGCGGCAGCGGAGATGGATATCCAAGATCGGGTCGTGACCCCGGACAACTGCTGCGCGTTGTAGAACAGGGATCCGCCGTGTGCGGAAACCGGGGGGCGACTCCAGCTTTAAACGGCTGTTCTCACTTCCGCCTCGGAGCTCCGCCCGCAGCTGGTCGCATGGTTCAATGGAATGAGTGCGATTCCTTGACTGGGGTGAGGAACTAATGTCCACAGAGAGGCGCACCGGTCGCAGAGCCAGAAATGTTCCACACGCTTTGCCGCCTTTCGCTGCGCAGGAGCCGCGCGCTTGTGAAGACCCGGCGGTTCCATCGAGTTTGTTTCCACCAAAAACAGCCTGCCCTCGCGCAGTCTCAGGAATGGTTTTGAGCATTGGGAATTGGCGCAGTGGCTCAGCATTCGTAGCCTCCTCCTCACTGCCGCGTCGGTGCATTTTCTAGCCGGATAGCGGAACCTGTGCATGCGACAGGCCAAATGCTCTCATCGCTTGGGGTCGCTTCCGGGCGACTTTTGGACAGTTCGCGGGTGCCGAAAAATCGGCACTTTGCCGAAGTTTCGTCGCACGGAGCGCCTTGATAGCATCCGCGATGGCAATCTGATTCGGGGGAATTACCTCAGTGAATTACCGCTCCCAAGACCGCTACTACCACCCCGATCACGCTTACCACGATGCCCAAATGCCAGAAAATGCGTCTTCCGGAGAGCAAAGTAATGGAAGTAATCACCAGTCCGATCTCCAGAAACACCTCCGCCAAGTCATAGCGGTCGGCGCGCTTTCTTTCCATCGCGACTTCGTTTTCCAGTTTGCGTGCTTCATCCTGGATATCCGCTTTATCGTGCTTGTAACGCTCTGCATCCTGCGCCGATTTTTCACGGAACTTGGCCGTCGCCCCGGCGTCAGTGTTGGCCACGGTGGCGGTGAGGTCGGCAAACAATTCGTCTTCATGCTGACGAATGTTCTTAGCCTGGTAGTAGGACCACTGGTCGGAAGCCTTTGCCTGAAGCACCACTTCTTCCGTATGCGCCCGGTGTCCCAGCAACGTTACTACCGCGACCATTACGGCCAGCACCGCCATGGTCAAAGACACGGCGGCCAGAGAGCGGTCCTCTCTGGCTCTCTCAGCACTTTCACGTAACTCTTGAGCTTCGTCTCCCATGTTTTTCCAGATCCTGTTTGAAGCTGCGGAATATCGTCAGAGCTCCGGCGTCAGGCTCATCAGCATACTACAAGGGCTGAAAGCTAACTAACGGATAGTTGAAGCTGAGCTCGAACCATCGAGAGCGAAAGGGAATGATCGGATTTTTTACATTGGCTGGAAACAAAGGCCGAGTTTTCGTGGGTTGAAAGTGTTATTCCCCCATGACCTTCACAACGATTCGTTTGTCGCGTTGGCCATCGAACTCGGCGTAGAAAATTCGCTGCCATGTTCCCAGATCAAGCTTTCCGGCTGTGATCGGAACGATCACTTCGTGATGAATCAGTAGAGCTTTCAGGTGGGAGTCGCCGTTATCCTCCCCGGTTTCGTGGTGCTTGTAGTTCTTGCGAAATGGCGCCAGATGTTCCAGCCACTGATCGATGTCTTCAATCAGGCCGCTTTCGTTGTCATTGACGTAGACTCCGGCGGTGATGTGCATCGCGGAAACCAGCACCATTCCTTCTTTAACGCCGCTCTTGTCCACGATCGCCTCAATCTGAGGAGTTATATGTACATAGGCTCGATGGGTTTTAGTATGAAACTTCAAGTATTCGGTAAAGACTTTCATAAAGCTTGTTTCCTTGGTACTTGGATTTTACTGTGGCCCGGCACTGACCTTCTGGACACTTACTTCCGTTACTACTCTTGTGCTGACGGATACAGAATTCTGGGCCCCTCCTGCCCCATACTCGATGGTGTCGAGGAGGTTTTCGTTGTGTTCAGGCTTGATTATTTGTCGTGCGTGCTTACCATTGGTTCGACCATTCTAGTGGGGCGACGGTGCTGGGAGGGCTGGATTCTGGCGGGCGTCAATAGCGTTATCCTTTGCTTGATTGGATTTCGCACAGCGCAGTTTGGCTTCATTCCGGCGAACCTGTTTTGCATTGCGCTTTACGCGGTAAACCTGCGCTCCTGGCGCAGGCCCGAGATTCGATAACGGGAGATCCAGGCAAGAGATGGACGAGTTCTTCCCCCCGGCGTCCACCGCCCATTGTCGCGTGCAATGATTCCACGCCCGAAGAGAAACATTACGGATTAGTGCTCTACGACGATTTTAGGCTTTCCGGTTATACAGCTCCATTGTGAAATCAACCAGAGACAGTTACACGTTCACTGCTGCGTGGCGGCCTAAAATTTACAGGATTTACAGCACGGAAATTTCCGGACCATGCGGCATCTTATTTCGCATGGGGACAGACCCGAAAAGCCGCATCCAAGACTTATGCTCAAAAGCCCTGGCCGCGACTGACAGCCGCCAGATCGAACCACTGCTCTCCGAATTAAGAGCCGCCTTGCACGAGAAAGTGCAGAGCGGCGAGACTTGGATGGCGCTTTGTGAACGCGCCGCAGTCGAGCAAGACCCCAAGAAGTTGCTGGAACTGGTGAGCGAAATTAACCGGCTCTTCGACGCCCGTGAGAGACGGTTATCCGGTAACTCTGATGGTAAGCTGCCCGCCAAGTAAACTTGCGCAAGAGCAGCTATTCAATCCCTAGCTCTTTAGCGAGGGATTTCCATTTGCTATCGACAAGAGATTTCGTTTTCGCATCCATGCGGATTTCATCAGGCCACGGGCGAGTAAAGCCCTCTGTAGCCCATTTCCTCGTGGCATCGATGCCCATCTTCGAACCGTAGTTGGCGAGGCGGCTGGCATGGTCGAGCGAATCGATGGGGCCGAGCGTGAATTGAATGTCGCGCTCGGGGTCGATGTGGTTGAGAACTTTTAGGGTCACGTCGGCGAGATCCTGCACGTCAACATCTTCGTCCACGACAATGATGCACTTGGTAAACATCGCCTGGCCGAGCGACCAGATGGCATTCATCACTTTGCGTGCCTGGCCGGGATAGGACTTCCGAATAGAGACAATCATCAGATTGTGAAATACGCCTTCGATGGGAAGATTGATGTCGATCAATTCAGGGATGGTGAGCCGCATCAGCGGAAGGAAAACTCGCTCGACAGCTTTGCCCATGTAGGCGTCCTCCATGGGCGGCTTGCCGACGATAGTGGTGGAGTAGATCGGATCTTTCCGGTGGGTGATGCAAGTAACGTGGAAAACTGGATAGAGATCGGCCAGTGAATAAAAACCGGTGTGATCGCCGAACGGGCCTTCACTGCGGAGTTCATCGAGGTTGACGTAACCCTCGAGAACAATTTCGCTGGTCGCGGGGACCTCCAGATCAACGGTCTCACACTTGACGAGTTCGACTGGAGCCGCGCGCAGAAATCCTGCGATGAGATATTCCTCTACGTCGGGAGGAGCAGGGACGATAGCGGAGAATGTGACGGCCGGGTCGGTACCGATGGCGACCGCGACTTCCATTTTGCCCGAGGGATGGTTTCCCTCTGCCAGAATTTGGCCGCCAGAAGTCCGGGCCATGAGATCGACGGCGGCGCTGGCGGAGTATGTTCCGGGGGCGGCCGGGCTTTGCCCCGGCCGGCCGGACGAGGCGGCCGTCTCCACATGATTCGTCGCGGCGGAGCGCATGCGCTGGCGGGCGTGTTCGGCGGCGACCTTTTGTCTCTGCCAATGGGCGCCAGTGGTCTGGCCGTCGTAGACCTGGAGACGGTACATGCCGACGTTTCGTTTGCCGGATTTCGGGTCGCGGGTGACGACGCACGGGAGAGTGATGAAGCGTCCGGCATCCTGGGGCCAGCATTGCAGAATGGGAAAGTCGAGTAGAGAAAAGTTGTCGCGCTTGATGACTTCTTTGCAAGGTCCGGTGGGGACGGTCTTGGGAAAAAACTTTCCGGCCTCTGTGAGAAGCGGAAGCATTTTGAGTTTGTCGAGGAAACCTTGCGGAGATTTGAGGTCCATGAAGACGCGGATACGGTCGGCGAATTCATCAAACGAATTCACGCCGAGGGCGCGCTTCATGCGTGCTTCGGAGCCGAACTGGTTGATCAGCACTTGAGAACCGGGGTGTTGCTTCACATTTTGAAACAGGAGCGCCGGGCCGCCCGGGCTGCCAGTTTTCGACTTGCTGACACGGTCCGTGATCTCGGCGATTTCCAGGAAGGGGTCGACTTCGGTTTGAATGCGCTTCAGTTCGCCGGCGCGGTCAAGAGCAGCGATCCATTGGCGGAGGTCATCGAAGGGCAAAGGGTCTCTCCAGTGAACTGATGATTATACCGATGGGTGTTGAGATCGAGGTACTTCGGCTTGCGCATGAAGTGCAAATCAAAATCTAAATTCAACTGCTTGGAACACCGGGGACACAGAGGGTCACGGGGTAGAACTGTCAAAGTTTGGCGCGGAGCATGGTGATTACGTCGTCGGAGGTGATGACGCCGACTAGTTTGTTGTGCTCGTCGATGACAGGAAGAGTGACCAGATTGTATTTATCGAAAAGTTCGGCCACTTCGTTATCACCAGTGGCTTCGTGAGTGGAGATGAGTGGCTCGGAAGTCAGCGACAGCAGCGGAGTCTGAGGCTGCGCGAGAACGAGCTTGGCGAGCGGGACGGCGCCGGCGAGCGTGCCTTTGGAGTCGACCAGATAGATTGTGCCCACGGTTTCTACTCCGCCTTCAAATTCGCGCAACACGCCGATCGCATTTTCTACGTTGGCTGTGACTGGAAGAGCGAGGAATTCGGTGGTCATGCGACCGGCGGCGGTTTCTTCCCGATGTTCGAGAAGTTCAACGACCTCCTGGCTGGCCTCCGGTTCCATTTCAACCAGAATCTGTTCGGTGTGATCCTGGGAAAGATCGGCGAGAAGATCGGCAGCGGCATCGGGATCCATTTCCTCGACGATGTCAGCCGCCCGCTCGGAATCCAAGGATTCCACAATCGATTTCTGAACCTTGGGGTCGACCTCTTCCAGAGTTTCCGCTGCGACGTCTTCGTCGAGCGTGCGGAAAACGGCTTCCCGTTCGTCGGGAGCCAGGTCTTCGACAATGTCGGCAATATCTGCGGGATGGAGTTTAGCCAGACCGGCGTGAGAAATCTTGAGCTTGATGCGGCGCGCCGGGTCGGTTTCGATAAGATCGACAAAACTCCACGGGATGGTGCGGAGCGGGATCTTCTGCAGCAAAACGTGGAGGGCGATGCGGGGCGCGAGTCCGCGAAGAAGCCTACGTATCGCGCCGCGGGCGCCGATATCGACGGAGGCGACCCGAATCGTGGCGTGAGGGCGTCCGGCCTCGGTCACCGAGTCGATCTGGAGTTCGACATCGTTAACCCGCACAACCTTGCGGCCATTAATGTCGATGACCTGCTGATCCAGAAGATCGCGTTCCAGGAGAAATAATCCTTCAGAGCCATTCGCAGCCGGCCAGTCGGAGGGGTTCGTGGAAGCGTGAATGTTGGCGTCAATCGAAGAGATAGCGGAGAAGGGAAGAACTCGATCGCCGGATTTGGTTTTAACAATGAGCGATGCGATCCGAGTGCGATCCTCCTGGGGAGCCAGCGTTACTTCGCGCACGCGTCCGGTTGCCGCGCCAGACGGGTCGTAAACCGTGGCGCCGAGAAGCTCGGAAAGAGGCAGCGTGGTCATCCCGGCTAGAGGATAGCGGAGTTTTGCGAAGGAGAGAACTGATTTTGTTGGATGAGAAGAAATAATTTTTTCTTGAACGGCGACGATCAGGCTTTGCTCGCCATCAGTTTACCCACTCGTTCGGCAACCGATTCCAGCTTCCGCAGATCATCGGCGCTGAAGTCTGGCCCGGCTGCGGCCGGACGTGGAGCTTTGCGGGACACCTGGATCACGCCGATTACGGCCCCATTCGGGGAAAGAACGGGCGCAGACATGAGTTTCTGAATAACTTGCGCATCCAGTCCGGTCTTGCCAAGCTTAACCAGCTCAAAGACGCTGAAATGTTTCACCTGAGTGAAGCCGTTAAAAATCTCCGCCTGTTTGGTACGGGCTGTGCTGGCAGCTACCGCCGAACTGGATAGAGGAATCGCCCCCGCCGCTCTTAATTCGGCGGGATATAGGAAATTTAACAGACTTCCTCCCAGCTCCAGCAGCGCGACTTCGGTTTCTTCCACGCGGAAAAGCTTTGCTACGCAGACGCAAATCGACTCCGGAGCGTTTTCACAGGAGTCCAAGTTCGCGAGCTGCTCGGTTTCCAGCATTCATCTGAGGATGAACGAGTAGAAGTCCATCGACAAGGTAACCAACGTGCCACTTTGTAGAGCTCAAAAGAAAAGCCACCAGTTGTGGCTGGCTATGGCACGCCGGTCACAGCCCATCGGTACTGCGCGCTCTGCTATTTTCGCAACAGCGATGCAGAGAACAGAAGAAGAGCCTCACGTGTGCTATCGAGGCCGGATTCACAGACCGTATAATCAGTTCAAGTGCGACTTCTTCTTGACATCTTCGGGCAGACCTTGCGAACGCTGTGGGGGCACAAACTGCGCTCGTTTCTCACCATGTTCGGGATCGCATGGGGAGTGTTTTCGTTGTTGCTTCTGGTCGGACTGGGGGAGGGATTTCGGTCGGGAAATAAAAAACAGTTCGATACCTTGGGCGAGAACGTGATGTTTCTCTGGTCCGGGCGGGCTCCCGCGGTGCAGGGAAGTTTCACGGCGCTGCGCCAGTACTACCTGACGTACCGGGATTATCTGGACATTCTTCGCGAGTGCCGGAGCGTAGGAGCGGCGGCGCCCGTAATCAAGCGCAACGATATTCGGGCGGTGAGCGATTTCTATCAGGCGAGCGGACAGATTTTGGGAGTGCCGGCCAGTTTCGACCAGATCCGTTACCTGCCGATACAGAACGGGCGCTGGCTGAATGCCATGGATGACGCGCAGAAACGGCCAGTAATTGTGCTGGGTGACGAGGCGCGGCGGACTTTATTTTCCGGCCGGCCGGCAGTGGGCAGCACGATTCTCTTGAATGGCGTGCAATTTGAAGTGATCGGAACGCTGCAGCGCATTGGGCATGGCGACAACAATACGCAAAACCTGCAGTGTTATGTGCCCTTCAGCACAATGCGCGAATATTTCCGTCCGACCAACGTGGGAGAAGCGCCCGATGTGATCAGTATTATCGAATACCAGCCCCGGTCGCGCGCCCTGCACGAGGCGGCACGGCAGGAAGTGCATAAAGTGATTGCTCGCAATCACGGGTTCAATCCCAACACTCCGGATTCATTTGACGAATGGGATACGGTGAATACGGTGGACCAGGTGGGAAAGATTTTCGACGCGATGAACGATTTCCTCGGAAGCGTCGGTCTGGTCACGCTCGGATTGGGAGCGATTGGGATTATTAACATCATGCTGGTGGCGGTAGCCGATCGCACTCGCGAAATTGGATTGCGGAAGGCTTTGGGAGCGACTAACGCGAGCATCATGTTTCAGTTTTTTGTGGAGGGCGCATTTCTGACCTTGCTCAGCGGGATCACTGGAATCGCCGCAGCGGCTGGAGTGATGGCGGCATTATCGGGAGTATCGCTGGGCGAGGGGTTTGATCCGCCGAAGCTGGTAGCCAGGACGGCTGCATTGGCGGTGGCGGCGCTGGCCGTCGCGGGAGTGGCAGCGGGACTTTATCCGGCGCGGCGTGCGGCTTTGCTGCAGCCGGTCGAGGCGCTGCGGAAAGAATAGGGAGTACCAGGGGCCGAGGGGTTCGCAGAAGCAGGCGTCGGACAAAGGCTTAAACACAGAGGAAACCGGGGAGCACAGGGTAGGACAGAACTCATGCATCGAGACTTGTTGGGACAGGCGTTTGCGGCGATGCGGCACGATTTGCGCAAGACCATGTTGACCATGGCTGGGATGGCATGGGGAATTGCGACCGTGGTGTTGCTGCTGGCATATGGAAATGGATTTGGGACGGCGATCTCGAATATCTTCGAAAGCTTCGGCGCCACCGCGGTCGGGATATTTCCTGGAAGGACATCGCAACAGGCAGGCGGAAATAAGGCGGGAGTGCAGGTGCGGTTTACGAACGACGATATCGATCTGTTGCAAAACAACGTGCCGCTGTGCAAACACGTGGTGCGGATGTCACAAAAAGATTCATCGGTGCAAAATGGAAATCGAACTTTCACGATGCCTGTGATGGGACTCGATCCGTCCATCGAGGAGATTTGGAATCTCGACATGGGTGCGGGACGTTTTCTCGACGATGCTGACAACGCGCGGCACGGGCTGGTGGCCGCAATCGGCTCGGAGGCTAAGGACAAGTTATTTTCCGGGGCTCCGGCGGTAGGGGAGGATATCCGAGTTGACGGAGTGGAGTTCCAGGTGGTGGGCGTGGTGAAGCCGCGCATGCAGGAGGGAGACGATGACGATAACCGCACCATTTATATTCCGTACAACTCGATGAACGTTTTAAAAGACAATCACTACCTGGACGGAATCTGGATGGATTCGCAGGGACTGGACCATGACAAGCTGGACCAGACAGTGCGGGATACACTGGCGGCGGGGCACAATTTTAAAGCGGACGACAAGCGGGCGGTTCAAGTATTCGACGCACAAAAGCAACTGTCGCAATTCGGCATTATTTCGCTCGCGCTGAAAGTGCTGCTTGCATTTATCGGAACGCTGACGCTGGGCATCGGCGGCGTAGGACTGATGAACATGATGCTGGTTTCGGTTACGCAACGTACGCGAGAGATCGGAGTGGAGAAGGCTTTGGGAGCGCGCCGCCGGGACATCTTGTTTCAGTTCCTGGCTGAGGCCATGGCAATATCGGCGGTGGGCGGGTTGCTGGGGATTGCATTGTCATACGTGGTATCGGTCTCGGTGGGCCGGCTCACGTTTTATAGCGCGATGGCCAAACATGCGGAGGCGGGGGACATCCGGTTGATTGTTTCGCCAATGATTTTGTTGGTAGCTACGGGAATACTGGCAGTCGTGGGAGTCGTGAGTGGAATGGTGCCGGCGATGAGGGCGGCGAGACTCGATCCGATTGAGGCGCTGCGATACGAGTAGTGAAAAGAACTTTCTGCAAGAGATTTCATGCGGTTCGATAAATCAAAATCAAAATCAAAATCAAAACCAAAACCAAAACCTTCACCACAGGGAGCACTGGGGAACACGGGGTAAACCTCATTGGGCGATGACATTTTGACTTTGCCGGCGCCGAAGGCTGATGCCCGCGTGGCATACGGGAGTGACCAAAATCAGTTTGTGGATTTGCGGATCCCGAAGTCGAAAGGACAACATCCACTTGCGATGTGCATTCATGGTGGATATTGGCGAGCGCGATACGATCTGGAATATTTGGGACACTTATGTGGGGCATTAACTTCGAAGGGTATAGCTACCGCGAATGTGGAATATCGACGTGTAGGGAACGCGGGTGGTGGATGGCCGGCAACGTTTTCGGATATTCGCTCCGCGTACCAGTTGTTAATGCAGAAAGCGCAGCTGTATCACTTCGATGCGCAGCGTGTAATCGTGCTGGGACATTCGGCGGGAGCGCAGCTTGCGCTGTGCCTGGCGGCGCATGAGGGCGGGCTGACGGGCACGATTTCTTTGGCCGGAGTAATCGATCTGCAGCGGGCGTACGAATTGCATTTGAGCAACAATGCCGTGGTGGAATTTCTCGGTGGAACGCCCACAGAGGTTGCGGATCACTATCGCGAGGCCGACCCGATGAAGCTGGCCATCCGGGGGCTTCAGTGCGTAATCCACGGGGTCGCGGATGATATCGTGCCGCCAAGTCTCAGCAAGGACTATGTGAGCGCCAAGTTAAAGGCTAAAGAAGATGTGCGGCTGATGATGATTCCAGACGCGGGGCATTTCGAGATCGTGGATCCCAGGTCAGGGGCATGGGCGACGGTCGAGAATGTTTTGGTGGAATCCGTCTTGAACAAAAATCCCTAAACACAGGGGACTCAGGGTAAAACTTCAGTTCTGCCCGGCCGGTTCACGCTACTTTTGGTTTGCGTTTCTTAGTGGCGGACCGAGGGCGACCGCTGGAGTGTTCGGGGTTGTTGCCAGGTTCGGGGAAGTCACTATCGGCATCTTTCAGGATCGGATCTGATCGCGATGCCCGAGCTGCTCTTCAAGACCTGTATTGCCATCGTGATGGTGTTGTTCTTCGGTTGCGCCTTTAGCGTGATCGGGATCATTGTCAGAAATCTTGGTCATATCGAACTCCGGTCATGCAGAACTTCAAAATTGTGCGGTGAAACGCCGAGAACAATTCCCTGGAATCATTCGCCTGGGCGAGAGTTGGATGCAACTCCGAGCTTGCGCAGCCGCTCGCGAGCCTGCAAAGCTTCCGGGGAGCGGGGATAACGCTGGATCACGTGGCGGAGTTCGGCCACTCCATCTTCCTGCTTACCCAGTTCGATCAGCGCGAAACCTTTCTTCAGTTGTGCTGATGCAACCTTCGATCCGGTGGGAAAATTCTGCAGAACCTGGTCATAACTCTGCGCTGCCTGCTGATAATTGCCCTGCCGAAACTGAATCTCGCCGAGATAAAAGTAGCAATTTCCCGCGAGATCGGTGTTGGGATAAAACTTGATGTAATCGGAAAACTCCTGGATGGCGAGATCATTCTTGGCTCCGTTGTAGTCCCGCAGAGCGTTGTTATAGAGGACGTCAGGCGGTGGGGCCTGTGCCAGAGCTTGCTGCTGTGCTTGTTGCTGGGCGGTTGTGGCAGCTGCGCTTTGCTGCGAGGCCTGCATGTCTTCCAGTTGCTTGCTGACTTTGGCGAGCCGCGCCTTCAGTTCGTCGAGACTATCGTTAAGCGCCTGGATCTGCCCTGAGAGTTGGTCCACGTGTGAGGACGAATCGCCCTGTTGTTTCAGCAGAGTAGTTTGCAGGGCGGTGACGGCTGCGGCAACCTTGTTCACCGCATCGCTGTCGCGTTCGACAAGATTATTCATGACCCCCATGCGTTCGTCGAAGCTGCGCTGCATGGCGGTCATCTGCTCTTGCAGTTGCTGCACCTGAGTTTGCAGTTGAATGGTCTCTTTATTCACGCCCAAAGCCGGCATGGCGGCGAGGCATAGCGTTGAGATCAAAGCAAGTCGAAGGGAGCGGATTTTAGGTTTCATAAGCGCGAGTTTCCTACAGCCTATTTTAGACGGATTAGACCCGCCGTAGGTTGTGAAGATTTGGGCAAGGAACCCGGAAGGGTATAGGCGGTTCTCCAGTAGCACATTGGCAGGTCAGAGACCAGCGACAAAGGCCAAGAATTGCGAACCTGAGGCATCGCGGAAGCGATACCCCAGGTTCGCGCAAATTCACTACTTCTGATACACGAAGTGACCGCGGCGGTTCTGCTGCCAGCAGGCTTCGTTTTCTTCCATGCAGAATGGTTTTTCTTTGCCATAGCTGATGGTCTTAATGCGGCTGGCACTGATTCCACCTGCAACCAACGCGTTCTTTACGGAAGAAGCGCGCTGATCGCCCAGAGCCAGGTTGTACTCGGTCGATCCGCGGGAATCGCAGTGTCCTTCAATCGTAAAGTTGATTTCGGGATGCTGATTCAAGAACAGGATATCGGCTTGAATGGCCGACTGCTGATCGGGGCGAATGTCGGATTTGTCGTATTCGAAATAGACATCCTTCACATTCTGGCCGAAGAGATCCTCTTCCGAAGGTGACGGCGGCGGAGGAGCAGCCGCGGTCGGAGGAGTGACGGTGAGGCGTGTCGTCGCATCCTGCGTTCCACCGGCACCTTTGGCAGTCAGGTGATACGTTGTCGAATCGGTCGGTGTCACCTGCTGCGATCCGCTGGGCTGAACCGCGCCGATGCCATCGATAGACACGTCGGTGGCGTTGGAAGTCTGCCAACTGAGGGTGGCAGGCTGTCCTTGCTGAATCGTATCCGGGCTCACGGAGATGGAAGCGGTGGGCGCGGGTGCTGGTGGAGGCGGCGGAGGCGGCGGGGGAGCCGCTTTCTTATGGCAAGCGCCCAACAAAAGAATAGCGCCCAGGGCGAAGGCGGTTGAGACAGATTTGAGTGTTTGCTGCTTCATGTTGATTTTTTTCCCGTTGTTGCTGTTCACGATGTTTCCTCCTGCGAACTCAGAAAACAATTTGAGTTCAGACGAAGTGAATTTATTTCCAACTCCAGTTCGGTTGCGAATTACGTCCCGTAAAAGTCAATTGATGAAGCTTGGTGCCGTCGGCCAGCATCCCCCAGATTTCTTCTTTGCCCGAGCGGCTGGACTGAAATACGATGTGGCGATTGTCGGGCGACCACCAGGGATAATCATTCCGCCCTCCATCATGAGTCAGCTGAACCCATTGTTTGCTGGCGATATCCATCAAATAAATGTCGGAGGACCCAGGTTCGCCGGGACCATACTTGCGGATCCAGGCAAGCGATAGAAATTGGCCGTTCGGCGACCAGTTGGGCGATACGGCATAACCCTGGTCCGTCATGCGTTGCTGATTGGTGCCATCGGCCTCCATCGTGTAGACCTGAGGCAATCCGGTGCTGCCGCTGACGAACGCAATCTGGGCTCCTGTTTTCCGGTTCCATGTGGGAGAAACGTCAGGTCCTCTGCCTGTAGTCATGGCATGCAGGTTGCCGCCGGCAGAGTCGCAGACATAGATTTCTGAATGGCCGTTGCGAGAGGAAGAGAACGCCAGACGCGAACCGTCAGGCGACCATGAGGGCGATAGATTGGCGCCGCCGAAATGCGGAAAAGTTACGAGACGATTGAGGTCGGTCGAGTACATCAGAATTTCCCAGCCGGATTTGGTCAGGGAACTGAAGGCCAGACGGGAACCGTCGGGAGAAATTCTGGGTGAAAGAGAGATCGAAGCCTGATGGGTAAGTTGGCGCTGATTGCTGCCGTCGTAATCCATCACCCAAATTTCTTTGTGGCCCGAGCGGTCGCTGACAAAATAGATTTTGCTTTCGGCGATGCCAGGAATGCCGCCGCCCAGACGAAAAATAATCTCGTCGGCAAATTTGTGGGCAATCAGGCGGGTCGCGTCATCCGTCGCAACATCGGTGTATTGCTTTCCTAAAACCAGTGGCGAGGCGGTGTTTTTTACGTCGTACAGCCAGCCTTGCACCACGACTTTCCCTGCGGCGACGCCGAGGTTGCCGAAGGCGAGCATGGCGGCATTGGGCGGAGGAGAGTTCCAAATTCCAAATGTGACCTCCGGCGGATTGGCCGGCACTTCCAAGGGATAGAAGCTCTTTGAGATCAGCTCGACGACTCCGGAGTTGTCCAGGTCATTCCAGAACGTATCGTTAAACGTCTTCAACAGAGCAGCGTTCTGGGGGTCATTGTTAGTGGGTTTGAAGTCGGGAACGGCAAGTCGCACTTTTTCAACTCCGAGACCGGAGCCGGTGCGAACCCAATCCTGGGCGAACGAGAGGGAACAGAGAAGTGAAGGAAGCAGGAGCAACAAACCACAGGCGCTCAAAAGGCGAACGCCGACTGTGGCAGAGTACCGGAATGGTCTGCGTTTATCGTCCATCCGTTCGGAAGTGTTGCGTGGGCGAAGACAAAAATATCCAGCGAACGACAGTATCGTAGTCCGATATGTTCTCATTGGCAAGTTACGAACGATCATAATCGAGAATCCGGAACCTAAAGAATCATCAGGTACATGTTCGTGCAACTTTATTTTTTGCTGTAATCGAACCAATATTCCACTGAGATTTTGCTGCCGGTGTAATCCGGCGGCAGCGGGCCAAATGTGTCGATCCGCTGCAGCGCGCGGGTAGCTGAAACATCGAGCGAAGGCACACCGCTGGACTGCTCAATTTGCACGTTGTAGGGATGGCCATCGCGCGCCACGTCAAAGGTGATGTAGACGCGATTGGCCGTGGTAATGCCGGGATCGACCTCGTACTTCAGCCAGTTTTCTGAAACCTTCCGCTGAATTACCTGAACATACCAACCATATTTGGTGCCGAAATCGCCGCCACCGCCGGTGATGCCGAAGCCGCCTTTCGCGCCTCCGGCAGCAAATGAACCATAAGGGCCGCTGACCGGGCCACCTTCCCCGAAGGCAACTTGATTTGTTTCCTGTTCCGGCGTGGGCTGAGTCTTTGCCTTGGTGGGCGTGGAGACTTTCTTCGGCTTTACTTTTGTATTCTTGCCTTGAATCTCGATCGCGTCGGGTTCTTTCTCTTCAACCTTAGGCTCGGATTTTGTTATTCCCTTGGATTCGTTGGCCAGGACATTCTGATTCTGGCTGGGCGCGGTAGTCAGAGGAATGTTGCTGACCAGGGTTACTCCCATGGCCGCGCCTCCACCGCCCGAACCCCAATCCGAGCCACTGCCTCCGGTGAAGATAAGAGGGTAAAGCAGGATCACAGCGGTGACAACGATGTGAAAACCGGCCGACCAGGCGAGGGCGCGTCCCCAACTGTCGTGCTCGAAAAATATCTCAGCGTTTTGCGCCATTTTGTTCCAGAGGCTGAGTGACGATGCTCACATTGGTGATGCCTGATTGCTTAACCGCATCCATGACGGTGGCAAAGGCGCCGAAAGGAACGTTCTCATCCGCGCGGATAAAAATAAATTGGTTGTGGGGATCGCGAATCTTCTGCTTCAGTCGCGCCGCTATCTGATTGATGTTGATGGCATCATTGCCAAGGAACACGCGCTGATCTTTATTGATCGTGATGACGGTTCGTTCTTCGGTAATTTCTTTGACGGTGCGCGTCTTGGGAACGCTGACTTCGATGCCTGACTGCAGCACCGGAGCGGTCACCATAAAGATGATGAGAAGCACGAGGACGACATCGACCAGCGGAGTGATGTTGATATCGGCCAGTGCGGATTGCGTGCGGCCATTGGAAGAAGTGAAAGCCATCAGCGCCTCACTTCGGCAGCTTGGGGCTGAATGCTCTCGATGGCATTGAGCACTTCAAGGCAAAAATCGTCGCCCCGCGCGGCGAAAACTCGAATCGAATTGCCGATCAGGTTGTAGGCAATCACGGCGGGAATCGCTGCTGCCAATCCGGCGGCGGTGGTGATGAGCGCTTCGGAAATGCCGGGCGCGACGGCGCGAAGAGTTGCGCCACCGGCGGTGCCGAGGCCGTGGAAGGCGTCAATGATGCCCCAGACGGTGCCGAAGAGTCCGATAAACGGAGTAACCGCCGCGGTGATGGCAAGCCAGGGGACGTTACGTTCAAGTCGCGTAATTTCTTCAGAGGCGCCGATCTGCATGCCGCGCTGCACCGCCGTCAGACTGCGCAGTGTGGCCGAAGGAGTGGAAAGTTGCCGCTTGTATTCCTGGAATCCACCCTCAAAAACGCCCACCAGAGGGCTGGGATGAAACTGATCGGCAACAGCGGCAATATCCTGCAGGCGCTGGGCTTTGCGAAAGGCGCGCAGGAAGCGTCCACTCTGCACTCGGGCGCGGCGTAGCAAGCTCCACTTGGTGAGGATGATGGCCCAGGAGATAAGACTGAAGGCCAGCAAGGTGACGAGCACAAACTTGGCGACCGGACCGGTGTTCGAAAGCAGGTCAAGAGTTTCGCCGCCGATGAACAGAGCAGGGTATGAAAACAGATGCATGTGGTTTGGGGATACCTTGACCGGATTATAGATGATTCGCCGGAATTGTCTTACCGGGACGTATCCTAAAGCTAACGTGGCAGCTGTGGATAAGCAGGCCCAGAGTTTCGCTGATATACGCTTTCGCGAAGGATGACATCAAAGAGCAGCAGGAGTTTATAGAATTTTCCGGGAGGAACTGAATGGCGAATTACGGAATGCTCCGAAACTATCGCTTCACCGACACCACCGAAGACATCCGCGGAGCCAAGTTGTATGGCTTGAATGACGAAAAACTGGGCAAGATTGACGATGTGATTTTCGACCACTCCGAAGGAACGATTCGCTACGTGGTGGTGGACACGGGCGGGTGGCTTTCGACGAAGAAATTTATTGTTCCAGCCGACCGGCTGCGGGCATCCACCAAGCACGATAATGATTTCGTCGTCGACCTGACCAAAGCGCAAGTGGAGAGCTTCCCACCCTACAAGGAAACGGATTTAGAATCCGACGAGCAATGGTCGGATTATGAAGGCAAGTACCGTGCGAAGTGGGACGCGGATCCGGTGATGCATCGCGAGGGAGCCGACCGGAATATTACTCCAACGACGCAGCAGATGCCGGGTAACTCACCTTCGGCGAGAGCGGCCGGTGCGCCGAACGCGGCCCGAACCGCAGCCAGCGACACCGCGGAAATTGAGGACACCGAGTTTATCGAGCCCGGATACGCGGCTGGAACCGACACGGTTGAAATCGATGTCAGCGCGGTGGGTATTGGCCCTCGCTGGGACACGTTTCAAAATCGACTGCGAGAGCGGCGCAAGGAAGTGGTGGGTTTGGAACAAAGGCGCGAGGACGAGTACCCCAAAGCCAGTTAAGGAATTCGTGTTTTAAAAAGCCACGGCTTCGGCCGTGGCTTTTTTAGTCGTATTACGACTTTACAGGGTCAGAACGGAGCGGCGTCAGTTGTGGAGTGAGCCCGAGGGATCAGACAGGGCAATTAACTTACCCACCGGATATTCCTCTCGCGACAGAGGAGTAGAAGGTTCAGGATTGATGATGGTGAGCACTTCCCCGGTTTGAACTCCGCGCACCATCAGGCGGTCACTTTCGACACCAACTACCCGATATTTCTCGTCGAAGATTGACATAGGAGCCTTTGAGAGTTGGATGCCCAAGTGAGGCCTAGCGATGCCGGGGGAATAGCCAGTGATTACCGGATGGTCCCGAAATGGTTCAACTTCAGTCAGGACGCCGGTGCTACATCCGGTACCGGTTTCATTGGAAGGTATATGAGAAAGCGTAAAACCGGCCAGGCTGAACCAGCTAGGCCGAACCTCGAGCCAATTCTTTTTCCGCGCCGTAGAAGAGCGCGCGGAGCGCGTGTAGGACCAGCCGACCGAGCAGAACAATGATGATAAGCAAAGCTAGGGCAATCAAGGCGGCAGCATAGGGATGGCGCGTGGCTAGCCAGGTGAGGCCCACGGCGAGAACATCCTCACTCAAGCTTAACGAAATATTCGAGAACGGTTCCGGGGAGGGAGTGACCGCGGCACGCAGTGCCGTCTTTCCGCCATGAGCTGCAAGAGCGATAAGGGCTCCCACAAATGCTGCCAGCAGTTGTTGCGGCGGCGTGAGTTGTCTGGTAGCGCCATAGGCAATCAGCCCGGCGACGGGGACGCGAATGAAAGTGTGCAAAGCGCTCCAAACCAGATCGAACGCGGGAATCTTGTCGGCAAAGAATTCGATTACAAATAGAACGACGCTGGCAGCGATCACCGGAGAGGTTTCAAGCAGTAGTAATTCCGGAGGGAGCGGCACGTGCCCAAAGCGCGCCAGTAGGCCCAAGGCGGCCACCGTTGCATAGACATTCAGCCCGGCAGCGAATGCGACGGCTGCCAGCACTGCAAAAAGTTCGGGCAACGGGATTTGTAGCCAGTTCAGCATCTTAGTTTCAAATGCGACGCCAATAGCCCTGGCTTAAAAGTAAAAGCGCGGCTTAAAGGCTTAAAAGAAAGAAAGACCGGTGCAAAAGTAAAGGGTCGCCATAAGGCGACCCTTGGATTCTAGCTGCAATCGCGCTACAGCGTTGACTCAATCTCAAAGCCCCAGGCTTCCAGAAGAGGCTCAGGGATGTATTTGGAATTCTTGTTGCGGCGGGCCCACTCCCGCAGACGGGTCGACCGCAAATATTGGTCTGGCGTGAGCTTGTATTCGCGCACCACTTGCTCGAACTCTGTAATGGTGGGGACGATCGGGCCAATCGGCTCGGGTTTTCCCCAGTTTGGATTTCCGCGTCGCTTTGCCATGAAAAAGCCTTTCGTACAAATAGGGGATTAACTAATTAATAATGATTTCTCTATGTGTATGATTCTCCTGACGCCGAATGGGATTCACAGAAATGAAGCCATCCACAGAAATGAGCGGATAGTGTTCCCAAAAGCTATTTGGAGAGACAGCATCTTAGGTCAATAGTCCGGCAAAGTCAATCCTATTATGTCGCATGATCGTTGAGTTGTCGGCCGCAACTGCATGTTTATAAGACTTTTATAAGATCATCCACAGCAGACTCGCGAAAACGGAAGTCACCGGCGCGAACGGAACATGCCGAAGTTACGGGCGTAACTTCTGGCCGCAGAGCTCCGTTGATGTAACGTCAGAAGACGACCTACACTTGAGAGTGCATTCTTCTCGCCGGACCACGGCATAATAGCGCTCCACCTGGATAATGATCGCGATGAATTTGAAGTCACTGTTGCTTTGTTCCGATGAAAAAATTGGACGCGTGTTGCGGCGTACGCTGGGCGATCTTGATATCGGGGTCGAACATTGCACGAGTGCCGAAGTGGCGTTGCGGCATCTGACCCGCGACCGGTTTGAGGCCATTATTGTCGACTGCGCCGGCCCCGGAGCTGCCGATGTTCTGCGCGCGGCCCGCACCGCTCCATGCAACAAACGGGCCATCGCGGTAGCGATTCTCGATCCCGGCAGCGGATTGCGCTCGGCATTTGAGATCGGAGCCCACTTCATCCTGTATAAGCCAGTTTCCGCGGAGCGCGCCAAATCGAGTTTTCGTGCCGCGAGAGCCCTGATGAAACGGGAACGAAGGCGCAACTCGCGGGTCTCAGTGAATTTTCCGGTGGAGATGGTCAGCGCCCAGTCCGGCGCTCGCATTAAAGCGAATACCACCGATGTGGGCGAAGGTGGATTGGCGGTTTCGATCCCGCGCCGCACCAAGCCGCAGGGCCAATGGCATTTGTCATTCACGCTTCCCGGATCCACCAAGGTCGATGTCGCAGCAGAGTTTGCCTGGGAGAGCAGCGGTACGCAGGTGGGCTTGCGATTTGTGAATCCTTCGCCGGATGTGGCCCGCCGGCTGCGCGACTGGCTGGGTCGAAATGCGCCAGAGGGGGACAAGGACGACCCTCCGGCACCCTGCCAACTTACTGATTTAAGTTTGCGCGGTTGCTATCTTGCCATGCCTTCGCCGTTCCCGGTTTCTGCCCGGGTGACGCTTTCGATGAGAGCCGCGAACGTGGAGCTGCGATCGGAAGGGGTGGTCCGTGTAATGCACCCTGACATCGGGATGGGAGTGGAATTCACGCAAACCACCGCGGAGCATCGCGCGCTGCTGGAAAAATTTCTGAGTTGCCTTACGGAAAATCCCGATACGTTGCCAGAGTTGATGGTTGAACCGGAAGGCTTTGAAACGGAGAGCATCCCGTCATCTGCTGCCGAGTTGAGTGACGTAGAAGATCCGCTGCTCGATCTTTTTCGTAACCAGGCTGGGCTGGCGGCAGACTCCTTTCATGCGGAACTGCGCAAGCAGCGAGGTCTATCCACTGCGACCGCCTCCTGATCCAGCGCGCTCGCTTCACTTTTCTGAATCTTATTGCGGCAACGGCGTTCCCTCTGCCGGCCCACCTTTTACCAGGTCCGTCTTCACTGTTGATTTCTGATTGGCCACCAGATCAATGTCGGTTTCGAAGTCTTGATAACCGGGCAGGGTAATTCGGATTTTTCGCTTGCCCGGTGCAACCAGCAGGGCTCGGCCGACACCGCTGAATTCCGCAACATGACCCACGAAGACGCCGTCGACAAAAACCGCAGCCCGATTGGGATTCACGTCCAGCTTGATCTGAGCCGTGATGTGAGGGAACTGAACCCGGGTATCTTTTTCCATCTTGACTTCGATCGTCTGGGTCTCCCCGGCGCGAACTGTTACCTTTTGTACGAAGTCGATGTACCCGCCCTGGCGAACCGTGATCTCGTGCTCGCCGGGAAGCAACAGGAGTTTTTTTGATCCTTTGAGTTCTTGTAAATAGCCCACATACTGGCCGTCGATCCAGACGCCGGAGGTGCGTTCGACTTTGGTGGCGCCGACCAGATCCACTCGCCCCAGCACATTATTGTCGGCGCGTAAGGGCTGTGAAAGAATGGCGGCACAGCCGAGAACCAGGATCCATACCAAGGTGCGAATCCGCAAAAAGGAAATCATAAGAAATTCTTCTCCGCTGGTGAGATGCGGCTCCATGAGGAAGGGTAGCCGATGAGCGCAGGCATGTAAACGCGCAAACAGACAGGAACAAGTCGCGAGCATTCGCCTTAGACGCGCGCCTGTTAGTCTAAAATGACCGCGAGCCGGGATGGCGAAATTGGCAGACGCAGCGGACTTAAAATCCGCAGGTCCGAAAGGACTGTGGGGGTTCGATTCCCCCTCCCGGCACCAGTACAAATCAATGAAGAACAATGGTTTACGTAACTCGATGACTGTGTGACTTCGAGGCGGCGCAGGCGTAGAGGATTTTCGATCGGCGTTTTTGTAAGAAAGCCGCATAATATGGCAGTTTTTTGACGGACACGAGCGACACATAAGCGAACCATCAGCGCCAGCGAAAGAAACCCAACTTTCACGTAGGACGGCCCGAATACTGACCCCAGCGAATGATAACGCCTGTGGGTGTTGAAAAAGTCACTGAGATTTAGCGAAAGCATGTTAGAAGGAGGAGTCTCTTCTTCCCATGCTGCGCTGGATTTCCATCTACGGAGGCCTGCTGATCATGATGGGGCAACACTCCCGCTCAGAAGCGTGGTTCTACTACTTCCGACTGGAAGATCCTATACGGCCATCAGGACCCGGCCGATCCGCCCCGACGTGACGGCCGTGGATGTGCATTGGCAGATGACGGGTGCGACGGATGCCCAAGGAAATCCGCGGCCCGACCGTCGCGGTTTGTTGAGTTTCCCGATGGAAAAGAATGCCGGCCAGTGGCAGATCGGGGTGATGCACAACCTGGACTTGACGGCATGTCGAGAGCGAGACGACCATCCCGCTCAAAGTCGCGATCGAGGAATTCATCAAAGACATCCGCACCTTCCCCAAGCCCATGACGACGCAAAATACGATTACATTGGACTTGTTGGCCGAGCAAGAAAATCTCGGCCAAGACCTAATAGCACATTTCCTCGTTGCCACAACAGTCACAGCATGGCCCCCAATCCTCTCTGCTTTACTTCCTGTATGATTCTCACGGTTGACTTCATTGCAATCTCAGTCTTCGCAAGCCGTCACCGGTACAAATCCAATAGATGCAGTCCAATTGACTAGGGAGTTTGATCGCCACCATGATGACCCGGTTTTTTCTGCTTTTTTCTTTCCTGACAGCTGCCCTGACATTAGCCGCAATTGTGCCGTTGGCCATGACGCCATTGGCGGAAGCGCAGACCATTCGCGTGGATGTCACGCCCGAACATGCGGTCAACACGTTCCGGCCCACCGAAGCCCTCGGAGCTGGGGTCGACCGCATCTCGCGCTCGATCACCGACAAAGTTTTTACCGAACCGGTCATTAAACAGATCCTGTCCGCAGGCTGGCAGACGGTCACTTATCGGCAAAACACCGAACTGCATGTGGAAGCCTGGCATTGGAATCCGCAAGGTAGCTGGAGCGAGCCGGGAGATAGAGGTTACTTCACGGGCAGCGCCACGCCGGGGGAATTTATCCGCCACTCGTTTGGCTATCCGCTTCCGCACGCCGGTTTTTCGCATCCCGATGGCAGCAGTTACTCGCGGATGACCGACGGCGACGCCAATACGTATTGGAAGAGTAATCCTTATTTGACCAAGCCTTATACCGGCGAGGACGACTCGCTGCATCCGCAATGGGTGGTCGTGGATTTAGCAAGCCCGCAACAAATTAACGCCATGCGCATCGATTGGGCGGCTCCCTATGCGCGGCATTACCTGGTGCAATACTGGACGGGCAAGAACCCCATCCATCAGGCCACGGAAGGAGCCTGGGTTACGTTCCAGGGAGGAGAGGTGACTGCGGGCGCGGGCGGAAGCGGCACGCTGCGGCTTTCGACGTCGCCCATTCGGGTGCAGTTCGTGCGCATCTGGATGACGGAATCGTCCAACACCTGCGATTCCCACGGTTCCAGCGACCGCCGCAATTGCCTGGGATATGCCATCAAGGAACTTTATCTGGGAACGACGACGCGCGATGGAGTTTTCCACGATGTGATTCGCCATACCGCGGATCGCGCGCAAACCACTACCATCTGTTCTTCCGTCGATCCCTGGCATGACTCGACGGTGGTGAATCAAGGCGGCGACCAGGTGGGTTTCGACCTGTTTTATACCAGCGGGATCACCCGCGGGCTGCCGGCGATGATTCCGGTGGCGATGCTCTATGACGTGCCCGAAAATGCCGCCGCGGAAATCGCTTATATCGAGAAACGCGGCTATCCTATTTCTTATGTCGAGATGGGCGAAGAGCCGGACGGAAAACATACCTTGCCCGAAGATTACGCCGCTCTGTACATACAGTGGGCGGATGCGCTGCACCGCGTCGATCCCAAGCTGAAACTAGGCGGTCCGATTTTTGAGGGCGTGAACCACGACATCCAGGTCTGGCCGGATGCGCAAGGCAAGACCTCATGGATGGGACGGTTTTTCGATTATTTAAAAGCTCACCAGCGCATTGGAGATCTGGCGTTCGTTTCCTTCGAGCATTATCCTCTGGAAGCTTGCAAGCTGCAGTGGAGCGATCTGTATGACGAAGCCCACTTGGTGAGCAACATTCTCCAGGTTTGGCGCGACGACGGATTGCCTCCGGGCGTCCCCATGTTCATCACCGAATCGAATATCGCGGCCGGCGACGATGAATCGTTTGTCGATATCTTCGGCGCGCTCTGGTGGTCGGACTACGTGGGTGCGTTCCTGCAAGCCGGGGGAAACGCGGTCTACTACTTCCACTACATTCCCGAACCGCTGGACAGAAACTGTGAGAATAGTTCCCCGGGAACGTTCGGCATGTTCAAAACGGATGCCACTTACCAGACCTTGCAGCCGACCTCCCAATATTTCTCCGGGCAGATGATCAACCTGGAATGGGTGCAGCCGGGAAGCGGGGAGCATCGCGTCTTCCCCGTCACCAGCGATGTCCATGACGATGCCGGCAATACATTAGTTACCGCCTATGCGCTGTTGCGCCCCGATGGCCAATGGTCAGTGATGCTCATCAACAAAGATCAGCAAGCCGCACATGAGGTGCAAATCCAGTTCCATGACGACCGGGCGAAAAAGGACGCCAATTTTGCCGGTCCGGTAAGCATGGTGACCTTTGGCAGCGAGCAGTACCAGTGGCATTCGAACATCGGAGGCGGAACGGCGGATCCGGATGGACCGGCGGCGCGGTCCACGCTGAATGCCGCCGAGGGCACGAAGTTTACGATGCCCAAAGCGTCCGTCACGGTGTTGCGGGGAACTCTGTCAACAACGCCTGTTCGCTAGCGTTCTCGTTTCCCCCCGAGAAAAACACCTCCCCATAGCGCCCGACCCATCGGACGCTATTGGGAATCGATGGCACGAATCGCCGGTTGTCGTTCGTCGGATAGATATGTGCGCGCATGTTGACGGTCTGCTAAAGTTCCCTGATGGAAAAGCGAACACTTTGCCGCACGATCAACTACTGCTGCAATGCCTCGGTACTCGTCCTGATGCTGTGCACATCCCCTGTTCCCCTCCGCGCGCAAGCTTCCGGTGCGCCATCAACAGATGTACCCGACGTGCCAGAGTGGGCGCAGCCTGGATCAGCTACGCATGAACAAGTTCCGCCTCCGGCGGACTTTCACCGACCGAGCAAAAATTTCAATATTCCGATCGGCGTGTTCGAAGGCCAATCCGACATCGGCAGCGCGCTGGTGCCGGGCAGTGGCAGCTACGACCCCGTCACGAAGCAGTACACCATCAACTCCGCCGGCTACAACATCTGGTACTCGCGCGACGAGTTCCGTTATCTGTGGAAGAAAATGTCCGGAGACGTTTCGCTCGCGGCCGACGTCAACTTCCCTGACCCGAAGGGCTACGATGACCGCAAGGCCGTTCTGATCATCCGCCAGAATCTCGAGGACGATTCCAAGGAAGCGATGATCGGCGAGCACGGTTCGGGCATGATCCATCTGGCTCGGCGAACGGAGAGAGGCAAATTCCTCACCGATAAGACCTATACCTTCGGAGGCGACCTGGAGGGCGTAAAGGCCAAGCGCATCGGAATCGAAAAGCGCGGCGACTTCATCGCGATCTTCATCAGCCTGGAAGGCGAACCCATGCATCAGTTTGGTCCACCGGTTCAGGTGCATTTCGACGGGCCTTTTTACGTGGGCGTTGGCTTCTGCTCGCACTTGCCAGTAACGTCCGATACGGCTGTAATCTCCGATGTCGTTCTCGAGAATTCAGCGGGCAAGGTGCGCTAAGGCTGTTCGCAACTAATTTTCCGAAAGGAATCCGCGGACGGCTGCCGTCAGAACGGCGCGCTGGCAGCTTGTTTCCAGATGGCCGCAGTCGTTTTCCAGGACGAGCATGGGCGCGCGCAGGGCTTCGGCGAAGCGCATCGCGGGAAGAGGGTTGACCAGGTGGTCCTGGCGCGAAGGGATCACCAGAAGTTTGGCCTTTACCAGTTTCGCGGCGTCTTCCGGCGTGCCTCCGGCGGGGGAAACATCAAGCGACAGAATGGCGTTCAGCTGGCTCAGATGATCGTAGGGATTGGTGCGCTCGTCGGCAATGGTTTGGGCGATAAACTTATCGAAGTCCTCACGTTTCACTGTGGCCGCGACATTGGCGGGTGTGGTCAGGATGAGCGCTTCAATCAGCGCGGCTTCGCTCATCGCCCCGGTTTCGTCGCCGTGCTGCAGGTGCAGTTCGATGGTGCGCGCCTGTGTGGTCCAAAGCAGCCGGTCGTAGGAAGTGAGTTGCGTGCTGCCTACAATCGGAATGGCGGCGTCCATAAAGTCGGGGTAGGAAACGATCCACTGAAAGGTCTGCATCCCGCCCATGGAAATGCCGAGCACAGCGTGAACGTGCTTGAGCCCGAGTTCGCGGGTAGCCAGAAGATATCCCGAGTTCACCATATCGCGCATGGTGATGCGGGGGAACTGGCTCTTCGGCTGCGTCGGACTGTTGGAAGGCGAGCTGGAAACGCCGTCACCCAGCGCGTCGATCAGCACGATGAAGTATTGCTCGGGATCGAGCATTTTGCCGGGGCCCACGAATTCCTCCAGGTCTTCGCTGTTGCCGCCAAACCACGACGGAAAAAGAATGGCGTTGGACCGCCGCTCATTGAGCCGGCCGAAGGTGCGGTAGCCCATGCGGCAGTCCTTTATGGAAGCGCCACTCTCGAGCGTGAAGTTGCCCAGGTTCGCAAGCTTTAAATCCGCAGCGTGGGCTGGCGCCGCCCAGAAAATCAACAAGCTTACGCTGATTAGCGAGAATTTAAGTCTGTTCCTGACCGTCATTTGCGTCCCCCATCGGTTGGTTTTCCGCGGCTGAAAGTTGCAACTCCCGGAATTTCTCGTCGATCTCATTTTTCGGTTCCAAACGCAGCTAAAGAAATAATCGTAATTTATTCTTCTTGACAGATAGTGCCACAGTAGACGATAAAATCCTCTATTAAAACGTTTCTCTAAAGCTGCGGCACCCGATAGCAAATCGACAGCATAAGGACGGACGTACCCCATGAAGCTTAGGTCCCTCTTCCCGGTCGAAGGGAAATCGAGCGGCACAATGCCGAATCTTAGACGCGCACCAGTCAACGCGCGGTCGTTGTTTCTCTTCCTCTTGCTGATTCCCATTCTCGTCCCTTCTGTGTTAGCGCAGCTTTATGCCGGTTCCGTGAGGGGCGTAGTCAAAGACGCTTCGGGGGCGGTAATTGCAGGAGCGCAGGTAAAAGTTGTTGACCAGGACAAAGGATTCAGTTTCTCCGCCACATCCGACAGTGCCGGAAGGTATCTAGTACCCCAGCTCGCGCCCGACAGGTACAGCGTGCAAGTTGACGCTGCCGGCTTCCAGAGTGAACGCAAAGATGGCTTTGTCATCGCCGTCGATCAGAACATCTCCGTCGACTTCATGCTGAAGGTTGGTTCGCAGGCCGAAGTCGTGGATGTGCATGGCACGGGGGTCGAGCTTCAGACCGAGGACGCGACCACGGGGCAGGTGGTCGATCGGAAATTCATCAATGATCTGCCTCTGATCAATCGCAATTTTGCCAACCTTGCTTTCCTCGCCCCGGGCATAACGGAAGTAGACTCCCAGGCGGACCCGCGTGATAACAACGGCCCTTCAAATAACTTCAATGCCAATGGCGGACGCAACGCCACCTCCGATTTTCTTCTCGACGGCGTCACCATCAGCAACTATGAACAAAACAGCGGCATCATCATCCCAAGCTACACGCCGTCGGTGGATGCCGTCGAAGAGTTCAACGTGGAGACCGGGAGCTTCAATGCCGAGTACGGCTTCTCGGGAGCCACCATTGTCAACATCGTTACCCGCTCTGGTACCAACAAGTTTCACGGCAGCATCTATGACTATCTCCGCAATCAACTTTTTGACGCCAACTCCTGGTTCAACGATTTCGTCGGAGCTTCCAAGCCGGAATTGCAACGAAACAACTTCGGGGGCACTTTTGGGGGGGCGATCAAGAAAGATAAAATCTTTTTCTTCTTCGATTTCGATGGTTCAAGAGCAAATGATGGCGCGTTCTTCACCGGATCCGTACCCACCCAAAACGAGAGAAATGGCGACTTCGGCGAGGTGTGCACGCTAAACGGAGGCAGTTTCAATGCCCAGGGACAGTGTACGGGGACAACTAGCGGAGGCAACAGCGGCCAACTCTTCGACCCCTATAGCGCGAACTCCAATCTCAGCATCCCGGTTCGTTCCACATTTATTCCCTTCAACAATCTGGCGACTTACACTAGCCCCGGCAGCCCCGCATTGGCCGGAACTCCATTTCAGCCCAAGGCCACAGGTCCGGGCAATCTGATCAATCCGGTAAGCAACAAGTTCCTGCAATTTTTCCCGCTGCCGAACTTACCAACCACCGGCGTGGGAACGCCCAATTGGTTCGCTTCCGGGGCTACGCCCTCCAGCAACAATCAGTTCGACCTCAAAATCGACTACCGCATCAATCAAGCCAATCTTCTGAGCGGCAAGTATTCGCAACAGTGGGGAAACTCCCAGTCCTTCAACTGTTTTAAAAACGAGGCGGACCCCTGCAATGGCGGTCCGGTGACTGGCACGAATCATATCTTTGCCCTGAACGACACTCACACCTTTGGGCCCAACAAAGTCCTTACCCTGGCCTACGGCCTGAATCGCTTCTTCAGCTTCGAAAAGGGCCTGCCCGGCTACTATCCCAATGCCGATCCGGTCACCGATTTGGGTCTGCCCTCCTACTTCGATCTCGCCGCTTCGCAAGTCACGAACATTAACATCAGGCAACTTCCCACAATCGGCATCAGCGGTTATGCTCCCGCCGGCACAGGAAACATCGGGACGCAATTCTTTAGCATCCTGCACGAAGGATCGGACACTCACCAAGCCCTTGCCAGCTTTGGCTGGGTGCGGGGCGCCCATGAGTTAAAGTTTGGCGGCGAGGTGCGCGTCCACCAAATCAACTACACCCAGCCCGGCTGGCCTGCCGGGCAGGGCAACTTCGATTTCACCGGGACCAGCGCCGACAATGGCACGCTCCCGGGTTCGCTTTCAGACAACAACCCAGGCGGAGATGGCCTGGCCAGTTTTCTGATCGGCGTCGGCTCGCTGGCCGGCCCCGGGGGAACTGGCGGTATTTACGAAGTGCCCAATGTGGTGAGCACGCAGAACGTCGAGTTTGGCGGTTTTGTGCAAGACAACTACCGCGTAACGCCCAAGCTTACGCTGAACCTGGGAATGCGCTACGAGCTGGTTCTGCCCCGCACCGAACGCTACAATCGAATGAATTCCCTGGATCCGAACCTGGTGAATCCTTTGAATGGCGGGACAATTTCCTACACCGACCCGCTCACCAATCAGGCAGTCACTCGCACGCTATTTGGCGGGGAAGTTTTCGCCAGCCCATCGAATCGCCACAATTACATCGCCGACCACAAAGACTGGCAACCGCGTTTCGGCTTTGCCTATCAACTGCCCCATACTCTTGTGGTTCGAGGTGGGTACGGCATCTACTTCTCCACGCCCAGATACGGCGCGTCTGGCACCGGGCCGTATGGATTTGAGGGCTATGACGTGCAAACTCAATGGATACCCTCATTCAACGGCGCCGGCGTTTTGCCGGGAGCTCTATTCAGCGATCCCTACCGCTCTTACGGCACGGGCTACCCCGACTCGGGGCCTAGAAATATTGTCGGCAACTCTTTGGGAGCCTTAAACGATGTCGGATTTGCAGGGGTTGGTCCGATCGAGCACGAAAGCCGGAATCGTCCCTACGAGCAGTCCTGGAGTTTCGGCGTTCAGAAGGCATTACCCTGGAAGATCATTGCCGAGGCCAATTACGTGGGCAAGAAGGGAACGCATCTTTACTTCGGCGGTTACCGTGAGCGCGACTTCCTCGGGCAGTCGTTCGAGAAGCAGCGGTTGAGCGGACAAATCACGACCGCGCAGATTCAAAATCTGGCCACGCAACAGGTCGCAAATCCGTTTTACGGAATTATCACCGATCCCAATTCCAATCTTTCTGCTCAAACCATCCCCGCCTATCAACTGGAATTACCGTATCCGGAGTTCACTAATTTTGACGGCGACTCGCCTCCCATCGCCACCTCCATCTATCATTCCGCCCAATTCCGCGTGGAGAAACAGTTTTCCAATGGTTTGCAACTTCTGGCGACCTATGTGGTGTCCAAGTCCATTGACGACTCTTCCGAAACCGACGACAGCGAGGCGTTTCTAGGAGGCGGCCTTCAGGGCGGAAATGTGGTCCCGGTCCCCGATCCGAACAATCTGAAGCCGGAACGCTCGGAATCTGTATTCGATATTCCGCAGGTTTTTCAATTTACTTACACCTACGCCCTGCCCTTTGGTCGAGGCAAGCAGTTTGGCGGCGGCATTAGCCCCGTGGTCAATGCCTTCCTGGGGGGATGGCAGACCAATGGAATTTGGCGATTCGCTGACGGCCGTCCCATCCTGCCCTTTATTGGAATTCCCATCGGCACCGAAGCGATTCCGACCTACAGTCAGCGGCCTGACTTGGTCGCCCCATTGCATCGCTCCAGCGGACGCCCGGAAGCCGATGTGAACCTGTTAGCAAACCCCGGCAGTTATTTCACGAACAACAACGCCTTGGCGGAACCGGCGCCCTACACCGTGGGCACTTCGCCGCGAACCATCACCACCGCGCGCCAGCCCGGAAGTTGGAGTGCGGACTTATCCGTGTTCAAGCAGTTCCCGTTACACGGGGAAGGGCGATACTTCGAGTATCGTTTCGAAGCCTTTAATGCCTTGAACCACCCTAACTTTAACGGTCCCGACACAGGTGTGGGGGATCCCACGTTTGGCCAGATCAGCTCAGTGGCCAGGCCGCAGCGCTTGGTGCAAATGGCTTTAAAGCTGTATTTCTAGCTACGATCAAAATTACGAGAGTCAGGAGTAGCGATGAACAAGGGATCCGAGTTCGCTCCGTTAAGGATTACGACGCGCGAAGGGCAGGGCGTCAGTCGTCGAAGCTCGGCTTGGTCCAATTTCGAATGTACTATGAAGAAACTTACGATCGTGGTTATCTGTGCAATGCTCAAGATCTCGGTTTCCGCGCAAACCCAGCGGCCCCACATTCTTGGCATCGACCACGTTTCGTTCTATACCACGCAGCCAGACGGAGTAAAAAAACTCTTCGGCGGCGTGCTTGGCCTGGCTTCCAGCGCGCCGGTCGAAGCTGGCGGTACGATGCGTTATGTCGTTGGGGCGCAATGGGTCGGGTATAGCCCCGCGCCGGATCCTAAGGCCACCGACCGCCTGGATCATGTTGCGTACACCACCGACAACGTGGCCACTCTGCGCCGGTACCTTTCCGAAAAGGGATTCAAGCCTTCCGGAATCCAAGGGCAATCCGACCACAGCCTCAGTTTCACCATGAACGATCCCGAAGGCCATCGCATCGAGTTTGTGGAGCGAGCCAAAGACTCCGTGCCAGCCGAGGCCTCCGCCGTGTCGCGGCATCTGATCCACGCCGGCTACGTGGTGTACCACCGCGAGGCGGAAGACCGCTTCTACCGCGACGTTCTGGGTTTCCACCTTTATTGGCACGGCCACGGCGCCGACGAGCCCGGGTCTCCGGACGAATGGGTGGCTATGCAAGTACCCGATGGCACCGACTGGCTGGAATACATGTTGTTACAGCCCGAACATATGGATCTGCAACTGACCGGGGTGATGAACCACATCTCGCTCGGCGTCGCCAGCATGAAGGAGGCAGAAGCTGTCCTGGAATCGCATGGCTGGAAGCCACATGGCGATGAGCAGGCCGAGATCGGAAAAGACGGCAAATGGCAACTCGACGTGTTCGACCCCGACTTCTCGCGAGTGGAGTTGATGGAATTCAAGAATGTCCAGAAGCCGTGCTGCAATGACTTCACCGGGCCGCATCCGACAGAATAGGATTCGCGCGCTCCATCAAGATCGTTCCGAATTAATGACGTACTGAACTCATGCCTGCGATTTCGAGAAGGAATTTCTTAAAGACCGCTTCTGCCTCCGCGATTGGGGCGGCATTGTGGAACATCGCATCGCCGCTGCTGGCCGATGCTCTAGGATTGCCGATTGGCTTGCAACTGTACTCGGTGCGGGACTTGTTACCCAAAGACTACGAGGGAACCCTGCGGCAGCTTGGCAGGTTGGGCTATCGCGAGGTGGAGGCAGCCGGTTTCTTCGACCACAGCCCCGCACAGGTGAAGTCGGCGATGGATCGCGCCGGCTTGCGCTGTGTGAGCGCTCATTATGGCATCGAGGAGTTGCTGCCAAATGCGGACGAAATCATTCGGTTCGGCAAAGACCTGGGACTCAAATATATCGTCTGTTCGTCGCCCATGTTGAAGGATCCGTCGCGCGTGAAGGGCGACGACTTCTTCGCCAACATGCTGGCCATGACGCTGGACGATTGGCGTTGGAATGCCGAACAGTTGAACCGTATCGGAGAGCGGGTGAATGCAGCGGGCATCCGCTTCGCCTATCACAACCACATGGCCGAGTTCCGTACCCAGGAAGGCGTGCTGATCTACGAGGAACTCTTGCGTTTGACCGATCCCGCGAAAGTCACGATGGAGATGGATTGCGGCTGGGTGGTGGAGGGCGGCAAGGACCCAAGGGACTTCTTGACTCGCTATCCAGATCGCATTTCCCTGCTGCACGTGAAAGACTTCAAGATCACGCCTGCGCCAAAACTGTCCGATCCGCCGCCTTCTACCGAGTTGGGGAATGGCAAGATTGACTATCGTCCCATTTTTGCAGCCGCAAAGAAAACTAGAGTTGAGCATGTCTTTATCGAGCAGGAGGATTTTGACCTGCCGGTGCTGGAAGCGCTCAAGATCGACGCTGAATATATGCGCGCCAGTAAGTAACGGACGCGGTCAACCAGCGAGGGTCTTTGCTATCGTCCCGTCACGCGTCTTGCCTGGGTACTATAATCTCAGCCTGAAATCACCTGGTGTTACCAGGAACCACATTTCCCATAGGCCGACTTGAACTAAGCCGCGTTGCGGCGGACGCATTCGATTGCCGAAAACCCTTCACGCCTCGATCCCATCTACGGAACACTGTGTTGGTGCAGGATAAGTGTGATCCCCGGCACCAGGTGAGAAGAGTGACAGAACTAGAGCGCTGAGGAAGCTTAAGCCCTGGACGATGCCGTGTAGATTGCTCGCCGGTACAGCACCAAGGGGCCGCAGCATGACGAACGGAATTGAAGTGCGCTACAAAAGTTGTGGCACGGAAAAAACCTGACCCTGTGGCTCCCATGGAGTCGTCTCCAGACGGACAGGCGCGGGTATGGGTCTTCCGCGTAGTCAGCAAATCAACAGTTTGACCTTATATTATGAATATGCCCGATCCCGGAGGTCGTTTCGTTACTCTCACCAGTACGCCAAGGCTGAAGACTGGCCATGCTGCCGCTCGCCGCCGATTCTGGTTCGCGATGGCCGGGTTTGTCATGGCGCTTGCGCTGCTGCCCTTTTCCTACAAAGTTGAACGTCACCTGGAGACAGCAGTTCACATCAAGGGTGGAGAATCCGAAAAAGTTGACCTGGAACTGGCGCAGCGTTTCCAGTCTCCGTACGCGCACCGCCTGGTTTTGGTGATTAGCGGTATTCCCGATCCAGATTCAGCAAACGGCGCGAATGCATTGAGCTTCTTAACCAACTCATTGCGCAGCGTACCCGGGGTGTCGGGGGCCATCTCGAGTCTCGATTGGCCGGATCCTCTGTTTACGGGGAACAATGGCGGAGCCTTGATCATTATCGGGGTAGATCCGCACGACGAAACTGAGGCGCTGATCCCCAAACTGAGGGCAAAAGCAGAATGGATGGAAGGTCAGCTTCGGTCGCAATACCCCAAAATTAAACTGGAGATTACGGGTGAAACGCCGCTGAACTTCGATCTTCGCAAGGTGAGCGCAGATGACGTCACCCATGCCGAGGAACGGGCGATGCCGGTCACTCTCGTGCTGCTGTTGCTGGCTTTCGGCAGTTTTGTCGCGGCGCTATTGCCGCTGGGAGTTGGACTGCTCTCCATTTCGATGGCGCTGGGTGCGGCTGCACTACTTGCACATTATCTGCAGCTTTCGATTCTGGTCCAAAATCTGGCGACGATGCTTGGCCTTGGCCTGGGCATCGACTACGCACTGCTGATGGTGAGCCGGTTTCGCGAAGCATTGGCCGAAGGATATGATCCCGGCCCGGCTGCCGATATTGCTGCCCGGCAAGCTGGGCGGACGCTGATCATCTCGGCCACGACAGTTGCCATCGGATTTTCAGCGCTGCTCACTGTGCCCATCAGCGAACTGCGCTCCATCGGGATAGCCGGCCTGCTGGTAACCGTTTTGAGTGTCATGCTGTGTACATTCATTCTGCCTTGGGTGCTTAGTCTGTTAGGGCATCGCATCGATTCCGCAAGAGTGCGTCTTTCCGCCAGACGATTGGAAACGCGGGAAAGCCTATGCGCGGCCAGTGAGCGGTGGGTACGGTGGGGCAGTTTTATAACCGCCCGGCCTTGGACAGCTCTGCTGGTCGTCGGGATTCCGCTAACCGCACTTGCATTCCAGGCACGGAAAATCTCTCCTGGGATTCCCGACCATAACTCGCTCCCGGCCGCAGCTGAATCGGTGAAAGCGCTGCACACGCTCCAAAAGATGGGACGGTCGGGTATTGTGCAGTCGCTCCGAGTCGTGCTGGAGTTGCCGCCGCAATTGCCGCTGCTCTCACCCGCTGGCTGGCTTGCCGTCAGTCGCTTGACCCAGCACTTCCAGAGCGATCCTAGAGCGGAAGAGGTCTTATCTCTTCCGACGCTCACGGGCATGTCCGATAATCCTGATGCCGTTAAGGATTTGCCTGAGCCAATGCGCAAGAGTTTTCTTCGCAACGATGGCCAGGCTACCTTGATTGAGTTGCTGCCTACTACCACTCTCACGCCTAATCAACAGATACGATGGGTACGAGATGTACGTTCCTCCGATGTCGCGGCGATAACCGGCGTGCCTGGCGCTAGCCTGCTCGTCGGCGGCGTTCCCGCACTCGAAGCAGATTACGATTCGGTGGTAAGAAAGCGGATGCCGAGGGTAGTTTTGGGAGTCATATTGGGGAGCTTGCTGGCGCTCTTGATCGGGTTGCGTTGTGTCTTTGCGGCGGTCAAAGCAATTCTGCTCAATCTGCTTTCCGTTGGCGCTTCATTCGGTGCGTTAGTTGTTGTTTTTCAAGAAGGCCATGGTGGCAAACTCTTTGGGCTCGACGGACCGACCGGCTCCGTATACCCAATTGTGCCGATTCTCGCGTTCGCCATCGTCTTCGGATTAAGTATGGACTATGAGGTCTTTCTGGTCAGCCGAGTCCTCGAAGAGCGGCGGCGCGGTTTATCCGAGAGAGCGGCTGTGATCGAGGGCTTGGCGCGGACAGCCGGGCTCATCACGAGCGCCGCGGCAATTATGATTGCCGTCTTCGTCGCCTTCACCGTGGGAAGCTTTCTGGTCGTCCAAATGCTAGGTTTTACGCTCGCCGTGGCGGTGTTCATCGACGCTACAGTGGTGCGGATGATTGTCGGGCCGGCACTCCTGCAACTTGCTGGCGACTGGAATTGGTGGCCCTTTGGCTTATATGGGGCCCCGGCAATGTCTGAAAAGGAGCTTGTCCCGTGACGGCAGGCAACGCGGATTCTCCAGTTACAGCACACGGCCTCGCATCAGCCTAAATAAGAGATTCGGTTATTCCTTTGAGTCGCTAGGGAAAGATAGGTCGCTCTTCAGCCGGCGTAATATGTACCCAATGAACCGCCTTGCTGGTATCGGTCATTGCCCGAAACGCGTATCTTTCCGTTTTCGTGCCCACCCAAAACGACTGCTTGTAGCTGACGTCTATTTCCAATTCGGCGTTGATAGTTTCGCCAGAATAGGTTCCGATTCCCCCGATTAATGGAGGACAATCCAAAGTACTGCTCTCGCCCGGTCCCAAGCTAGGGATTTCATGGCTGACATTTTGAAGCGGAGCTGGACTAATCACGCTAAAGCCATTTCCACTCGCCATTTTTCTGGGCCAACAGACGCTTTTAATATCGTGGACTTCAAATACGCTGTTTTCGTTTCTTACTGTGAACTGTGTTTGGTAGGGATCGACCGGGCTTAGGGGAACATACGGTTCGACAGAGACATGGCGGCGACATGTCGCGTAGCCGCCTGCCAACGTGATCGGCACTACGACTACAAGGCTCCACAGCAGCTTTGTACCTGAAAGGGTTTTCTCAAAAAATGTTATTCCTCGCCGCGGGTGCGGTGTCGGTACCTTACGCTCCGTATGCGGCGGGGATGAAACTTTCGCGATGATTTGACCTTGTGACTTCGATTTAAGTTGTCGCGCTTTGTTCTTGCGCTGCCGCTTGTTCATCTACGCTGCAGGTTCCTTGGTTAAGTTTGCCGTTAAGCGGTTCGATCTATTTCGCTTTCTCTTCTTGAGCGCCGGACTGGCCGATCTCAAAGTCTTTGCGTCCAAGATTTGCCTTTCCTGAGCCCCCTTCGATTGCAAGAATCGAGGAGCCGGGCTTGTCCTGCACCTTTGCCTCCACTTGCGATGCCGACCAAGCGCCGCCGACCTGTCGCAGCCCGTAGTAAATAAATTCCTTCTGCTGTCCCGTCCCGCGAAGCGTCTTCACTACATGCACAGGGAACAAAATGCTGCGGTCAATCCACGACGTTACCGAAACATCGTGGGTCTGATCCTGAGGGCCGGGCATGCTCTTAAGGACAAAGCAATCCCGCGCGCCGTATTTCTCCGGTGCCAAGAGTTGTTGATTCTTCCAGAAGAACTGGCTCTCTACCATGTCTTCATAGGTGAAGTCTGTTCCCACGAGGGGGTCGTTCCAACGTTCGAACGGCAACACGCTGGCGGCCTTCTCGCCGGGAAGTATTGCCTCGATGGTCAGGTGCCCAGTCACGGTCATATGCAGAAGAAGGCTCGTCTTCTCTGAGCCAGGCCCAGAGATCTCAACCAGCAGACGCAGACCATCGGGAAACCAGCGAGCTTTGCCGACAAACTTGTAGCTTGTGCGCTTGCCATCGGCTTCCACCCGCGTGAGGTGGCCGGTCGCGCGGTAGTCTAACTTTTCAATACGCTGGCGCGAGCCAGTCAGCACCGTCTCCAGATCGGGATTCGCCGCGAAGGCCAACGACGGGTGCCCCAGCGACAACAGCACTAGCAAAGCGATGGCTGATTGAATCGTCCCAAAGACGCAATGCGCCCATAGGGACTTTGGGTAACGGCCGAATTTGCGGCTGCGAGAGAGCCTTGGGCGCGGTACGGGAAGGTCATAGCTAAGCATTCGTTCGACGTGAAAGTCAGCATTGCACGCGCATCTTGATCGCCGTAGGTAGATGAGTATACACGTTTCGTAGCGGCTTCAAAATTGTTGACGAGCAAAACCCCTGCCAGCATTGAACTTTGTCGAGTTGATGGTATCCTCCAGCAGCTCTGGGCAGAGTGGGGTTCGATTCGCCCTCCCGGCAGCAGTCAGAAAAATTCGGCTTTGCTGTAGAATCGTGAACCGATTTAGGGGGAGCGATGTACTTTGAGCAATTCTATTTGGGTTGTCTGGCGCACGCCTCCTACATGCTGCCTCAGAGGGTGAAGCGGTTGTCGTGGATCCGCAGCGGGACGTGCAAATGTGGTGGGCGGATTTGACGCTTGGCTGGCTGCCAAACTTCCCATCGCAGTCGAAAAGCCGGTCCACGCTTAACTGCGGCGCGGCATGCCACTTCGAATTGCAGTGTAAACTTTCTGTACAGACTGATTTGAGCGACGAAGAATGAAACCTGCCAAACTCGCAAAATCCTACCGCATTGACGATGCAAAGCATTTTCGATTGAAAGACGTTGACCCCGCCGACACCGGGCATTGGCACTCCGTCGATGAGGCCAAAGACCAGCTACAGAAAGACATCGAGCACATGGAGGAGTTGCAGTCCATGCTTTATGCGCAGGATCGCTGGTCGCTGCTGTTGATTTTTCAAGCGCTGGATGCCGCGGGTAAAGATGGCACCATCAAGCACGTCATGTCGGGAGTGAATCCCGAAGGTTGCAACGTGCACTCGTTCAAAGCGCCCTCGGACACGGAACTGCAACATGATTTTCTGTGGCGCACAACGCGGCATCTGCCGGAGCGTGGCCACATTGGCATTTTCAATCGCTCTTATTATGAAGAGGTGCTGGTGGTGCGAGTGCATCCTAAGGTGCTGGAGGGCGAACTACTTCCGCCATCCCTGGTAACAAAAGATATATGGAAAGAGCGGTTTGAAGATATTCGCTGCTTTGAGCGACACATGGCGCGGAACGGAACGGTGATCCGCAAATTCTTTCTTCATCTTTCGAAGAAGGAACAGAAGCAGCGATTCCTGGCGCGGCTTGACGAGCCAGAAAAACACTGGAAGTTTTCCGAAGGGGATATTCACGAGCGTGAATATTGGGACGATTATCAGGAAGCCTTCGAAGAGATGATCCGCCACACTGCGAGCAAACATGCTCCGTGGTATGTGGTGCCGGCGGATAACAAATGGTTTACCCATCTGGTGGTTGCGGCGGCAATTGTGGAGACGATGGAAGATTTGAATCTTTCTTATCCCAAGGTGGACGCGGCGAAGCGCAAGGAGATCGCAGCTGCCCGCAAACTGCTATCGGGAAAATGAAGACTGCCCGCTTATTGGGGATATGTTCACGGCACTACCACGTAACAATCCGGTTTCTGGGAGCAATTCGAACATGGTGATTCAAGATACATTTTGTGGGGGAATTTCTGGCAAGATTGCAAGGGCGGGACGCTTAGCTTTTTCTCTCGCCATTCTGGCTCTGGGGACGCAGAGCCTCGTATTTGCGCAAACCAAACCGGAGCGCCAGTCGAAAGCGGCCAAACCTACGCAGTCTGCGCCGTCGCCAACGGCGAAGGAGTCTGGCCAGAACGCTACGGCTGAGAGCGATTCCGGCAAGCCGGGAGACAAGTTGTTCACGGGCATGAAGTATCGCATGATCGGCCCTTTCCGCGGTGGACGCTCGCTGACCGCCGCGGGAATCCCGGGCGATCCGACTACCTATTATTTCGGCGCGACCGGGGGCGGAGTCTGGAAGTCGACCGACGGAGCGATGACGTGGTCGCCGATATTCGATAAAGAGGGAAGTGGAGATATTGGCAGCCTGGCGGTCGCAAATTCGGATCACAATACGATTTATGTGGGTACGGGTGAGGCGTGCATTCGTGGAAATATCGCTCAAGGGGATGGAGTTTATAAATCTCTTGATGGCGGCAAGACCTGGAAGAACGTTGGTCTGCACGATACCCGCGCCATCGGCAAAGTGATTATCAATCCCAATAATCCTGACATCGTTTTCGTGGCCGCGCTCGGCCATCCCTATGGGCCGAACACCGAACGCGGAATTTTCCGCACCACCGATGGTGGCAAGAGTTGGGAAAAAGTTCTCTACAAAGACGAGAACACCGGCGGCATCGATATTGCCTTCGACCCGCACAATCCACATATTTTGTTCGCCGCACTGTGGCAGGCACGGCGCACGTCGTGGAGTTTATCCAGCGGCGGCGCGGGCAGCGGGATTTACCGCTCGAACGATGGCGGTACCACCTGGAAACGGCTGGAAGAACATGGTCTGCCGAAAGGTCCGTACGGACGCATCGGTCTCGCGGTTGCTGCTAACTCTGATCGAGTGTATGCGCTGATTGAGGCGCACAATCCCGATGGCGGCCTTTATCGCTCCGACGATGGCGGCGAGACTTGGGATTTCGTCAACCCCAGCCACAGCTTGTGGCAGCGGCCGTGGTATTACATGCACATCTTCGCCGATCCGCGAGATGAAAATGTGGTCTACATCATGGACGTGGAAACGTATAAGTCGACCGACGGCGGGCACTTGTTTGACCGGGTCAGAGTTCCGCACGGAGACAACCACGGATTATGGATTGATCCGAAAGATACGGGGCGCATGATCGCGGCGAACGACGGCGGTGTCACTGTCACTTTGGACGGCGGCAAGAACTGGACGCTCGAAGACAATCAACCGACGGCGCAGTTCTATCACGTCATCACCGACACGGCCACGCCATACCGCGTCTACGGGTCGCAGCAGGATAGTGGAACCGTTGCCATCGCCAGCCGCAGCGATGATGGCGCGATTGATCGCACCGATTGGTACGACGTGGGCGGCGGCGAGGCCGGCTACATTGCGCCCTATCCTCCCGATCCGAATATTGTGTATGCCGCTGACTACCAGGGAAACATTACGCGCTTCGACAAGCGGATCGGGCAGGTGAAATCCATTACCGAGCAGCCGGAGTTATCCGATGCCTGGGGTGCGGCTAACCTGGAGCATCGCTTTCAGTGGACTGCGCCGGTGATGATTTCACCGCACGATCCCAACACGCTCTACCACGGCGGCGAGCGTCTATTCAAAACCACGGACGGCGGCGTGCATTGGGAAGCGATCAGTCCAGACCTGACTCGCAACGACAAGAGCAAGCAGCACGTTTCCGGCGGCGAAATTACGCTGGACGATTCTGGCACCGAATACTACGACACCATCTTTACAGTTGCCGAGTCGCCGATTACAAAGGGTTTGCTCTGGGTAGGCACCGACGATGGTCTGGTCCAGATTACGCGCGACGAAGGGAAAACCTGGTCCAACGTCACGCCCAAAGATTTGCCGGAGTGGGGCCGCGTCAGCCTTATCGAGGCTTCACCGCACGATCCTGGCGCAGCATACGTGGCGGTGGATCGCCATCAAAGCGACGATCTTAAACCATACATTTACAAAACCAGCGACTATGGCCAGAGCTGGACGAAGCTGGTCAATGGAATTCCTGATGGCAGCTTTGTTCGCGCCGTGCGGGAAGATCCTAAGAAACGCGGATTACTTTACGCGGCCACGGAGAACGGAGTCTATGTTTCGTTCAACGATGGAGCGGAGTGGAAGTCGCTGAAGCTGAATCTGCCGACCACGCCGGTGCACGATCTGGTGGTCAAAGACAACGATCTCGTCGTGGCTACGCATGGGCGGGCGTTCTGGATTCTGGATGACATCAGTCCGTTGCGGCAGTTCACTGACGACGTGGCGAAGAAGGATGTTCATCTCTATACTCCCGATGCGGCGTATCGCATTCAGGCGGGAGAGTCTGGAGAGCATCATCCATCCAAACGTACCGGGCAGAATCCGCCTGCGGGGGCGGTCATTTACTACTACCTGAAAGATGCACCTAAGGCCGGAACGGAGACGAAACTCGAAATTCTTGACGGGTCCGGAAAGGTGATTCGACAGTATTCGAGCGTCGAAACCGAGCCGCTGGACGAGCCTTTGGGGCCGGACGACAAGAAGCCGGAAAAGGAAATAAAACCTGATGCGGGACTCAACCGTTTTGTGTGGGATCTTCGCTACGAAGAAGCGCACCGCGTTCCCGGCTACTATCTCTGGGAATACAACGGCGGTGCGAAGGGCCCTGTGGCCGCGCCTGGACAATACCAGGTAAAGCTGACGGTGGGAGCCGACACCCAGGTTGCGCCCCTGGAGGTGAAGCTGGATCCGCGAGTGAAGGTGAGTCAGCCAGATTTGGAGCAACAATTCAAACTGCTGTCGCAGACTCATGAAGAATTGAACCGGGTTTATGACGCGGTGAACCAGATCCAAGATGTGCGCTCGCAAGTAGCCGGATTGAAACGGCGTTTGCCGGTGAATGCGAGCACAAAAGCGATTTCCGCGTCGGCCGACGAGCTGGAGAAAAAATTGGTCGCCGTCCGGGATCAGATGGTGAATCTCACCATCAGCGCGAATGAAGATTCGCTGGCCTATCCGCCGCAGATCGACGCGAAGCTGGCATATCTCGCAATGGACGTAAGCAGCGCGGATTCGGCGCCTACCGAGGCAGAACAAGTCGAATTCGAGAAGCTGAAACGGCAGAGTGGAGAGTTGCTTAGCCGCTGGGACGACCTGCAGCGTCGCGATCTGGCAGCTTTCCAGAAATTAACCGCGGAAGGCAGTTTGTCGACGGTGGTTGTCCCCCCTGCCGGACGGACTGCGGAAGTAGAGAATACCGAGGCTCACTAATGCGCTGGTTTGCGCCGTGCTGAGATGACCATGGTATTACTTCCGTGCCAGTTCGATGGCACTGTTGTGCCTTGTGCGGTGGATTCTCCGCTGCTATTTTGCCGATAGTGATGCTGAACCTCCCCTGAGGTGAAGTCTGATTCGACATGGGGGTGTCTATGAGGCTCATGCATCTTTGTTACGCGGCGGTCGGATTCGCGGTGGCTCGCTGGATATTTCGTCGCCAGCGGGTAGTTGACCCCATGAATAGATTACGTTCTTCTGGCCTTCTGTAAGGAAGAAAAAGGCTTGGTCCGGTATAGGGCGCGCGCCCCGTTGCGCCTCCATTTCGTCCCGCGCGCGCCCTTTCACTCTCCGGCGTTAAGCCTCTCCCGGAAGTGCTAGCACTTCGGTGTGCCTGAGTCATCTCTGTTTTATCCCTGATTCTCACTACAATTCTGGAAGTAGCGATGTGGCTTGCAGTGATTCACTGCATCGCCAGAGTGTGATTCTATCCGGTGCTGAGGCAGAATCCGGCTGGGTCGTGATCCGGCTTTCTGAAAGTGTAGTGCGAACGCCAACAACATTCCGTTTGACGACGGTGCTGCTGCTTCTCGTGGCAGGGCTTTCGCTTGCCTTGCCGCAATGGGCCGGTGCCCAGGACGATCCCAACGACGCTCCGCTGGGCGACGTTGCCCGCAGTTTTCGAAAGAAGAGTGCGCCGTCTGAACTAGTGATTGATAACGATAACTTTTCTACGGTGTTGGAGGATGCCGAGCGCCGGCGAGCAGCCGGGACCACCATGGTCTTTTCGCTCGATCCTGGGGACAAGAATTTTCACGTCTCCTCACCCGACGTAAGTTGCAGCCTTTCTTTTACCGCCAAGACCAGTGCACTCCTTGCCGATCCTGTGGCGCTGGACGAGTTGCCGCGAAGCGAACTGGCCAAGCTGGATGGGCCGGCAACGATCGATGGAGACTCGTTGCAGGTCACAATGCACAATGGAAGCTCCTGGGAACTGCGCGAGGTGGTGATCGGCCTGACGATTCTGCGTCACCCCGTCGACACCAGCGCCTCTTATGGCAAAGCGCGAATTGTGCCCGCGGCGGCAGGTATTTCCACGCAAGCGATTCAAGACTCTACTCAGAAGCAGCCGGATGTTACCGTGTTGTTGCGAGTGAAAGGGTCAGCTGCGCCGGCTGCGACGGCATTATTTCGCACGCAGTTGAATTTTGCTCTTTTCCCCGATCAGGAGTGGCACTGGGCGATCGTACGCGCTAAGGGAGTTCCGCCACCTCCTCCTTTGGCTGAAACGACCAGGCAACTCGAACCGGTTATTGGACCCCCAGTTTCTGTAACACCGCCCGATTTAACCGTGCAGACTTCTCTAAATACGCAGACTTCGGTTTCGGCTCCGGTTACGACTCCCTCCAATCCTGAGACCGCAGTCCACTAAACGCCGAGCTTCCATCTTCCCGAGCGACTCCGATAGTTTCTAACTTTCGGCGCTGTCAAAAGCTTAAAACGCAGAGAACGCGAAGAACGTCCGCAGAGCACACGGAAGAGACGCCGCCGCCGAGCCCGGGGATCAAACCTGCCGTGTTAAACTGACCACAAATCCCACACCAAGGACAGGCGATGAAATTTGGAGTCATCATCTTCCCCGGTTCGAACTGTGACCACGACGCCTTCTGGACGATTCAGCAGGTTGCCAAGCAGCCGGTTACGTTCTTATGGCACGAGTCGCAGGATCTGGAGAACTGTGACGCCATTATCGTTCCGGGTGGATTCGCATTCGGAGACTACCTTCGAACCGGCGCCATTGCGAAGTTTTCGCCCGTGATGGAATCGGTGCGTCGATTTGCCGATGGCGGGGGACTGGTGCTGGGAATCTGCAATGGTTTTCAGATTTTGTGCGAATCGGGGCTGTTGCCGGGCGCCTTGATGCGCAACGCGGGACTTAAGTACGTTTGTAAGCCGGTGCAGGTGCGGGTTGAAAATGCTGCCACTCCATTTACGAACGCCTGTTCGCAAGGGGAAGTGTTGACCATCCCTATTGGCCATATGGAAGGAAATTATTTCTGTGATCAGGCCACGCTGGATGAACTGATGCGGACCGATCGAATCGTGTTCCGGTACTCGACGGCGGGTGGCGAGATTCTAGAATCGGCCAATCCCAATGGCTCGCTAAAAAATATTGCCGGCATCTGTAACCCGGGCGGTAACGTGGTAGGCATGATGCCGCATCCCGAACGATCTGCTGAGACTGAACTGGGGTGTACCGATGGAATGAAGATATTTCATTCCATGGTGGGCGCGCTGGCCAGTCGGTAAATTCTTTCTCGACATCGCGCCGCAGATCTCCTGAAGTAAAATTTTTATTTGATAATCCAGATCATTCCTGTTAGTGTCTCCGCGAAGCGCATCCCCTATTCGCCCTAAAATTGAAAATGTTCGAGACAACTTAGGGAGGAGTGTGCCTGATGACGTCGAAGCAGATACTTGACGCTTTTTCTGAAACTCTCATGCGCGATGAACGCATTTTGAATCCTCGCGAGCGGGAGTTGCTGATGAATCTTGTGCACAATGCAAGGAACGAGTCGAGCAACAATCCCGAGATTCAAACCGCCGTCACTGCCGCGATTGCCCGCTCCGTGGGTGAAACGGTTGCGCAACGCGCTTTTGCATTGTCGGGGAGCAGCATCGTAGAGCAGATCGTAACCCGTGGAGCGGCATCTTCTTCCAGCGAAGAAAGCCATTCCGTTGTATTTGCCGGACCGCAACCCCCCAGCGGGCCTCAACCGCCTTCTAGCGCACCCAAGGATCGACCTGCCGGGCCACAACCTCCCAGCGGGCCGCAACCACCAAGCATCAGTCTGCGGCAACGAGGCACGGAGATGCGGCAAACAGTAGGACTAGAGCCCGATCTCGAGAGCGACACGGCAGTTCTGGATTCCCCGGAGATCGCCCGAGCAGAATGCGTTGTACTGGATGAATTTCTGGCGCCGCAGGAGATGCAGGACCTTCTCCGCTTCACGCTGGATCACGAAAGCCAGTTCACCGTGAGTGAAGTGATTTCGCCCAGCGGCGACCCCGGCGCCACGGACTACAATCATCGGCGTTCACGAGTACTCATGGAGCCGGGACCGTGGGAAGACTTGATTCTGGATCGAATTCGGTTGGCGCTTCCAAGAGTTTTGCAGCAGCTTGGAATGGACGAGTTTCCGGTAGCGCGCACCGAAGTGCAGATCACCGCCAGCAATGATGGAGATTTCTTCCAGGCTCATTGTGATGATGCCCAGGAGAGAATCGCTTCCCGGCGGCTGACCTTCGTCTATTTCTTCCATCGTGAACCTACCCAGTTCCAGGGAGGGGAGTTGCGTCTCCACGACTCAACGAAGAGTGGCGACCATCCCGACAGCACCGGCAGCTATCAGGCAATTGTGCCACAGCAGAACCAGATTGTATTTTTCCCGTGCTCGACGCTGCATGAAATCACGCCAGTGCAGTGCCGGTCGCGAGCCTTTGCGGACAGCCGTTTTACGGTGAATGGATGGCTACACCAATAAAAGACGGAGCATGGCTTGAGTGGATCGCAAGCTTGATGGGAGCAGCGTCGCGGCAGCGTCACACCGCGATGCTGCCTCCACAAAAGTTTCATTGCCTGTTGGACGAACTACCGCTGCACTTGATCCCGCGACATAGTTTAGATTGCCGGCTTCAACGGGTTGATACTTCTCAGCCCCTGTTTCTGAATCCGGAATGCTTGGTGTTGCCAGCCGGAGTCGCGCCGCCGGAACTGGAAACCCATCGCGAGTTGCTGGAAGGATTCCATTTGCAAAGCACCATCGCCTGGGTTCGGGACTCTGGCACTGGCTGGCTGCATCCGTTCTGGCTGGGGCCGCAACTTGCCGCCCTGGTTTCGAATCTGCGGAGCGGTGAGCCTGTGCCGGCATCCTTTCCGGCGAAGCAGCAAGTTCTGCTTGCAGCGGCCGGCATCTTCACGCCGGAGGGTCACGCGCAGCGTCGCCATGCGGAGTGGTCCACGATCGTCAACCAACGAAGTCAAACATTTGGAGAAAAGAATTACGCGCCCCTCGGCGATTTGATTCACCCCTTCAATCTCGCCGCTTTGCGCCGCTACTACCGGCATGCAATCCGGCGGGGAGCTATTTGGCTCGGCGATGAGCAGAGCGCTCTCCGGTACGTTGCCCATAATGAACCGGTGGCGCGCTATTTCCACCACCAGATCGCGAGGGCGGTCGCTGAAATTGTGGGCGAGCCCGTCAAGCCCTCGTACGTTTATTTGGCTTCTTACATGAGTGGTGCGGAGCTGAAGAAGCACACCGATCGTGAACAATGCGAGTTCAGTGTGACTTTGTGCCTGGATTTTTCTCCGGAACCTGCGCTCGCAACGCCCTGGCCGATTCGGTTGGACACTTCCGCTGGAACGGTCACGACTTACCAGGCTCTGGGCGACGGCCTGGTGTACCGGGGAACGAAGGTTCCGCATTACCGGGACGCGTTGGCCCGAGGATACACTTCGACATCGCTTTTCTTCCACTACGTGCCGGTAGAGTTTTCGGGACCTCTGAACTAGATCCCTCAATAGAAAAGCTTCGGGCTAGCGCAATCCGGAAACTACATACAACACCGAAAAGACCTGGTAGTAGCTATATGCGAAGCGTGAACCGTCATGGTCCACGACCACCGGAGCAATCCTAACTAGTCCAGCGTTTGTTTCCGGCTTCAATTCCTGTACGAGAGTCTTCTTGCCGGTGGCGAGATTGATCTTAAAAACTTTGGTCGGAATCTGGCCGGGGAGATACCCATAGAGAGCAGAATCATCCTCTGACCATTGCACTGGGATTAGTCGGGGATCGAAGCCGGGGATGGGGCGCGGTGGACCGCCTGGGATCGGATATACGGCGGCTACGGGGCCGTTGTTGGCAATGATATATCGACCGTCGGGCGAAACTAGACCACCAGTGACCCCCTCCGGTGTGACGGGCGTTAGCTTGCCACTTTCCAAGTCTACGAAATAGCAGCGTACGCCATGACCGGGTTCGTTCCCGTTGATCGTAATTCTTTTTCCATCCGCCAAGAAATGCGAGGAGCCGTTATGGATGCGTTCCAGTCCAGTGACGGGAATCGGGCGGGGCTGGCCGGGACCGACCGGGTAAAGAGTGATGCGCCCGGGACGGCCTGGGATAATGGATATCGCCCATTTGCCGTCCGGCGAAAGACCGCCCGCGCTGCCTTCTCCCAGTTGTACCGGCGGCGCGCCGTCGATTTTGCGAATGGCGACCGCGTAGTTGGGTCCGGCGGCCTCGCTCGCGTCCTCAAACAGAACGGACTGGCCGTCGTGCGAGATATCTTTGGCAACATCCCAGTCGTGCCAGGAAATATCCACCGCTTTGCCTGCTCGCGTGGAAGTGGCCATAGCCAGGCGTTCGACATCCAGACTCACGAGAACCCGACCGTCGGGTGCCGTGTCCTGCAGGGTTAGCCCGGCCGGAATATCTAGAATCGTCCGAACCTTTCCTGCCTCGTTTACCGCCCATAAGCTGCGTGTGTAGCCGCTTGCCGCCGCGGTAAACCAGATTTCTTTTCCGTCAGAACTCCAGGCGAGGCCGTCTGCCGAGTCGTAAACCGGAGACAAAGTACGAACCCTTCCGGCATGATCCAGCAGCGATACTGAGCCACGATCATCCCAGAGGGAGAGATGATTGATAAACGCAATCCTATCGTCTTGCGGTGAGACCCGGATGTGACTGATCCAGCCATTGCTCCGGTACAAAACGTGGCCAATCGGATATTCGATCTGGTCGCGGCCGTCAATGTGATGGACGACGGCGATCTCGCCTTTCGCATCCCAGTCCGCCCAGGCCACATCTTCCAGCAGCTCCCTCGGCGACCCTCCTGCCAGGGGCGCACGGGCAAGCGTACCCTTTTCAATTTTGAGGTGCTCCATATGGGCACCGTGTATAGTCAATGCCAGTTCGCCTCGTTTGGATATCGCTAGCAAACTTGCATCCGTAACGTTGAGCGGTTGAGTCAGTAACGAATCACCGACGGTTGAGAAAAGCTGCAGTGGCCTTTCGTTCCATGCAGCCCCGTAGACGATGGAGTGAAAGTCAGGCGTAAAGCGCGCCGAATAGACGGTGCCTTCTTCAAACGTCAGACGCTGGTAGGTGGGATTGGGCAGAGGTTTTCGAGTCAGTTGAAGTGCGGCCAACAGCAATATTGCGACTAAAAATATCCCAACCAGCGTCCAAGGCAGCACACGTGCTTGAAATCTTGTAGACTTCCGCCGTGCGACGGGACCGCCGGTTGCATCCGACAAAGTTTCCAGCGCGAATCCCAGGTCGCTCGCCGATTGGAAACGATTTTCAGGCTCCTTCTCCAGGCAATGGCGCACGATTTGCCGGAACTGTAAGGGAATCCCGGCCTGCTCCAGATCGCTGTTGGGAGGATCCTCTCGCAAGACAGCCGTGATTGTGTCGACTTCGGTCTCGCCGCGGAAAGCCCGTCGTCCAGCCAGCATTTCATAGAGGATTGCGCCCACGCTGAAAATGTCGCAGCGATGATCGACCGGCTTGCCCCGAAGCTGCTCTGGAGCCATGTAAGCCACGGTGCCAAGCACCATACCGCTTTTGGTAATGGTGGTTAATTCTTCGACGGTGCGGCCTGATTCCTCTGGCGCGGATTGGAGTTTGGCGACGCCGAAGTCGAGAATTTTTATCCGGCCGTCGGTGGTCACGAATAAGTTTTCCGGCTTGAGATCCCGATGAATAATGCGGCGCTGATGAGCCGCTATCAGCCCTTGTACGATCTGCAGCGAGTATTCAACTGCCAGGGGAACGGGCAGGGCTCCCTGCGAAAGCCGTTTGCGAAGAGTCATGCCTTCCAGCAGTTCGCAAACGATGTAAGGAGTTCCCTCGTCTACCCCGATATCGTAAACTGCGACGATGTTTGGGTGATTGAGAGCGGCAGCAGCGCGGGCCTCCAACTCAAAACGCCGCAAATGATCGGGATTGGCGCTGGATGCCGGACGAATGAGTTTGAGGGCGACTTCGCGATCCAGGCGTTCGTCCCGCGCACGGAAAACTTCGCCCATGGCGCCGGCGCCGATTTTCTCGACAACTCGATAGTGACCAATGACTCGGCCGTTCATGCGCAAAGGACGCCCGCAGGCATGTTAGGGCGCGTATCTCGTTCCGTCAATAACCGAAATACGGACCATCAATCGCCGCTTGCGGGATGATCTTGCCCTGGGTTGGGTCGGCTGTTTATTATCGAAGCAGCGCGGAGTGGAGAAAACGATGTCATGCTATAATCTCGTTTCGCCTGCGGATTTAACGAGGCAGCCAGTGATTCTCTCTTCGGGCGAATCCCGCGCCAATCAAGATTTTTCATACGAGGTCTAGCCATGTCCGGCCATTCAAAATGGGCCACAATCAAGCACAAGAAGGGCGCGCTCGACGCCAAGCGCGGCAAAATTTTTACCCGTCTTATTAAGGAAATCAGTATCGCCGCCAAGAACGGCGGTGGCGATCCTGATTCCAACCCCCGGCTTCGCGGCGCCATAGTCGCCGCCAAGGCGGAGAACATGCCCGCCGATAATATTAAACGGGCCATACAGCGCGGCACGGGCGAGCTTCCCGGCGCCACTTACGAAGAATTTTCTCTCGAGGGTTACGGGCCGGGCGGAGTTGCGGTCCTGCTCGATATCAATACGGATAACCGTAACCGCACCGTGAGCGAAATTCGGCACTGCTTCGGCAAGAATGGCGGCAACATGGCCGAAGCTGGAGCGGTCTCGTGGATGTTCCATAAGAAGGGCGATATCGTGATTCCCAAAGCAGCGGCAAAAGAGGACGACTTGATGAACATCGTGCTCGAAGCCGGCGGCGAAGATCTGAACGATGATGGCGAGAACTGGGAAATATTAACCGAGCCTTCAGCGTTCGAGGCTGTGCTGGAAGCCGTGAAAAAGGCCGGAATTGAGCCAGCATCATCCAGCGTCGCCATGATTCCGCAGAATTACATCAAGCTGGAAGGGCAAGCCGCCAACACCATGATTCGGCTCATGGAAGCTCTGGAGGATCAGGACGATGTGCAGAATGTCCATTCTAACTTTGACATTGACCAGAAGTTGCTGGAAGAAGTGGCGGGTTAGTCGCTCGCGACAGTTCATTACAGCCGTCCTTTAAGGACGGCTTTTTTATTTGCCGACCATCTGTCGGCCATCGCAAATAAAAAAGTTTTCAACACAACCGTGGATAAGACTGTGGAAAAACATGGAAGTATCTTTGTAAGTGATTCAGCGAGAATTGGTTCAGCTCTTTGCACCGATGCGAGTGCTGGCACTTTCGTGTTACGACTGCTCACTGGTGGGTATGGCTGCTCGAAGATTTAGATCGGCGACGAACTTTGAAACTCAGACTCGACAAGCTTCTGGTAGACCGCGGACTCGCCCCTTCACGAGAAAGGGCTCAGGGATTGATCATCGCGGGTAAGGTTCTGGTCAACGATCAGAAAATAGAGAAGGCCGGCGCGCAAGTTTTCGCCGATTCGACAATTCGCCTCCTCGGGGAAGATCAGAAATACGTAAGCCGCGGTGGTCTCAAGCTGGAGCGAGCCTTGGAGCATTGGCATATTGATGTCACAGGCACGGTGTGCCTGGATGTTGGCGCTTCGACCGGTGGTTTCACGGATTGTCTGCTTCAACATGGTGCGAGTCGCGTGATCGCAGTCGATACCGGATACGGCCAGATGGCCTTCACGTTGCGCCGGGATCCTAGGGTTCGGCTTTTGGAAAAGACGAATGCCCGTTATCTGACGAGCGAAGTCATCGGCGAGCTTGCGGATTTGATTGTGATCGACGTGGCATTTATTTCCGCGACGCTGGTTTTGCCTGCAGTGGTGAATGCCGTGTTCCCGCCGTCTCACGAAGATCGTCTCGGGCGGGGGGCGGTCGTGCTCGTCAAGCCTCAATTTGAAGCGGGAAGGGAATTCGTAGGCAAGGGCGGCATTGTGCGCGACGAGGCGGCGCAACTGGCTTCCGTTGAAAAAGTGAAAAAAGCTTTGCGGGATCTCGCTTGCACTGAAGTTGACGTGATCGATTCGCCCATCCTTGGGGCAGAGGGCAACCGCGAATTTCTTCTGCGCGCGATTTTTTAGGCGTCTGCGCTCACAAGCCAAAGTCGAGCGCAGTTAAAGATTTTCCCGCAAGTTCGGTACAATCTTTCTTTCTCCTATTCAACATGGCCATTTCGTCATCATCTTCCCACTCCAAAGTCGCGGCTATCATTTCGCGTCCTGCAAGGGCGGAGGTAGCCCGCACCATCCCTGAATTGCTGAAATGGCTTCACGCACATGGATATGCGGTCATCGTCGATCCGGAGACGGCAAAATATTCCGGCGGTGAGGAAGAAGTTTCGCGGACGGAAATGTCGTCACGACCTTTGGACCTGGTTGTGGTACTTGGCGGCGACGGTACTTTACTCTCCGCGGCTCGAGCCACTGCGCCTATCGATGTGCCCCTGCTCGGCGTAAACCTGGGTTCCCTCGGCTTCCTTACGGATGTGCCGCTGTCTTCTCTTTTCTCCATGCTCGAATCGATCGCCCGTGGTGAGGCTGCGGTGGAACAGCGTTCACTGATGCAGTGTGAACTGCTGCGTGGCGAAGAGATTCTAGGAACCTACCTCGTATTCAACGATGCAGTGGTCAATAAAACCGCGTTGGCGCGCCTGAATAATTATGATCTGTTCGTGGATAAAGTGTTCGTCTCCAGTTACCGCGCAGACGGAATGATTGTGGCTACGCCTACTGGATCAACCGCTTACTCGCTCTCTGCCGGCGGTCCCGTGCTGATGCCAACTGTTAATGCTTTTGTGATCACGCCGGTGTCGCCACATTCGCTGACCCACCGCCCGCTAGTTGTGCCGGATTCGGTTGTGATTGAGCTTCTTCTACGCAGCGACGAAGAAGTGGCATATCTCAGCCTCGACGGCCAACCTGGCCTGGATCTGCGCGATGGGGACCGAGTGCGTTGCCGCCGCTCTGAACACCGCGTCAGCTTGTTTCGCACCGATCATGATTTTTTCCACGTACTGCGCACGAAATTGAAGTGGGGAGAGAGATAGAACCTATTGCTGATTTTGAGACTGTTGATTGTCGATTGAAATACCCCGCCGTTAAATCATCAATCATCAATCATCAATGTTACAACTCGGGAGAATACAATTCGCGCACACTCTCTCGGCGCCGGATCTGCTTTGACGATTTTCCACGAACCAGAATTTCCGCAGGCCGTGGCCGCGAGTTGTAGTTGGAAGCGAGCGCCATTCCATAGGCTCCGACATCCAGAATCGCAAGCAAATCGCCCTCCTCCACTCGCGGCAAGTCGCGATCGCGCGCAAAGAAATCTCCCGACTCGCAAACCGGACCGACCACATCGATAACTTCCATTTTGGCAGTGGATGCCTCGGACTTAACTACCGGAACAATCTCGTGGTAGGCCCCGTAAAGCGCCGGCCGGATTAGATCGTTCATGGCTGCATCCACCACGAGAAAATGTTTTCCGCCATTTTCCTTTCGGTAAGTTACGGAGGTGAGCAAGACTCCGGCGGGACCCACGATCGCGCGTCCCGGCTCCAGCAAGAGATGAACTCTTAATCCGCGCAAGGGGCTCGTCACTGCTCGGGCGTAACGCGCAGCATAATCAGTAAAATCTGAAGTCAGTTTCTGATAATCGATGCCGAGGCCGCCGCCGGCGTCTACGTAATCGATTCTGTGTCCATCGGCGCGCAACTCGCGAACCAAGGCAGCGACTCGAACGACCGCTTCCGCGAACGGCGCAACATCCGTGATCTGTGAGCCGATATGCACGCTCACCCCGGCAACCTTCAGGTGACGCGACACGGAAGCCTTGGCGTAAAGCTCGCGCGCATTTCGGATCGGCACTCCAAATTTGTGTTTGTGAAGCCCTGTAGAAATGTAAGGATGAGTGTCGGCAGCAACGTCTGGGTTAACTCGTAGAGCGATTCGCGCGACCCTGCGCGATTGCGCTGCGCATTCCGCCAGGCTCCAGAGTTCAGACTCGCTCTCCACGTTGAACAGCAAGATCCCGGCTTTCAAGGCCGCAGTCATCTCTTCTCGCGATTTTCCCACGCCCGAGAAGACAACTTTCTTGGCCGCGCGCCGGTCGGCCACCAGCACGCGTTCCAGTTCCCCCCCGGAGACCACATCGAATCCGCAACCCTCCCGCGCGAGCAGGCGCAGGATATTCACATTGGAATTCGCCTTTACGGAGTAACAGACAGTATGAGGAACGCTGTGGAAGGCATTTCTAAAGTCGCAAAGCCGCTGAAGAATCGTGGTCGCGGAGTAAACATAGAGCGGCGTGCCGTAGCGCTCGGCGAGTTTTGGAAGCGGAATATTTTCGCAATGCAAATGAAGCTTTTCACTGCGATGAAATAGCCCCTTGCGGCTTTTTCGCAACACAAATCCCGGGGCACGCTCCATGGTAACTGGTTCGCTGGGGCGGGTCATTTTCGTTTTGGAGAGCCTGAGCCGGTACTATCCTTCACCTTGATAGCAACCACGGTCTGATCGTCAAACGATTCGACGCCCGCGGAATGTTCCGCCGCAGCCTTGAACAGCGTGTTGACCACACAATCGGCGGATTTTCCGGCGCACTCCAGAACCAATTTTTCCACGCGGCCTCGACCGAAAAGCTCTCCCTTACGATTCCGCGCGTCCAGAATACCGTCGCTGAAGAAAACAAACATATCCCCGGGCTTCATCTTGAAGCGGAACTCGTCGTAATTTGCATCGTCGAAAAGCCCCAGGGGCAGGCCGGTCGCTTCGATCACATGATTTTTCCCGGCATGTACATGAATGGGCCGAGGCAGCCCCGAATTGGCCACCTGCAGCGTTCGATGTTCGTCATCCCAAACGGCGTAGATGAGGGAAACGAATTGCGCTTCGATGCGGCGCTCGGCGAGCGAGAGATTCACCGCCCTCAACATCTCTGCGGGGCCGGGCTCAATCGGAGCATGCGAGCGCAAGATTCCGCTCACCAGTGCCGCATAGATCGCGGCGGGCGCGCCTTTCCCGCTGACATCGCCAATCACGATCCCCAGTCGCGAGAGTGAATAAGGGATGAAGTCGTAAAGATCTCCGCCGATCGCTCGCGCAGGAACGAACTTCGCTGCCAACTCCAGATTCGCCAACTTGGGCAGCGTCTGCGGAAGCAAACGCATCTGCAGTTCGCGGGCAAGCGCTAAATCCCGCTCCAGGCGGCGCTCCTGGCGTGCTATCTCTTCATAGAGCCGCGCATTCTCGATGGCGATGGCAACCTGTGCCGCGAGTGTCATCATGGTGCGGCGATGATCGTCGGTAAAAAAACCGCGGCGCGTGTGCTCCAGGTCGAGCACGCCGATCACTTTGTCTTTGTAGATGAGAGGCACAGCCAGTTCCGACCGCGTTTCCGGATTCCCCGCGATATAACGCGGGTCTTTGCTCACGTCTGGCACCAGTACCGCCTGCCCGGTCTGTGCTGCGTAACCGACCAGGCCGCGCCCTAGAGGGACCTCATGTTTGAGATGAATATTTTCGCGGAAGCGCAACGAAAACCGATGCTGTAATTTTTCGCCGGACGAATCCAGCAGCAAAATACTGAACATCTGGTAATCGATGAGCCGCCGCAGCAGTTCTGCAACCCGGTTCAGCAGTTCATCCAGATTCAGAATGGATGACAGTTCACGCGCAATTTCATTGAGCAAGAGCAGAATGCGTGCCTGACGCGTGGTACGCGTGTAAAGCTGTGCGTTTTCAATTCCACCCGCGATGCGAGAAGCCACCAGAGTCAGCAGACGGCTGTGTTCCTCAGTGAAGTAGCCGGGGTTGCGCGCTTCCAGATCGATCACGCCAATCACGCGGTTCTTGGTGATGAGCGGCACCGCCAACTCCGAGCGCACGTTAGCCACGGCGGCGATGTACTTGGGATCTTGCGTAACGTCATCGACCAGGACTGCCTGTCTCGATTGCGCGGCCTGCCCGGTCACGCCTTCACCCAGCTTCACCCGAGCGCGCTCGGCGAAGTCAGCCGGATACCCCACCTGGAAGCGAAAGCGTAATTCCTGCGTCTTCTCGTTGAGAAGCAGGATGGCAAAAATTTCATAATCAATGACCTTGCGCACCACTTCGGCAACCCGGCTCAAGGTGGTATCCAGATCGAGCGAAGTCGCCAGCACATCGGCCACTTCCAGCAACAGCGGCTCAACTTGCAGATGATTTGTCGTCGTATTCAGAACAGCCCCCATGGTTTTCTATGATAGCAGCCGTGCTTTTGAGCACTACTCCCGCGGCACAATGCAAATATCCGCCAGATTGCGATACCGCTCGGCGTAATCGAGGCCGTAGCCGACCACGAACTCATCGGGAATTGTGAAGCCGACATAGTCGCCTTGCAGCGGCAGTTTGCGCCGCGAAGGCTTATCGAGCAGCGCGGCGATCTTCAGCGATTTAGGCCCGTGCGCCAGCAACAATTTTTTTAGAACGGTCAGCGTCAATCCCGTATCCAGGATGTCTTCCACAACGATCACGTTCTTGTCCTTCATGGATTGATCGACATCTTTGGTTAGTTTTACCTCGCCTGTGGAATCCCATCCGCTCTTGAGTTCCTGACTCGGTGTGGGACGGTTGCCATAACTGGAAACGCCAATAAAATCGAATGTAGCGTCGAGATCCACCTGTCGCGCCAAGTCGGCGAGAAAAATCGCCGAACCCTTCAGCACACCGACCAGGATGATCGGTTGGCCCGCGAAGTCGCGAGTGATGTCCGCGCCCAACTCCGCGACTCGTTTGGTAATGCGATCCCGCGAAATCAGCACCTTAAGTTCTTTCATGGCGTTTCATATTAAACTAAATTCAGCCGCAGCCCATCCCGGGTGGATTTCCGCTCAAAGATCTACCGCAAGTGGCTGGCGGCCAGGAGCATTTCCATGAATCTAAAAGGCATTCATCTAACGTGGCTGGGCCACGCAACATTTCGCATCGAAACTCCCGGCGGACAGATCGTTATCATCGATCCCTGGATCATGAATAATCCCGCGTGCCCGCCGTCCGAGAAAAAGGTAAAGAAGGTCGATACCATTCTCGTTACTCACGGGCACGGCGACCATATTGGCGATGCCGTTGAAATCATCAAGGAACATAATCCGCAGGTGGTCGGTATTCCTGAACTCTGCGGCTGGCTGGAGAAAAAGGGCGCCAAGAAAATTGCCATGATGAACAAGGGTGGCACGCAGAAGATCGGCGACATCAAAGTCACCATGGTGCACGCGGACCACTCCTGCGGCATTCAGGACGGCGATCAGATGGTTTACGGCGGCGAAGCGTGCGGGTACGTGGTTGAGTTCGAGAACGGAGTGAAAATTTATCATGCCGGCGATACCAACGTTTTCGGAGACATGGCAATCATCCGAGAACTTTACGCGCCTGAGATTGTTATGTTGCCGATCGGCGATCACTTCACCATGGGCCCGCGCGAGGCTGCTTACGCCTGCAATCTGCTCAAGCCAAAAACCGTGATTCCCATGCACTTCGGCACCTTTCCGGTACTGACGGGAAGTCCTGCGGAATTGAAGAAGCTGGTAAAAGGGGTCGAGATATTGACCTTGAAGCCGGGCGTGACGTTGCGGGATTTAGATCGCGCAACCGCGTAATGCTAGTTCGAAAATGCGAAGGAGGCGAGTGGCCGCGAAAAAATCAAAAAAAGAAAACAAACCGAAAAAGGCAATCAAGCCGAACTGGCGACACTATAACCTCGCCACTGCCGGCCCGGTCGACGATTATCTGTATTCCATGCTTCCTAAGCGCAGCGACGTACTGCTGGAGATGGAAGACTATGCTGGTAAGCACGATATCCCCATTGTGGGGCCGGCGGTGGCGCGTGTGCTGCAACAGCTGGCCCTGATGATCAATGCGAAAACTATTTTCGAATTGGGCTCGGCCATTGGATATTCCACCATCTGGTGGGCCCAGGCTGTCGGCGAAAAAGGGCATGTTATCTACACCGACGGCGACCCGAAGAATGCCGAGCGGGCGCGCGGTTATTTCGATCGCGCCAGCGTTTCCAATCAAATCACACTTCACACCGGCGATGCGCTGGAATTTCTCTCCGAGCAGAAGCAGCAGTTCGATATCGTTTTCAACGATGTCGACAAGGAAGATTATCCGCGCGTGTTGCGCCTGGTATCGCCGCGTTTGCGCAGGGGCGGATTATTTATTACGGATAATGTTTTGTGGAGCGGCCGCGTGGCAGAGAAAAATCCGAAATCGGCGACGACCAAGGCGATTCTTGAGTTCAACCGTCAGTTGTACAGCTCGGCGGATTTCTATACCACGATCTTGCCTATCCGTGATGGGTTGGCGGTTGCGCTGAAAAAGTAACGCTAAGAAATCAAATCGATTTCACAGGAATCGCCAATAGATCCTCGACCAGCCCGACTTCTTTCTGCAGAAAGGGTTCCGCGTAGGTCACGCCTCCGAGAGCGCCGTAGTAACGGGCCATCGATTCCACGCGGGCGTGAATCTCATCATGGGCAGGAAAGATATCTTTACCTGCCTCTTGATCACTGTACTGTGATTTGTAGGCGAAGATGGACGCGACCTTCCGCTTAAACTGCTCGCTGATATCAACTACAAACGTAGGACGCACGTCGTAATAAAGCGTGGCGTAGATAATTTTAAAAGGGCGATGTGGCGCGAATTTCGTAGCTTGCTCGCCAACCGCTGGCCGATTGCTCAGTCCGCTTTGCGGATCGAGCTTCGATAATCCCGCCAGAAAACAGGCCTCGTAGCCCAGCACGGAACAAGTGTAGTGATCGGGATGCCGCCCCTTCCAGTACGGCAGAATCACGACCCGCGGCCGAGTTTCGCGAATCGCGCTCGCGACTTTCAGCCGATTCTCCCAGGTATTTTCGACGCGGCCGTCGGGGATGTCGAGCGCGCGGCGCCAGGCCACACCGAGTATTTTCGCCGCATCCATCGCTTCGCGCGCGCGATCTTCGGCCGTGCCGCGCGTGCCCATCTCCCCCTGCGTGAGGTCCAGAATACCGGTTCGCTGGCCGAGCTGCGCCATCTTCAGCAATGTGCCGCCGCAGGTCTGCTCCACATCGTCACGGTGCGCCGCGATGGCTAGAATGTCGAGATTGCCGAGAGTCGGGGGCATGATGAAAACTGCCTTGTTTAGCCTAACTTAATTTCTATTTCTTCCGCTGCACCAAATATTGCGCCAGTTCCTTCAAATTCTCGGCTCGTTCTCCGAAGCCGTCCAACTCCGCCAATGCGGAGGCCACCAGCGCGTCTGCTTTGCGCACGGACTCTTCAATTCCGAAGAGTGCGGGATAGGTTGCCTTTTGCGCGGCTGTATCTTTGCCGGCGGTTTTGCCGAGTTGCTCCGAACTCTGCGTCACATCGAGCACGTCATCCACTATCTGAAAGGCCAGGCCAATCGACTGACCAAACGCGCGGAGCTTTTTAACATCGCTATTTTTTGCTCCGGCGTAGATTCCACCGCTCACCAGACTTGCCGTGATCAATGCCGCGGTCTTGGAGCGGTGGATATATTCGAGCATCTCCGCCGTGGGTTGCATGTGCTCCGCTTCCAGGTCCACGACTTGCCCGCCAATCATGCCGTTTAGAGTGCCGGTGCCGCGCGCGATCTCTTCGATAATTCGAACTCGCGCCTCCGCCGGACACTCTAACCGACTCAGAACTTCATAAGCCTGCGTTTGCAGAGCGTCTCCCGCGAGGATTGCGATCGCGTCACCGAAGACTTTGTGGCAGGTAGGGCGCCCGCGGCGCAGATCGTCGTTATCGAGGGCGGGCAGATCATCGTGGATTAGCGAATAGGTATGAAGCATCTCGAGGGCCGCGCCTAACTCTTCAATCTTCTCAGGCAGCGATCCCGCGATCATACGTCCTGCTTCCATGCACAGCACCGGCCGCAGCCGTTTGCCGCCGGCAAACACACTGTGCCGCATTGCTTTGTGAATGGAGACGGGATCCTGGGTTTCCAGAGGAATCAGGCGGTCCAGCGCCGCGTCGGTTCGCGTACGGCCTTGTTCGAGGATTTCTTGCAGCATTGCGCAGTGAGTATAACAAGAGGCAAATGCCGACGCCCAGCTTACCAGATGCGGAACCACCGCTTATGCAGCGAAGCAGTCGCGAACAATGCGTGAATGGTCTGAGGTGCTCGCAAGAAAAACGAGGACGGCGACAACCGTCCCCGCGAGTAAAAATTGTTGCCCGAGTTTTAAGCCGAGGCGTCTTTTGCTACCGCGACGCTCCGCAGAACGGAGCTTAGGACATTTTGTACATCGTCGGATTGGCAAACATCGCTTGCCCCAGCCTCCAATGCGGCGATCCAAAGTTCCTCATCGGGAAGGCGGTGAGTGCACACGATGGGTAGCAATGGAAAATCTTCGTGCAAGCTTCGTACATCGGTGAGACGAGAGGCTTCCATATCAAGTACCACCGCCTCAGGACGATGGCTGGCGACGCGTTGACGAAGCTCGTCGCCGGAATGCGTTAAGTGGACGGGGTGGAAGTGAGAGGAAAGTTTTCCGGCCAGAGTTTGCGCGACCCTGGGATCGGTTTCGAATACTACGACACTAAGGCCCATAGATCCTCCTGACTTACAACCGTCAGTTACAACGGTCTTGGGCTGCGGGGAAGGGTTCGGAACCGCTACTCCACAGACATTTTTGTAAACATTGCAACGGAGCGAGTTGCCTATCTGCGGGCACTCGCCTTTTCCGCTACGGACTCGAACGGTTCAGCCTGAAGTTTCCCGTTTTTCTTGAGCAAAATTTCCACTTTGCCTTCCGCCTGCTCGAGTTCTTTGCGGCAGGCGGAGGAAAGATTCATGCCCTCCTCAAAAAGGCTTAGAGACTTTTCCAAAGGTACTTCGCCCTTTTCCAGCTCCTGAACAATTTTTTCCAGTCGCTGAAGACATTCTTCAAATTTAGCCAACGGGTTCTAACTCCTTCTCTATTGTAATGCTACTATCCGCGCGCAATGTCTAGTCTTTTATTGTAAATAGATCGAGAAAACGCACTTTCGTGTCCCCATAAAGGAAGGCTACGCCGAAGCCGGAGTGTTCGTGCCCAATGCCTCCAGAACGTCCACTGCGGAGCTGTAGCGCCCTTGCGGAGCGCTGATCTGCGCTCCCTGCACGGTGTGCCGAACCGCAATCAGCATCTCGCGGGCAATGGCCACTCCCTCCGCCCGAGCGGCTTCCGGCGTCTGCGCCCGGGCCATGCGTTCCAGGATGGAATCCGGCACTGAGACTCGAAGTTCGTTCTTCATGAACTCCGCATTGCGCACACTCACCAGCGGCCAGATTCCCGCCACCACTGGGATACGGCAATGCTCGATTCGCCGCAGAAAATTTTCTAGAAGACGAATGTCGAAAACCGGCTGGGTCACCGCATATTCTGCCCCAGCGGCGACTTTGAATTCAAAGCGCCGAATCTCTTCGTCGAGATCAGTGAGCCCCGGATTCGCGCCCACTCCAATCACAAATCCCGTTCCTGCGCCAATGGGATTTCCGCCCAGGTCCAATCCTCGATTCAGGTTATGAACGATGTTGACCAAGCCGATGGCATCTACGTCGAAGACGGCGGTGGCGTCGGGGTAGTTGCCCATTTTTGGCGGATCGCCCGTAATGCAGATCAGGTTCTTAATCCCTACCGCTGCCGCGCCCAGCAAATCACTTTGAATGCAGAGCACATTCCGGTCGCGGCAGGTGTAGTGCAGAATGGCGTCAATTCCTGCCTCGCGCTGCACCAGCAAAGAGAGCGCCTGATTGCTCATGCGCGCCGAAGCTCGCGGGCTGTCGGGAATGTTGACCGCATCCACGCCAACCGATTTTAGAAAGCGTGAACCCTCCAGTTCCTTCTGGATGTCGGTTCCTTTAGGGGGCACAACCTCGACCATCGTGACAAACTCACCCCGCGCCAGCTTAGCGCCCAAGACGGAGCGTTCCTCTAAAGGCTGAGCTGGCGTCGCCCTCGGCGCGCTCGTGCTGCCCACTTGCGCCGAGGCCGACTTTCCTCGAGCCTCTCCCGCGCGCAACGCAGACTTCATGATCCGGATGTGGTCGGGAGTGGTGCCGCAGCATCCGCCAACGATGCGCGCGCCGGCCGCGACGAATTTCCGCGCATAACTGGCCATGTACTCCGGCGAACAGAGATAAATATTCCTGCCCTCCACGGAGCGCGGAATGCCGGCATTCGGCTGCGCCGCGAGTGGCAGGGAAGTGAGGGCACGCACGCGCTCGATGGCGTCGAGCATTGCCACGGGACCTACACTGCAATTACACCCGATAACGTCGGCGCCCCAATCTTCAAGCCGAGGAGCAAAGGTCTGCGGATCAGAACCGTCAAGACAATTGCCGTCCTCGTCAATCGTCACTTGTACGACCAGCGGCAAGCCAGCCCCCACATCCTTAGCCGCAAGCATTGCCTGATGGAGTTCCTCGAGGTAGCCGAAAGTTTCCAGCATGAGCAAGTCGACCCCACCTTCGGCCAACGCTTCGATCTGCTCGCGGAAGGCCTGACGTGCTTCTTCGAACGAAGTTTTTCCCAAGGGCTCGATTCTTGTTCCCAGGGGGCCAACCGATCCTGCTACCCAAACATCGAAGCTCTTAGCGGCTTCCCGGGCAAGCCGCGCTCCCATGCGGTTTATGTCATGTACTTTATCGGCAAGGCTGTGCCTGGCAAGGCGGAAGGCATTGGCACCGAAAGTGTTGCTTTCGATAATCTCGGCCCCCGCCTGCAGATAGTCGTGGTGGATAGCGCGAATGAGATCAGGCTGGGAAAGATTCAGTTCGTCGTAACAGCGATTGATGAAAATTCCCTTGGAGTAAAGCAGCGTGCCCATGGCCCCGTCGCAGAGAACGGGTGACTGCTTGAGCCGCGTCAGAATGTTATCCACCATGTTAAGAGGATACAAGATGAGCTCAGTTGTTGCATCTAGCGCCGTAGGCTAGTAAAGAGGTTTTGATAGCGCCGTAACCAGGCTTTTGGCAGGCTCTGCTATAATCCGGTATTTCGCACTTAAATCTCTAGTTTTCCTGTGGTTAGGAGCTTGAAGTTTGAAGAAATCCGCTCTGCTGCACGCCGTACCTTTGTCTGTGCTTCTAGGTCTTGTCTCCTGCGGGGGTGGATCGAAGTCAAGCACCACTGCTCCGAGCAAATTAACGGAACGCGTTTTCGCCTCGCAGAGCGCCTCCAGTCCGGCGGCATTTGGCGGTCTTGTAATTATTGACGGCCAATTCGATACGGTGGGCCGGGGCGGGGTCGGCACTGGCGGCGCCCCTGGCCTGATGGCAATATCCCCCAATCGAGCGACCCTTGTCGCTTTTGATCTGTTGACCAACAGGGTCGACGTGGTCAACACCTTAAGAGAATCGGAAACTGGAAGCATCCCGTTGCCCGGCATTACCACCAGCATAGTTGTGCCGCAGCCCGCTTTCGGTTACGCGGCCGTACCTTCGGCACCAATCATCGGTTATCCGCCGGGTGCGGTGGTGCAGATGAACCTTACAGGGGGTGGGATTGCCGCGACCATCGGTGTGCCGGGTGCGCAGACTGTGGTCTCAAACTCGACTGGATCTCAGTTGCTTGTCTTCAGCAATGACTCAGATGCGGTAACCGTGGTCACGCCAGTTTCGTTGAACACCAGCACTCCGGCGACAGTCTCAGTGCCGGGATTCGACCGCCCGGTGTATGGCATTTTCAACAGCGACGGCACTGAGGCTTATATCTTAAATTGTGGCGCGGAATGCATGGGAACGCAGGCCAGCGTGCAGATTCTAAATCTCACCACCAGCCCGCCGACGGCCGGAGCGGCGGTTCCAGTAGATGCCGCAACCATTGGCCTGATCAGTGGTACCAATCTCTATGTGGCCGGCACGCCGCCTACCAATAATCCGTGCACCGGCGAAGCCACGGCGGCTACCACTTGCGGGCGACTCGATATTGTGGACTTGAATTCGATGACTGTCACCAACAAATATGTGATTACCGATGGCTATCACGACCGGATTGACATGGGTAACGGCGGACAGCTCTTTATCGGCTCTCATACCTGCACCAACATCGGGAACGTCAACAACGTCACCGGCGAAGTGCGCGGATGCCTCTCCATTCTCAACACCACCAACGGGAATATCGTCATTCCGCCGGACAATGGCGATGTGACCGGCCTGCAAGACTTTACTTCGCGCCAGGTGGAGTATGTTGCGGAAGGCGGCAATCTGCGAGTCTATTACACCGTCACCGATACTCTGTTGAGCAACTACTATTACATCACTACCGGAACCATCGTCCTTCCCGGTTACATCACAGACGTTAAGTCGGTCGACTTTTTCTGATCGCGACCGGAGGGTGTTGCAGTCTTATCGCTCCGGCTGCAGCACCAGACGGTGCGCTGCCGTTGCCTTCACGGCGTGTTCACTAAACGGCAAAGTGAATGTGAAGCCCTCATACCACGCTTTCCATTGATCCATGTAGTAGGGGCTGAGAAAGTTTCCGCCCTGTCCTGTGACCGTGTTCAATGTCGATTGATCGAGATCGGCAAGGTCCGCGGTAAAGCGCTCGGAGGGTCCATGATGCGGCGTCACAGCTTTCACCGTATATCCGCTTCCGGATTGTTCTTTGATTCCCGGTACACTCCAGCGTCGCAGGCCCGGAATTTTTCCCAACACCGGGTGTTCGATGTCTAGCGCATTTACGCGTCCCCAATGCCAGGACGCCAAATCCTTGGGCGCATCCGGATCACTCACCGCAGTTTCGACCGCTGCAGTCAACAGTTCATCATAGTTAGGATATTTTTCCGGTAGCCAGCGTTTGGGCTGATGCAGGATGACATTCTGCAGCCACACGGTTTTCATTTGCCAGTGGTAAGTCTTCCAACTCAACGTTGTGTCCTGTTGCTTCGGATCCTCGGGGGCAGCTCCCAAGCGTGGTTCAAGAAGCAGTCGTGTTAGTTCTTGCTCCGAGCGTGCGGCAATCGTCGCCGCCGTCGATGACGCAACCATGCGCCCATCCCAGTTGCGCATGATGTCCGCAGCTTGCTTGGCTCGCGCCGAAGGCTTGGCAGCGTGATCCACGGCGTACACGAAACGTTCCGCTGCGAACAGATCGTTCTCCGACTGCACATCGTTTTGCAGCGCCAGCATATCGGAGGGCCCGAATTTTCGGCCAGACTCCAAAACATGATAAATCCGCGCAGTCCGCCAGGGCGCTTCCCACGCGGTGCTGATCGAATAAGGATATCCATCTGGCGTAATGCGCCCGTTGGCCGTTGCGATCACGCCTGACGGTGGATTGTAGATACTCGGCAACTTGTCGAAAGGAATGTAACTCGTCCATTCGTGAGTGTCGTCGGCTCCGCTGACCGGAAGGCTGCCGTCTCCAGAGGCGCGAATCGGAATATGCCCTGTAGCCTGGTAGCCGATATTCCCGTCGACGTCGGCGTAAACAACATTCTGCCCGGGCGCATCGAGTTGCGAAAAAGCCTTGCGAAACTCCACCCAGTTCTGTGCAGTGTCGACGTCGAAAAACGGCATGCGCAGTCCATCGTAGAGCGTCCAACGCAAAGCCACCCGCCGCGATTCACCAGGAATTATTTCGGAAATTATGGGTCCATGACGCGTGATCTTTACATCGACCATCACATCCGGTTTCTCTTTGACATGAATCACTTCCTCTCGATGTTCCGGCTGCTGCCAGCCCTGCGGCGTCTGATAAGCACTCTCCGAGTTGAAATTCTCGATGAACGCATCGGCTACGGTGGGGCCAACGTTTGTGAATCCCCAGGCGATGCGCTGATTGTGGCCAACGATTACATACGGCATTCCGGGCAGAGTCACCCCGGCAACATCCAGGCTGCCGGACTTCAGATGAGCTTCATACCAGAGATTCGGCATCTGATGCCCGAGGTGCATATCGTTTGAGAGCAGCGGCTTGCCGGTCACCGTGTGCGCGCCTGAAACTACCCAGTCGTTTGATCCGTTAGCCGCTTCCGGAGCTTGTTGCGCCCAGATTTCCAGGCCATTCCTGAGTTTTGTGACCGCGTTGTCTGGCCCGGAATCCTCGTCGTCGTCGTCATCATCTTTGTCCCCGGAGTCTGGCTGATTTTTTTGCTCGTCAACGCCCTCCCGCATGACGGTCGGCGGACGGTCATGCCATGACTTGTTTACGTAAAGATCCGCAGTCAGATCCGGTCCCAGCTTGGCTAAGATTTTCTCCCGCTCCAGCGTGTCCTCGAAGGTATAAAAGTTGAGGTCCTTCACCATTTGGTTCGCAATGACGATGGAATCCTCTGCCTGCCACGGTTTTGGCCGGTACTTCAAAATACGAAATTCGACGGGAAGCGCGTCGTTATGCGCGGCGACGAAGGCGTTCACTCCCCGGGCATAGGCGTCAAAATAAGATCGATCACGCGGGCTTGCCAGACCGAGCGATTTTTTTGCCGCAGTGCGCAATCCCAGAATCCGCTGCTCGCGGTCGATCTTCAAGGTATCCTCGCCGAGAATCTCCGAAAGTTCTCCCGAGCCAAATCGGCGCATCACGTCCATCTGCCAGAGCCGGTCCTGCGCCGTCACGTAGCCTTGCGCAAAAAATAAGTCATCGAGATTGGCGGCTTCGATGGCGGGAACTCCGTGGGCATCCCGGGTGACGCTTACCGGCGCCGACAATCCTTTGACGGAAAGACTTCCATCGAGCTGAGGCAGTGCGGAGCGAGCGATGAAATAAGCGTAACCCAGTACGCCCGCCACCAAAACAACGGCGAGTAAGAGCAGCGACAGAAGAATTCGCAAGCCAGTCGAACGCCGGGATGCCGGAACGCCAGTTGCAGTAAACGTACTCATAAGCAATTCGATTCTAGGGTGAGAACGGCACGCGGCACAAATGGACGATCACTACTCGTGCCGAGTTCAAACCCTGTGCGCCTCTGTGCCCCCTGTGTTTAAGCTTTTTATCTTTAGGGCTTCTGATGAACAGATGCCACCCGCCACTGAAATTGAATTTCATTTTCAAGATCGGCGATGCTATGCTGTCCCTTCATGCTGCAGAAGCGTATCGATGATCAGCCTTCCATCTCCCGTGAGATGGTGCGCGAGGCCCAGGAAATCCTTCACCGGCATCTCAAACGTGTCGGCCTGAAGCAAACCGCACAGCGCGATACGATTCTGCGATCGTTTTTGGAAACCCGCGACCATCTCTCTACCGACGAACTGCACCGCCTGGTGCAGAAGAAAGATGCCGGCATCGGCTACACCACGGTTTACCGCACGCTAAAATTGCTGGCCGAGTGTGGACTCGCCAGCGAAGTCGCATTTCACGATGGTATTGCTCGGTACGAACACCAGTACAACCGGCGCAGCCATCATCACATGGTGTGCACGGAGTGTGGCAGTTCGGTGGAATTCTTTTCCCGGGAGGTGGATCAACTGGAACAGGAAATCGGACGCAGGTACAACTACACCACTACGCGCCACACTTTCCAAATCTATGGCGTGTGCGAAGATTGCCGCAAGAATTAATTCGCCCACTTGCTTCTAGGGCTTGGAATCGGCGGCCGGGGTCGCCTCACCCGGATGCTTGTGGGTTATCTTGCGATGAATGTCGGGCCAGAATTCCTTGACCACAATCGTAATTGTGTCGTAGCCCACCTGCGTTCCCCAGACGCTCAGAGTATTTGGCAAAGTGCGATCGGATGCATTGTGAACATAAGTCAACATGCCGGTGGCGGAGTCGTAGCGAGTAGTGATGAAGGCACGTGGATGATAAGTATTGGTGGAGATGGCAGCCGACAAAGCGCTGCCCACAATTTCGGAATAGTTGAATTGCGCTTTGCCGGAATCAGTGCGAGTGATGAAAATGCGGCTGACGGCATATTCAGTCCGATGGGTGAAAGTGCCTTTGTCTAACTGAAAAAAACGCGGATCCTGATGCAGCAGCGACGGAAAAACCGCGCCGGTCATGAAGTTCTCGATGGTCCCGTCGGCAAACGCAGCCCCGTAACGCTTTGCGTACCCCTCCCAACCTTGTCCATAACCAGCTTCGCTGTTTTCTGCCTGACTGATTGCTGAGAGGAATCCATACCACGCATATTGGACCGGATCGAATGAACTGCGGAACACGACTTTAAATTTCTGTCCCGAAGTAAGCGGCGGGACTTGACCAGCATTCTGCAAGGTCAAGAAGTTGGGCAGGGCAAAGAAAAGCCGATCGTTCGAAGTTCCCGCATTCTTGTCTTGCGGGTTCTTGTCAGTGCTCGCTGGAACCGGCGTGCCAAGAGCCTTGGGCTCAGTGTCCTTCGGCTTCTCTGCCGTGCTTGAGGGCGTGCTTTGGTCCGGCGGCTTTTGGTTGTCCGGCGGTTGACCCTGTTGTGCAGAAGCGACGTTTTGAAGAGCGCTGACCAACAAAAAGAACAAGAAAATTCTACCCGTACGCTGAATGAACAATCATCTCTCCTGAAAAAAGGGAAACCAGAGCTGCTGACGACCGTCTCTTTACTCTATATTCTACAGTGTGTTTCTGGATTGTCGGGCCTAGAGTGCTCGTTTTACATACATTTACAACTCACAAGTCGCTTCCCGCACTGGGCTGGATTCAGATTTCACTTAATCTGGGTTGGATGAGGCGGAGCCGGGGCACGTTACTATAGACCAGACCTAAAAATCATTGTCGAGGAAACTCATGACAGAACCCACTTACGAAGAACTGAAAGCACGATTGTCCCAACTGGAAAAAGAGGTCGAGACGAAAAAGCGCAGCGGAGACCTGATCTTCAAAGTAGGTGAAAAGGGTGGAGTGAGCGTTTACGGCTTGGGCCGCTTTCCAGTGACTCTCTACTACGAGCAGTGGAACCGGCTGTTGGGCGCGGCCAACGACATCAAAGCTTTCATGGAAGAAAACAAGTCACGATTAAAGCTAAAGGAACAGGGCTGACCCGCGTCCGCGCCCTCAGCGAGTGACGAGTTGGGGTAGCCCAAAGGTTACGTTTCGTGACGAATTTACGTTCGTCTGAGAGGCTTCACGCTATAATAAAGAGACTGTGCCGAAATACTCCATCGTCGTCCCTCTGCATAACGAGCAAGAGAACGTCACCGACCTCTACGACCGGCTGAAAGCGGTCATGGAGACCGCTGGTGAGACGTTTGAAATTGTGCTGGTGGATGATGGCTCCAGCGACCACACCTTCGCGATGCTGCGCGAGATCGCAGCCGTAGATAGCCGTGTCACCGTGGTGAAACTTCGCCGCAATTTCGGCCAGACTGCCGGGCTTGCCGCCGGTTTCGATCACGCGCGCGGCGAATACATCATCGCCATGGACGGCGATCTGCAGCACGATCCCGCCGACATTCCAATTTTTCTGGAGAAGATTGCCGCCGGCTACGATATTGTCAGCGGCTGGCGGAAAGTGCGCATCGACAATTTCTGGATGCGCCGCATTCCGTCGCGGATTGCCAACTGGCTGATGGCCAAATTGAGCGGCGTCGAAATTCATGACTTCGGCACCACCTTTAAGGCCTATCGCCGCGAGATTCTGGAGCAGGTGCCGCTCTATGGTGAATTGCACCGCTTCATTCCGGCCCTGGCATCGTGGTATGGCGCATCGATTTGCGAAGTTCCCATCCGCAACGTGAACCGCGAGCGTGGCATTTCCCACTACGGCATCTCCCGTACCTTTCGCGTGTTCTTCGATCTCATTACTATCCGCTTTTTGCTGCGCTATCTCTCGCGTCCTCTGCACTTCTTCGGAACTCTGGGAGCGCTTAGCATGCTCGGCGGTAGCGGCATCGTGATGTGGTTGGGAGCAGAGAAGTTTCTGCGCCATGTTCCGGTCATGGGCGAGCATGGTCCGCTCATGATGACAGCGATGGGCCTGCTGCTGGGTGGTTTGAATCTACTCGCCATCGGATTGCTCGGCGAGATGCAAGTCCGCCACTACCACGAGCCCCGTCACCGTCTGCCATATTCCGTTGACCGCGTTCTGCGCTCGCAAAACGAAGAGCACAGCGTGTCGGAATAATTTACGATTCACGCTTCGTCCATTGATAATCTATTCGACATGGACCGCGACACTGACCGCTGGACTTCTGGCGCCGACTACGACCAATGGATGGGCCGCTGGAGTCGGCTTCTTGCCCGCGAGTTTCTGAAATGGCTCGATCTTCCCCACGGCTTTCGATGGATTGATATTTGCTGCGGGAGCGGCGTTGTTGCGGAAACTATTGTCGAACTCTGCCAACCTGCAAGCATCGATGGTATCGACGCTTCTTCTCAGCAAATAGAGTTCGCCCGCCGGCACCGCACACGTCCCCATGTTACGTTTCAGACCGGGAATGCCAGGGCCTTGCCGTTTGCAGACTCCAGTTTCGACGTTGCAGTCTGTGGGCTGGGATTGAACTACATTCCGCAGCCGGAACCAGGCCTGAAGGAATTCCGCCGTGTCGTTCGTCCCGAGGGTACTATCGCGGCCTACGTTTGGGATTATTCGGAGGGTGCGAGATTCCTGCGCGAATTCTGGGACGCAGCCGCAGCGATTGACAGTGAAGCAGTCGAGTTTGATCAAGCTCGCCGTTTCCCCATGTGTACGCCGGAAGGGCTGCGAACGCTCTTCGAACAAACCGGGTTGCAGCACTCGACTGTGCATGCGCTCGACGTGGTCACGCGCTTCATGAATTTCGACGACTACTGGCAACCACTTCTCACCGGTCAAGGCTCCGCGCCAAACTATCTCGCGACGCGCGATGAGCGCACAAAGACCCTGATACGCGATCGCCTGCGAGAAGTTCTGCCGGCAAATGCTCGAGGAGAAATTGAGTTGCCTGCCCGCGCCTGGGCGATTCGCGTGCGCCGACCCTGAAGCTCCAGGGCAAAAATTTGAATTAGAGAATCTGCTTCTTCTTTGGCAACAATATTCTCGACGCGCAAGCCGTCGAAGGCCTGCGTCCTCCAGCGTATAATGTGCCGTTTAGCATTTAGGAGCGTTGGTTATCATGGCCCCAGCCACGCAACACGAATTGCAACTCGCCCGCCGCATGTCGCGGTTGGGTACCGAAACCGCTTTTGAGGTTCTGAACAAAGCGCGCGCACTCGAGCGCCAGGGCAAAAGCATTATCCATCTGGAAATCGGCGAGCCCGATTTTGATACCCCCGCTAATGTGATCGAGGCTGCGGTCGACGCGCTTCACAACGGATGGACTCACTATGGCCCGTCAGCCGGCCTTCCTGATCTCCGCCAAACGATTGCCGATTACGTAAGCCGGACGCGTGGGGTTAAAGTTACTCCTGAGGAAGTGGTTGTAGTTCCAGGAGGCAAGCCTATTATTTTCTTCACGATCATGGCCTTGATTGATGAAGAAGACGAGGTTATTTATCCCAATCCAGGCTTCCCGATTTACGAATCCATGATCCATTATGTGGGCGGAAAGGCTGTGCCCATCCAACTCCGCGAGGAGCACGATTTTTCGCTCGACGTGAATGAACTGGCTCCGCTTATCACCGACCGGACAAAACTCATCATTCTGAATTCGCCGCACAATCCCACGGGCGGCGTGATGCAGCGCAAAGATGTTGAGCAAGTCGCGAAGATCATCGGTGACCGGAATATTTTTATACTGTCGGATGAAATCTACAGTCGCCTGCTGTTTGAGGGCGAGCATTTCTCCATCATGTCCGTCCCTGGCCTGCAGGAGCGCACCATTCTGCTCGATGGCTTCTCAAAAACATATGCGATGACGGGATGGCGGATGGGATACGGAGTGATGCGCGCCGACTTGGCAGCGCACATTACCCGGCTGATGACAAATTCCAATTCCTGCACCGCCAGTTTTACCCAGATCGCTGGCATCGAGGCTCTGCGCGGAGATCAGAGTTCGGTGGATCATATGTGCGACGAGTTCAAGCGGCGCCGCGATGTATTTGTCGCCGGATTGAATAAGATCAAGGGGTTTTCCTGCCGCATGCCCAAAGGGGCTTTCTATGTTTTCCCGAATATCACGAAGACAGGGTGGAAGTCGAAGCCGCTGGCCGATGCTCTGCTGGAACAGGCCGGGGTCGCGGCACTTTCCGGAACGGCATTTGGCGAGTTCGGAGAAGGCTATTTGCGCTTCAGCGTAGCCAATTCACTGGAAAATCTGCAGCAGGCGCTGGATCGCGTTGATCAGTGGACGCGAAAAAATCTCTGAGATTGGCCGAGCAGTTTTGAGCAGTTCATGCCAGCCAAAAGCATTCAATCCACGAAGCGACGACCGAAGGCGAGTCGTCCGTACGCGCCGGGATATGGCCTTCCCTCAGGCAAGAAAGGATTGTTGCCCTGGACCTGGGCCGAGCAGCGCCTGAAAAAATCGCACAACTACTGGATCACCACAGTTAAACCGGACGCCTCGCCTCACACCATGGTGGTGTGGGGCTTGTGGCAAGACGGTCAATTCCTATTCAGCACGGGCAGTAAATCCCGGAAGGCACGAAACCTGGCCCAGAATGCCGCGTGCATCATATGCACCGAGCGTGCGAACGAAGCCGTCATCGTGGAAGGTACGGCAGAAATCGCCGACGTGGCCGCCCGGAGAAAATTCCTGCCCATCTACGAGCGGAAATATAAGTTCAACATGAAGGGAATGGAGCAGGACATTCTTTCCATGAAAGAACCTGTTTTCGCGGTTCGCCCGCGGGTCGTATTCGGCTTATGGGAGAAAGAGTTTGTGGGCAAGGCCACGCGCTGGAAGTTTGAAAAGTAAAACGGCGGAGAGCCTGAACGGGCTCTCCGTCGTTTCCTGCTTACCAAAGCCTCCGTTGACTCAATCCTCAATTACAGCGAGCGCAGGAAATTCAAAAGATCCTGCACTTGCGACGCTTTCAGGTTGTTGTATTTGCGGATCACCATGCTGGCTTCGGATCCGCTGCTGTTGTGGGATTCGATGGCCTGAATCAGATCGGTAGTGCGGCCATCGTGAAGGAAGAAGAGTTTCTGGCCCAGGCCCCAGAGCGGCGCGGTGCGGAATTGGTCAGGGCCAGCCGCGCCCTGATGAATTCCATCCGAGAGCGCCGAGCCCATATGATGCAACGCGAAATCAGAATAGGGATTGTAGGCGACACTCGACATTCCGGTGTAAGGAGATGCTCCCGTGGTGAGCACGGGCGAGTGGCAGAGACTGCAGCCAATGCTGTTGAACAAAGAAGCTCCGTTCGCGGTAGATGTGGTTGGAGCCGCGGGGGCAGCGGGAGCTGAAAGGCGGACGAACGCTGCAAAGTTCACAACGTCCGACGACATCTCAGATACCGTACCCAGAGCCGTCTGATAGTTGGGACTGCTCGGATTTTGGTTCAACATATTACTCGCGTCTTCCGGAGTTCCGTTGAACACACATCCCGGCACGGTGCCGCGCTCGTTGGGAAAGTTCTCGTTCGATACTCCTTGCTCAACGTTGTAGGCTTCTCCGGCAAAAATCATCAGCGATTTGTTTTGCGCCTTCCAACCGAAACGCGTAATCGTGCCGTCATTGCCGCTGGTGTTGAAGACGCCGCCGATCCTGAGCGCCGCCCTTGCCGATTGTGTAGCTGCCAGATTTGCCTGCAAAGCTGCATCGGGCGTAGCCTCCACCAAGCCCAAGCCAAATAAAGACGAAGGCGTGCGGAAGATTACATTGTGCTCGGAGAGCGCGGCAGCAAAGTTCGGCTGCGCCAACGAGCAGCCGGTCGCATCGGAGCGTCCGGCTATGGTGTACAGGTCGTGAACTCCGCCATCGAGCGCACCGGTCGAGGTCTTGATAAACCGCGCCTCGCGCACCGGCCCGTCTTCAGTAATAAATCCGGGCACAGTGTTCGTGGCACCATCCAGTGTGGCGAGCGCTACCTGCGGATTCGGAATCGGATTCTGCGGACTGGCAACGCCTGGGCTGCTTCCACCGACAGTTGGCTGGGCATGACATTGAGCGCAGCTATTGCCGTTAAATGTTGGTCCCAGCCCGCTTCCGGTTTCTCCAGCGATGCCGCTTGACACCGAGTCCACTTCCTGAAAGCGAAGTTGAGCCTGGTTGAAAAAAGCTTGCTCGTTTGAATTGAGAGTTGGATAGAAACTTCCGGCTGCTGCAGGGCCGGGGCGAGGACCGGGATCGGATTGTGCGTGAAGCGGAGAGAGGTTAAAGCTTGCGAGTGCGAGACCTGCCACTGCGACGATCAGATGCCTGCGGTTCATGTTGCACCTCAATCAGGGGGATAGACACACTTCCAGCTTGTGATTGCTTTTTGGCAACGGCGGCGCGCGAGGTTGGCCTTAGCTGTTCGGTTCAAGCTGCGGTCCGGCGAATTGCGCCAGTGCCGCGCTCACCGCGAACGGAACAGCACTGTGGGAGCGGGATCCCACGCAGGGATTCTTTCCTCAGGTGAGAAAAGAAGTGTGAAACGTTGGCGGAACTTTAGGATGGATAGGAATTCGGGTCAACGGCCCGAAAGTACATTCACAGTATTGGAAGGTACATTCGTGTAGCGCGTGCGGATGCGCGCACTTACGGATGCGCCGTATTCGCGTGCGAACATTGTCCAGACGGACATCACGATCGAAGACTTGACCGGCTCGGCAAAATTAGTTTTATTTCAACCCATCAACCACATAGAGATCGGAGAGCACTCGCAGAGTTGAATAGGCGTAAGAATCTCCGTCCGCGCTGAAACGGACGATCGGGATCCCTTGTACTCCGGCAAGATCGGCGGGAGCGATTTCTTTCCAGGGTTCGCGTCGTTTCGTGGCCAACTCCACCCGGTCAATTTTGAGCGGTACTCCACGCGTTGCCACCAGCAAGTTTTTGCCATCCCCTGAGAGCCCGATAATCACTTCATCAGTTGTTGGAGAGAAATCGAGTTTCCGAGGGCTGCCGCCGGCGACGGGATAGAACCAAAGCTGGCGCTTCAGATCACGGGCGAGAATATTATTTCCGTCCGGTGTGACTGCGAAACCTATCGTACCCTCGGGAGTCACAGCTTTTGCGGCGCCGCCTTGCAGATCCAATCGATAAGTGCGCGGGCCATGTCCAGATTCGGCGTCCGAGAAAATAATCGATTTGCTGTCGGGTAGCCAGGCCACATTGAAATGATCTATTTTGTCATCGGTAAGCTGCTTCGGTTCGCCGACTCCCGTAGGCAGCAGCATCAATTTCGTCGGCGCTCCCACGGTGGATACGACCCATTGACCATCGGGAGAGAGTGATGCGAAGCCGCCATCGCCCAGCCGGATCGCCGGAGAGCCATCGGTCTTACGCAAGAAAATACTGTAGTTCGTTCCCTCAGCTTCGCCGGTCTCAGAGAAGACAATGGTCTTGCCGTCGCGAGACATATCAGCCAGCAGGGACCAGTCAAACCAGGTCAGGCTGCGCTCGCGGGTTTCGCCGGGCGCAAGAGCAGCAAGGCTCATGCGCGCTTTGTCGGCGGTCAGCAAAACCAGTCCCGTGCGGCTGATATCGTTCAACGTCAGCCCGCCCGGAGCGCGGTAGATGAGCCGTTCCTTTCCCGAAAAGTCCACCGCGTAGATCGACCGCTCTGATCCACCGGGCACTGCGGAGAACCATACTTCCTTGCCGCTCGGAGCCCAGGCCAATCCCTCTACGCTGGAGTAAAAGGAAGAGCTTGCTTTCGTATCGCCATGCGTGTCGATGATGACTACGCGTCCATCGTCCCCACCAGCGATATGATCGACGATCGCCAGAAAATTTCCGTTGGGTGAAAAGCGCACATGGCTGACCCAGCCCCGCGGTTCGTAGATCACATTGCCAATCGGAAATTCCAGGTGCAACTCTCCGACCGTGCTGGGGCGAATAACGGCGAGCGACTGTGCGTCAGGCGCCCAGTCAGCCCAAAACACGTGGTCCAGCACCTCGCGTGGCGCGCCTCCCGCCAATGGAACGCGAGCCAGGGTTCCGCCTTGCGCGAAAGCACCGGTAGTTCTGGGATGAAGCGCGATCGCCATCTCCCCTTTCGAAGAAATGGAAAGCACCTGTGCAGGCGTCAGTCCCAACGTTCTCGAGTCCGTGCTGTCAAAGCGTGTAGAAAAGATTTCCTGGGGCTGGCCTTCCCACGCAGCGCCGTAAACGATGGTCTGTCCATCCGGGGCAAAGCGCGCCGCCCAGATCGTACCGTTACGGAAAGTGACTTCATGGAAGATTGGATTGGCGGCAGCCGAATGATGCGCCAGCAAATAAATTCCAATCCACGACGCGAGCAAGAGCACTCCTGCAAGCAATGGCATGAGCCAGCGTCTTCTGGAAGGTGCTTCTTCGATGGCTTGTACGCCGCTGCGGCTGGTGGCCGAGATTTCAGTCAGCGCGCCCAGATTGAAGGCCACGTCACGAGCCGATTGAAAACGCTCCGCCGGATTTTTCTCCAGGCAATGGCGAACGATGCGTTCGAGTGCGGGCGCGACGTTGCGGTTGGTCTCGGTGAGGTCGGGCGGATCCTCTTTGAGAATCGCGCTCATGGTATCGACAGGAGAGTCCCCGTGGAACGCGCGTTTTCCGGAAAGCATCTCGTACAGGATGGCGCCGAAAGAGAAAATGTCGGAACGCGCGTCAGCCGGCTTGCCGCGCACCTGCTCCGGCGACATGTAGCCAACTGTCCCCATGACAGTTCCAGCGTCGGTTCCCGCGACTTGCTGCGTGGGAGCTTCGCCGGAAGCATCCGCCTCCGGGCGGGTGAACTTGGCCAGCCCGAAGTCGAGAATCTTGGCGCGTCCATCCTGAGTGATAAAAATGTTTTCCGGCTTGAGGTCGCGATGGACAATGCCTTTCTCATGCGCTGCGGCCAGCCCGCTCGCGATCTGCCGGGCGTAGTCAATGGTCTTGCGGGAGGGAATTGCGCCATCGCGCAGACGGTCCCGCAAGGTTTCGCCTTCCAGCAATTCCGAGACTACGTAGGGGGCGCCATGTTCCTCACCAATATCGTAGATCGATAAAATGTTTGGATGGTTGAGCGCCGCAGCCGCGCGCGATTCCTGCGCGAACCGCGCCAGCCGATCCGGATCGGCAGAAAATGATGCGGGAAGAATCTTGATCGCGACGTCGCGGTTAAGGCGCGCATCCCGGGCGCGATAGACCTCGCCCATGCCGCCCGCGCCCAGTGGAGATTGAATTTCGTACGGACCAAGTTTCGAACCGGATGTCAGTGCCATCGGTGGCGTAATTATACCTTCCGGCGTCAGAAGCTGGGATGTTCGATTCGAAGCTCTAATTGTCTTCCTGCGGCCGCATCTTTCCGCTGCGCAGATAGCGGCTGTGCCAACCCAGCGATTCGGTCAAGAGGTGCGGCGTATGTTTGCCATAAGAAAGCCGCTCCGAGCGATTGAGATAGTCGAGCAGCAATGGTTTGTAGTCTGGATTTGAGCACTTCTCGATAATGAGATGCGCCCGCTGCCGTGGCGAGAGCCCACGCAGGTCAGCGAGTCCATGCTCGGTGACAATCACTTGTACGTCGTGTTCGGTGTGATCCACATGCGACACCATGGGAACGATAGTCGAAATATCCCCGTGCTGCGCGGTCGACGGAGCCATGAAAATCGAAAGATATCCGTTGCGGGCAAAATCTCCCGATCCGCCAATACCGTTCTGAATGCGCGATCCCATTACATGCGTGGAATTGACGTTGCCATAAATATCGGCTTCGATCATCCCGTTCATGGCAATCACGCCCAGCCGCCGAATGATCTCGGGGTGATTCGAAATTTCTTGCGGACGCAAAACGATGCGATTGCGATAGCTGGCCATATCGGCATTTACTTCCGTCAGCATCTCCGGACTCATCGAGAACGCAGTCGCTGATACGGAAGTGACCTTGCCCGACTTCAACAGGCGAATCATGCCGTCCTGAATCACCTCGGTATAGGAAGTCAGTCCTTCGAACGGCCCCTCCTCGAGTCCGAATAGAACCGCATTCGCAATGTTGCCGACGCCGGATTGCAGCGGTAGCAGATTTGCGGGCATTCGGCCCTTCTGTACTTCCCAGCTGAGAAATTCAAGGATGTGCCCGGCGATGCGTTTGGAAGCTTCATCGGGCGGCTTGAAGGCGCTATTGCGGTCGGGAGAATCGGTGAGCACAATGGCGGCAACTTTCTCTGCAGGAACTTCCAGGTACGGTGTGCCAATTCGCTGACCGGGATGCACCAAAGGAATCGGCCCGCGATTGGGTGGCGGCTGAAGACCGTAGTAGATATCGTGCATTCCCTCGAGCGCGGCCGGCTGCCAGGAATTGACTTCGAGAATCACGCGCTCCGCTTGATCGACCCACGTTTTGTTATTGCCAATCGAGGAGCTTGGTATCAGGCGTCCGTCTTCCAGAACAGCGGTGACTTCGATCAGCGCAACGTTGAGCTTGCCAAGAAATCCATATTCGACGAACTGCGCCACATGGCTGAGATGAATATCCATGTAATCCATTTCGCCAGCATTGATACGCTTCCGCGTCTCCGGATCGGATTGGTAGGGGAGCCGTAGATGAATGCCTCCGGCCATGGCGAGCGCGCCATCCAGCTCAGGTCCCGTGGAAGCCCCTGTGAAAACGCTGACCTGAAATTTCTGTCCGCGGAAGTTGGCGTCCGCAATGTGACGCGCCAGCTCAATCGGAACTGCCTTGGGATATCCGGAGCCGGTGAATCCGCTCATACCAACCTGATCGCCGGATTTGATCAGGGATGCGGCCTCGTCAGCGCTCATAATCTTCTGCGCCAGTTGGGAATTTAAAACCCGTGTAGAGGTCGGGGAAACAATAGTGGCCATGCCAGGAAGCCCTTCGACGGAAAATGAGTTTTCTCCCCTTAACTCTACGGGCGGCACTTCCATGCGTCTGTGAGCTACATCACATTTGCGGAAATACTCCTTAACGCCGGGCGCGCGGGGCAGTCTGCACTCTCGCGTATGATATTTTCGATGATCGTGCCCGCGCCGCGCGTGCTCTCGAAAATGAACGACGCGGAGTCCCAGAGAAAGTTATGAACAAGAAATTCCGTGTTTTTGCGACTTGCGATATCGGAGAAGCGCATGATGTACTGCGCCAACGTGGTTACGAACTCGAAGTTTATTCCCAGCCGGAAGCGCCGCCGAAAAGTCTGATCATCGACAAAGTGAAATCCGGAATCGACGGCCTCATCACCACGCTCCGCGATCCCATCGACACCGAAGTTTTCGATGCCGGTAAGAATACGCTGAAAGTCGTGGCACAATACGCTGTCGGCTTCGACAACATCAACCGCGCCGATGCCAATCGCTACAAGATACCCTTTACGCATACTGCCGATGTTTTAACCGAAGCTACTGCGGAATTCGCTTTCTTCATGCTGGGCGTGCTGGCGCGAAAAATGTGGTCCGCGGAACATCTCACGCGTGATAACCAGTGGGGATTTTGGCATCCATATTTGCCATTCTTAGGAGACGAGGTTACGGGAAAGACCATCGCAATCATCGGCACAGGCCGCATCGGTTTAGCCATGATCAAAAAGTGCGCCGGCTTCGACATGAACATGCTGTGCTATGACCCAGCTTATGAGAACCAAAAGTACATCAAGGCGATTCAGGAGTGCATTGACTTGCGGCATGCGCGTGGCATCGCAAAAGAAAAGACCTGGATTAAGTATGTGAAGCTTGAGGAGGCTCTGCGGCAAGCCGATTTCGTCAGCGTCCACGTGCCTTTGCTGCGTGCGGGGGAGAGCGCGACTCCCACATATCATCTCTTCAACGAAAAAAACTTGAAGCTGATGAAGCCGACTGCCTTTCTGGTAAATGACTCGCGAGGTCCGGTGGTCGACGAAGCCGCGCTGGCGAAAGCGTTGCGCGAAAACTGGATCGCGGGTGCGGCCCTCGACGTTTACGAAAAGGAGCCGCTACCCGCCGACTCTCCGCTGCGCGATCCCGCAATCGCGGACCGCTGCAGGTTGTATCCGCACTTCGCCAGCGCCGCGCGCATCACGCGGCTGTCTACCGATCCCGATAAAGGCATGGCGGGCCGCTGCGTCCAGGGATTGATCGATGTGCTCGAAGCGAATTATGGCGGCGATGTCACGAAGATGCCTTATGTCGTAAACAAAGAGGCATTCGGAAAAGAAAGCAAGTAGAAAGCAAATGGCCGTTTTAGCCTGCACGACTGAAATCTTCGGGTAATTCAGCGTTTTTCGTAGTCGATTAAAGCTAATAGAAGCTCGTCTCAGCGTTCCCCGCTAGAATGGATTGCTGATTCTCGCGTTCCAAGGATTCGAATGAAAAGAGCTCTTTTGTCTCTCCTTCTTCTTCCGCTTTTTCTGATTTCCCTCAGCTCTGCCGAAACTCCCAACCCTGCGGATCAACTCAAGTTGATTCCCCAGCCCAAAGAAGTGCAGATGCATAGTGGCAGTTTCCGTGTGAAGCCGACTACAAGAATTCTGGTTGAGTACGGACACCAGGCCGAAGATCGGATTGCAGCGGAGACCCTGGCGGAGGAAATTCGCGATCAATCCGGACTGAAGCTGAGCATCACCGGCGAGAAATCTGATGCCAAGCGGAAGCCCAGCACGATCGTGCTGGCTCGCTTACAGGACGATAGAATTAAGAAATTCCTGGCATCAAAAGGGCTTAAGGCCGATTCGATTGGAGACCAGGGATATCTTCTGTACTCAGATCCGCTGCATCTTATCGTTGCCGCCAACACCGGCCAGGGGCTCTTCTACGGAGTGCAGACGTTGCGCCAGTTGCTGCGTGCGGATGGCCACACTCTGATTTGCCCGGCGGTTTCGATTCGCGACTGGCCAAGTATGGAGTGGCGCGGCATGCAGGATGACATCAGCCGCGGTCCCATTCCTACCGAAGACTACATGAAGCAACAGATCCGCATGCTGGCTGCTTACAAGGTGAATCTGTTCGCTCTTTACATGGAACATGTCTTCGATTTTGCCAGCCAGGCTCTGGTGGCACCGAAAGAAGCTGCGCTTACGCCGAAGGAGATCAACAGCCTGGTCGCTTACGCGAAAAAGCTCTACATCACGATTCTGCCGGAGCAGCAGACGTTCGGCCATCTCCACAATATGCTGAAGTATGAGATCTACTCCGATGTCGCGGAGCGGCCGCACGGTCACGTGCTCACACCGACCAAGGAGCAGTCTTACGAAATTATCAAAGCCATGTATGCGGATCTGGTGCCTCTGTTCCCCGGACTATTCCTGCACATTGGCGGCGACGAAACATTCGAACTAGGCCACGGCCAAACCGCGGCGCTCGCCGCCCAGGAAGGACTGGGACGTGTCTATCTCGATCACATCCAGAAGGTCAGCGCCATTCTCCAGCCCTATCACAAGCAACTCATGTTCTGGGGTGATATCGCGGTGAAATATCCGCAACTGCTGAGCATCCTGCCGAAGGATATGATCGCGGTTCCCTGGGACTACGACGCGAAGCCGAGCTACGAGAGCATCATCAAGCCGTATCGCGACGCCGGTCTGCGCGTCGTGGTCGCGCCCGGAGCGAATAACTGGAATCAGGTCTGGCCGAACCTGGACGTGGCATTTGTAAATATCCGCAACTTTGTGCGGGACGGACAAAAACTCGGCGCCATGGGAATGCTGAACACGACGTGGAACGATGACGGCGAGTCAATCTATGGAATGGCCTGGCCGGCGTTGATCTTCGGTGCAGCGGCGGGCTGGCAAGCCAACGAATCGGATGTCGATACGTTCAAAGGCTCCTACGACTGGGCGTTCTATCGCAATAACAGTTCCACCTTTCGTGACGTCATCGAGAATCTCGATCGCGGTCATCAAGCGCTGGATGGGATCAAAGTGGACGCCGAGACGGACGATTTGTTTTGGGTCGATCCCTTCACGCCGGATGGCGCCAAGCTCATGCAAAAACTTTTGCCCGCTGCTCGGGAGATGCGTTTGGGCGCGGAGCACGCACTGTTAGCGCTCGACCAGAGTAGCAACCAGGCGCATGTCAACCAGTCCACACTGTCTGACATGATGCTGGCTGCGTGGAGGTGGGACACGTTGGGTATGAAGATCCAGTACACGCAAGAGATCAATAATTTCTATTGGGATGCTTTTCTGCATCCCACGGACGCTGAACGCGTAGGCAATGATCTGGAAGAAATCACGGCGATTAATGCGCGCCTGGAAGATCTGCGCGATGCCACTACGCGTCTGCGCGAGATGTATCGCGTAGCATGGCTGCAGGAGTATGCACCCTATTGGCTGGACAATGTCTTAGTGCGCTACGACACCCTGGCGCAAGTCTTTCAAAAAAAGATTGTCGCCGTGCGCCAGGCGCGCCGCCAGTACGACGCCACGAAAACCTTGGCGCCGCCGCAGGACTTGGGATTTTATTTGCAGCCCTAGATTTACAATCCAAAATAAAACTCTGCCATGCTCGCCTCCGTCACGCGGCGGCTTTTCCGCCCAATAACGATTCGAAACCTTCGATTCGGAGCGGGATGGTACGCTTTCTCAGCATGTTCTCCAATCGCACCAACTGGAAGCTCACCCGCAATCGCCTGACCGAGACACTCGAACAGGTGCATTCGAGCGGTGCCCGCGTGCTCGACCTTACGTTGTCGAATCCGACCCGCGCTGGTTTGCATTACGACGAGGCGCTGCTTCTTAAAGCTTTGGCGTCGCCCCTGGCGATGGATTACGATCCGCAGCCAAAAGGTCTAACCGTCGCGAGGAATGCCGTTGCAGCCTACTATCAGACTCTTCACGGACTCCCTGACTTCGATCCCGAGCAGTTGATTCTTACGACCAGCACGAGTGAAGGTTATTCTTTCGTGTTTCGATTGTTGTGCAATTCCGGCGATGAGTTGCTGGTTCCCAAGCCGAGTTATCCGTTGTTCGAGTTTCTGGCTGACCTGCAGGACGTCAAGCTCATTCCGTATCCGCTGATTTACGATCACGGATGGCAAATGGATTTCCCTTCGCTGCGAAAAGCTGTGACCAGGCGCACTCGCGGCGTGGTTGTGGTTCATCCCAACAATCCCACGGGTTCGTACGTGCACGAGAATGAAAAAGAACTCCTCAATAGTTTTTGCCGGGAACATGAACTTGCAGTGATTGCAGATGAAGTGTTTTTAGACTACACGCTCAACGAAGTGCCTCCGGCGACCTTCGCCGCTAACCGCGACGTGCTGACCTTTACTCTCAGCGGAGTTTCTAAGATCTCCGCTTTGCCGCAGATGAAAGTTGCGTGGATCGCAACCAGCGGCTCCGCAGACGAGGTTAAGTCGGCGCAGGCTCGTCTCGAAGTTATCTCCGATACCTATCTCTCCATGAACGCGCCCATGCAGTGGGCGCTTCCGACGTTTTTTGAGCAGAGAAAGAACGTCCAGCAACAATTGCTCGATCGCGTGCTCTCAAATCTGACCGAGTTAGATCGACAGCTCTCCGCTCAGAAAACTTGCGAGCGCTTGATTGTGGAAGCCGGATGGTATGCCGTGCTGCGCGTCCCCGTCACGCAGACTGACGAAGAGTTGGCAGTTGAGCTGCTTCGAGGAAAATCAGTTCTGGTGCATCCGGGACATTTCTACGACTTTCCCAGCGACGGTTATCTGGTGCTGAGTCTGATTACACCAGAGAACGAATTCAGCCAAGGGATCAGCAAGGTCTTCGAATTGTTGATTGTTGATTGTTGATTGTTGATTCGAACACCTTCGTTTTCAATCAGCAATCAACAATCGTCAATGAGCAATGAAAAAGTCGCGCAACCTCTACCCTCTAACCAGAAAAGGATTGCTCTCCCGCTCTTCTCCGATCGTGGTCGTCGGGCCATGGCCTGGGATCACTACGGTATCATCGGGCAGAGCCAGCACGGTGCCGCGCAGCGATTGCATGATTTTCTGCATGGATCCGCCAGGCAGATCGGTACGGCCGATGGAGCCCGCGAACAGCGTGTCGCCAGCGATTAATTTTTTCTCGGCAGGGAAGTAGAGACAGATGCTGCCTTCGGTATGCCCCGGCGTGTGCAGAACGCTGGCTGCGTGCGACCCTGCTTTAACCGTATCGCCCGTGCTTATGCTCTGATCGATCTCGACCGCTCCGGGCGCTGCCATACCGACCCACGCAGCCTGCATGTCGAGCATCTTCAGCAGAGCATAGTCATTCTGGTTGAGCAAAATCGGCGCCCCGGTGGCAGTGCGAAGCTTCATGGCTCCGCCGACGTGGTCGATATGAGCATGCGTAATCACGATCTGCTTGACTTGCAGGTTATGCTTGCGGATGAGTGTTAAAACGTCTTCGATGTCGTCGCCGGGATCGATGACCATGGCTTCGCGCGTAATTTCGTCGCCGATGATCGAGCAGTTGCACTGCAACGGTCCCACAGGAAAAATTTCGTGGATCATTTCTCTATTGTAGCGAGAGGCGTGCGCAGGGTAGGGTCGCGTTGCTAAAAATTCTTTGCACCACAAAGTACACGAAGGCACACGAAGGATCGATCATGAGAGGTTTTGCTTCGTGTTTCTTGTGCGCTTGGTGACGAATAGGTTTTGTCGTCCAGACAGCTCCGGAGCGACAATAAGCAGGGTTCCCTGGGGGAGGTTCATGTGGCAGCGAAATATCGTCAGCATGGTTATCAAGACCGCGACCGTGAAGTAAAGCCGCGCAAAGAAGCCAGCGAAAGGCCGGCTCCCGTACCGCCTGCAAGACGCGACTACAGCATGGGGCCAAAACCTGTGAATCTGCCCGGAACGCGCGCCGTGTCCCGGTGCACGCAATGCGGAACGGTTCTGCAAGGAATGCCGCCTAGCGAGATCTGTCCCAAATGTGGCTTCGCACTGCATTCCTGCAAGCAGTGCGCGTACTTCGATCCCGGCAGCAGGTTCGAGTGCATGCAGCCTGTGCCCAAGCGCATAGAGAAGAAAGACGTCCGCAACGATTGCACATTTTACGAATTGCGTGTCTCACGGGAAAAGGAAACTTCCACGCCCGCCAGCCTTCGTCCCAACGACGCGCGGCAGGCCTTTGAAAATCTTTTCAAGAAGTGAGAATCGTTTAGCAGTACAACCAACCTTCGCCTATGGTTTCTGCGTCGGCCGCAAGAGAATCTCACTTACAAATGATTGCGGAGCCTGCGTCACCAGCATCTCAACGGCATGTGCCACGTCTTCCGGCTGCAACATCTTCTTAGGGTCTTTGCCCTCGTGCGGACTCAGTTCGGTGTTCGTCGAGCCCGGGCAAATCACGCTGACGCGGATATTGTGAACGCGCAATTCTTCCGCCACTGAATAGCTCAACCCGTTCAGTCCCCACTTGGACGCGCAATAGGCCGCGCCATTGGGCAAGGCATTCTTCCCAGCGAGTGACGAGATGTTGATGATATGGCCGGATCGCGCTCGAATCATGATGGGAGCCAAGGCGCGAATCGCATAATAAACGCCGCGCAAGTTGGCGTTGAGAATTTGGTCCCACGCATCGGGAGCAAGCTGATGAAGAGGGCCGCCGAATCCGCCGATTCCGGCATTGTTTACCAGGACGTCGACGCGTCCGAATGAGGATTCAATCTGTTGCGCAGCGGCCTCGACGGATTCGAGGCTGGTCACATCGCACGGAATCACCTCAGCCTTTCCGCCAGCCTCAGTGATTGCTTTCGCACATGCATCGAGCGCCGCGCGAGTGCGTCCACAAAGCACTGCCGTAGCGCCCCGTCTTGCCAGAGTTTTTGCAATAGCAGCCCCAATTCCGCGGCCCGCGCCTGTAACAATTGCCACTTGCTCATCCAGAAAACGCGACTTATCGTTCAAGAGTTTATCCATCGAATATTTTGAGTTATGAGTATTGTCCTATTTCTGGCTGCACGATGGTCAATGGCGGAAAACGCGCCATCCAACGTGCGCCACTTCTGCATCTTATACAATACTGGAGATGGTAGACGTGAAGTCGCTTGCCTTCGGAAGAAGACGTCCTTATAATCCGGCCAACCGGGAATGAAGGGTCTATGGTCGCAAGCCCCCAGTCTACCCCGAGTTCTCGGGGTTTGCCCGGACGGACAAGCATTACAGACGGACGGCGAGCGCGTGAGCGTGCCCACGCGGAATGCCATGGTTCGGCGAAAGATCGGCAAAATACTATTTCAAACATTATCGATTCCCAAAGGTGCAAGGAGCCAACACTGATGAAAAAGATTCTGGTCACGGTTGTACTTGGGGTGGCTGCAACCGTAGCAACCCAAAGTGCCGCGCAGCCAGCGCAACCACCTTCGCAGCCAGCGGCACAATCCGCTCAAGGACAACCGCCAGCGTCGCAGGCGCCGGTCATTAAAGATCCCGCCGAATACAACGCTTACGTGGGCGCTATTCAACAGAAAGATCCGACAGCGCAGATCAGCGGTCTCGAAGCATTCATGACGCAATATCCCAATAGTGTCATTAAGGTTGCTGCGCTGGAAACTCTCATGCAGGACTATCAGCGCACCAACAACCAGCAGAAAACAATCGACACGGCCATGAAGTTGGTGACGGTGGATCCCAACAACGTGCGGGCGATGGCGTTGCTGGCCTATATCGATCGGCTAAAGGCGCAAAGCGGCGATCCGAACGCCAAACAAGATCTGGTCGACGCGAAAAAGTACGGCCAGATGGGATTAGATGCCCTGCCAAAGTTTAGCAAACCCGAGGGGACCTCTGATGCTGACTACCAGAAGATGAAAAGTCAGGTGTCTGCGATTTTCAACGCCGCCATCGGCATTTCAGCCCTCACCGACAAAGACTATGACGTCGCGCGAAAGACCCTGCGCGCCGCTGTCGATAGCAGTCCCGACTCCCAGAAGGATTTCAGTCTAGTCTACCCTCTTGCGCTGGCCTACTTGCAAGGAACTCCTCAGGACACGATGAATGGAGTTTGGTATGGCGCGCGCGCGATCGACGTCGCGCCGCAGCCGCAAGTGGCTACCCAGATTTCGCCGTACTTGAAGGGTCAGTACGTGAAGTACCACGGCGGAGACGACGGCTGGACCGATGTTCTGGCTCAGGCGAAGGCGAGCCCGGACCCGCCGGCAAACTTCGCCATTAAGCCAGCTCCCACACCGGATGAGCAGGCGCACAACATGGTAGTCGCTACGCCACCGGATAAGATGGACTTCGCAACCTGGGAGTTCGTGCTTTCCAACGGTAAGCAGGAAGATCAAGATGCCGTCTGGAATGCCATTAAAGGCAAACCCGTACAGATGAACGGAACTGTTATCAGTGCCACGGCTACCGAGTTCGATATCGCGGGCAGTTCAGATGACATTGACGCCAAGAAACCTGATATCACTCTGAAGTTCGAAGAGAAAGTTCCGCTGAGGCTGATCCCGAAAGCTGGCGCCAGTCTTGACTTTCAAGGCGAACCGGCTTCCTATACTCCTAATCCCTTCATGATGGTGATGGAGAAAGGGCAGCTGCTGAAGGCTGCTGCGCCCGCCAAGAAGGCTCCGGTGCATCACAAAACTGCAGCGCAGTAGTTTTCACAGTGGGAACGAAATCTTAAGGCAGCCCGCAAGGGCTGCCTTAGTTTTTTTGGTGGATGATAAATACTCGATGCTGCGCTAGCGGGCGGCCTTCTTTTCCAGCGTGATGGGGCGAGCGCTGCGCGGCGGACGCTTGCCGCCCTCCCGAAGCTGCCGCACATCGATTTTGAGTTCATCGATGGTACGGCTCAGAGTGTTGCGGTGCATACCCAATTCGCGGGCAGCACGGCACTGGTTGCCTTTGTTTTCCTGAAGGACGGTGAGAATAAAACGCTTCTTGAACTCCCGCACACCCTCAGAATAGAGGATGTTGCTTTTGTACATCTGCAAAATCAGTGCTTCCAGTTGATCTTTCACGATAGGTTTCTCTCTGTTTTGCTTTAGTTTTGATGTCTGTTTTTCGTGCCGTGTTCAACACAAAATTGCGTCGCTGCTCATCTGCGAGACTCAGCCGGCGTTCCTGATAAGTCCCTCGGTGCGTGACGCAGGAAATCCAGTCCGTCGTTGAACTTTGCCCGCAATTCCGACGGAGCCAACCACATCGCCGCTCTTCCCACCACTAAAAAATAAGGTGCCAACTCCGATTTCTCCAGCAACGATGTGGTGGGAGTGAATGCAGCCATTCCCATCAGAATCACAGCGACTGCCAGCGCACCCTTCAACAAGCCCAACAACCCGCCCAGAAAACGATCGAAACCGCTCAAACCAACTTCCTTCATGAGCCGGCGCGCAATCCTGCCGGCTATGCTGAAGATCATCAGAATAACGAAGAAGATGATCAGGAAACCGAAAATCTCAGCCAGCATTTCTGAATTCAGAAACGACAACAACCATTCGGCGAGTCTCTGGTATTGCCACGCCGCAACCAGGTAACCCACAACCAATCCTGCCATGCTCAAGGCCTCAGCAAAAAAGCCGTGCATGGCGGCCAAAATTACATTCAGCAAAATTACCGCAATAATTAGCCAGTCCGCCGTCGTCATGCCGCTCTCCTGGAGAGCGAAAATAGGCGGAACGGCGTCGTCTTACACATCCAGCTTGTGTCCTGTGATCTTTTGATAAGCGTCCAGATATTTGTCGCTCGTGTGCTGGGCGACTTCCGCCGGCAGCGCGGGCGCAGGTGGTTGCTTGTTCCAGTGAATCTCCTCCAGATAATCACGAACGTACTGCTTGTCGTAGGACTCCTGCGCTCGGCCCGGTGCATACTTCTCGGCGGGCCAAAAGCGGGACGAGTCCGGAGTCAGCACTTCGTCCGCCAGCGTAATTCCCCTGGGCGTCAGCCCGAATTCAAATTTTGTATCGGCAATGATAATGCCGCGCTGGCGGGCGTAGTCCGCCGCTTTCTTATAGACACGTAAGGTAAGGTCGCGCAGCGTACTGGCGATCTCAGTGCCGACGATTTCGCACATCTGTGAAAACGAAATGTTTTCGTCGTGGCCGCTCGTGGCCTTGGTGGAAGGAGTAAAGATCGGCTCCGGGAATGCTTGTGATTCGAGCAGACCGGACGGTAATGGAATGCCGCAGACTTTTCCCGTGGCTTTGTATTCCTTCCAGGCCGAGCCCGAAATGTAGCCGCGCACCACGCACTCGACGGGAAACATTTGCGCCCGCTGAACGATCATCGACCGCCCGCGCAACTGATCAGCGTATTGATGTAATACCTGCGGATAACGCGCCACATCCGCGGTAATCAAGTGGTTGGCAACGATGTCGGAAAGGAAGTCGAACCAGAACAATGAGATCTGGCTGAGGACGCGCCCTTTGTGAGGGATTCCTGTGGCCAGCACATAGTCGAATGCAGAGATGCGGTCGGTCGCCACGAACAGCAAGCGCTCGCCGTCAAGTTGGTACACGTCGCGGACCTTTCCGCTGGCGTGGAGGTGGAGTTCTGGAAAGTTTGTTTGTAAGAGGACGGGATCAAGAAGCTGAGAGTTCATATTGGAATTCTAAGGCAGGAGCGAGCCGTATTTTAGCCCCTCAGAAACTTTTGTCAATCGCAGAGATCACACTGCCAGGGTAGGACCGTATCCTATTGAGTGGGAGAATGTTGGCGGCAGCGAAGCCGCACGGCAAACCACTTATCGGTGGAGTCTCATATCACGCAGCTGTGGAAAAGCTGAGGATGAGCGTGGATATCCCGGGCGTTGTCGCCCCTTCACGGACTTTTTTCTCAACTCAGCTTCTTACGCGGATCCGAATCGCACCGAAACCAGCTTCGACACTCCCGGCTCCTGCATCGTTACGCCGTAGAGCACCGGCGCGATACTCATCGTCTTCTTGCTGTGCGTGATGAGGACGAACTGAGTCTTCACGCTCATCTCTTTCACCAACTCCGTGAATCGCCCAATGTTGGCTTCATCCAGTGGAGCGTCAACTTCGTCCAGAATGCAGAATGGACTGGGCGTGTACTGGAAGATGCCGACCAGCAGGGCCAGCGCCGTCAACGCCTTTTCGCCGCCCGAGAGCAGCAGGACACTTTGCAGCCGTTTGCCCGGAGGCGATGCGACCACGTCGATGCCGCTCTCCGCCGAATTTTCTTCGTCAGTAAGCTTCATGAATGCGTGCCCGCCGCCGAACAGCTTCTTGAAAGTCCCCTGGAAGTTTTCATTGATCTTGGTGAACGCTTCTTTGAACTTCTGCCGAGAAACCTCATCAATCTCCCGAATCGTCGCGGTCGTATTTTCAATGGAGGAAATCAAATCCTTGCGCTGGGCATCGAGGAAAGTGTGCCGCTCGGCAGTTTCGCGATACTCTTCGAGCGCCATCATGTTGACCGGACCCATGGCGTCAAGTTTCGCGCGCATCTCCCGATAAGACTGATCACGGGCCGCGAGCTCATCTCCCCCGACGCAGGCGATCGTAGAATCGGCGAGCAAGCCGCCCCGCTCGATTCCGAGTTCGTTCAGGCAAGTCTCCGCCATATAGGTAGTATCGGCTTCCAGTTTGGCAGCGGCTGCCTGCAGCTCGCCCCGTCGGTCGCGAGCCTGGTCGAGAAGCTGGCGAGCATTTCTGAGAAGCTCGTCAATTTCAGCTAAGCGTGCGCGGAGTTGATCCCTTTCGAACTGAAGCAATCCTTCTCGGGCCTGGCCTGCATTGCGCTCGGCTTCAAAGTCGGCGGCTTGCTGCTCAAGCTGAAGGTTCTCCGCTTCGCGCTGCAATTTTTCAGCGGCGGCCGCTTCAATCTGTGAAACCAGAGTGTGGACGCGCTGATCCATCTCGACGAACAAGGAATCGATGCGTCCCAGCACGGCATTGGCCGAACGATGCCGCTCTTCGAGCGCCGCAACCCGCGCTGCCCGTTGCGAACTAGCCTGGGCCGCATCCTCGCGATGCTGGCGAAATGCGCCGAGCGATTCCTGCGCCGCCGCGATTTGCAAGTCGAGTTGGACGCGAGTCTGTTCCAGCGCGGCGATCTCAGCCTGTCGCGCCGTTATGACCGACTCCTGTTCTGTCCGCTCAGCCGCCAGGCGTTGCATCTCTGCTTGCGAAATCCGCATGCGCTCACTGACGCGAGCCATCTCCGCATCCAACTGCTGCAGCATGTGGCCCGAGGTCATCGACTGATGTTCGGCGTCGCGCTTTTCGCCTTCTAGCCGCTCCAGCAGGGAACTGAACTCTTTAATCTCTCTTCCCAGCGTGAGCACGCGCATTTCTTCGTCGCGCAGAGCCCGCTCCAGATCTTCCAGCTGGCGCAGAACTTCACGCAGCTCGCGCTTCATCGAAAGCGGGCCTTCGGCACGCTGTTTGCCGCCAGTCACGGTCACGTTGTGAAAGCATTCGCCGGATTGCGAGAGAAAAAATGCATCAGGATTTTCCAGCGCGAGCCCTCTCGCAGTATCGGAACCGGGAACAATATAGCCGTCGCGCAGCTTCGGAAGAATCACTTCCAGCGACTTGCCAAAGCCGTCAAGAACGCGAATCGTATTTTTTAACGGCACAATCGAAGCCGTGGGCGGCGCGCAGTGCGCCGCTTCATCAAGGATGAAAGAAAACTTGGCCTGTGCATCCTCGGGATGGACCAGAAAGGTAGCCCGGCCATCCACATCGCTGCGCAGTAGCCGGAGCCCTTCGTCAGCAGCGTCCCATGACTTCACAACGATGTAGTTCAATTCATCGCGCAGGAAATCTTCGACTACGCGCTCAAAGCGCGGCTCGACTTCCAGAAAATCTGCGAGCACGCCCACCGGCGCCAAGCCGCTCTGCATCACTCCCGACTGGAAGAGCCGCCGCACAGATTCCGTAGAATACCCATGTTCCGCAATCACCGCCTCCAGTGATCCTTTTTTCCCGAGAGCCGTGGCAAACTCCGCACGCAGCACGTCGAGATTCGTTTTCGCTCGCGTTTCTTCCAGCTTCTTGTTCTCGATCAGCCGCCGAAGCTGGCTTATTTCCTCCGTGATTCCGACTACGCGATGACTCACGGTTTCGAACTCCAGCGCAAGTTGCCCACGCTGGCCGCCGAAAGCTTCCACTTGAAGATTTGCGTTGCTGATTTCCGTCTCCAGCCGCCGCGCCTCGCGGTCCGCGCCGGCCAGCCGCTCTTCGGCTTGAGCCAGTTGATTGCGCAGCCGCGATACCGAAGAAACCGTGTCAAAAATTGCTACGCGAGATTCTTCCTGCTGATGTTCCAGCTTCGCCAGCGCCGCAGTTGCTGCCGCAGCCTCCTGTTGCGACAGTGCAAGTTTTTGTTCCGCAGCCGCCAGATCGGCTGCAGCGGATTCCAACATTTGCCGGTTGGAATCGCGTTCTGCCTCCAGCGACATTAGGCGGTGACGAGCCTGCGCCAGTTCCGCGTCGGCAGAAGCCGACCGAACCACCAACTCAGCGCAACGTTCATCGTTATGCAGGCGTCGCGCTTGTGCGCGATCAATTTCCATCGCGAGCTGGCTCAGCCGATCGCGATTCTCACGCAGCTCAGTTTCGATGGCATATCCGCGCTCAGTACTTTCGCCATGCTCCCCTTCAAGTTGCTGCACGGTCTCGGTGCGATGCAGCATGTCCTCGGCGAGCGCGTTGAGTTGAGCATCCAGTTCGGTGCTCTCCTGCTCGATCGCGGCAAACTTGCTGGCCAACACAACCCGCAATTCAGCCCGCATCTCGTCGCGCAACTTGGCAAAGCGCTCCGCCTTTGAGGCTTGCCGCTTCAGCGAATTCATCTGCCGCGTCACTTCGTCAAAAATATCGTTGACGCGCGCCAGATTCAGCTTGGCATCTTCCAGCCGCGCTTCCGCCAGCCGCTTCTTGGTTTTGAATTTTGTGATGCCCGCCGCTTCTTCGAGAATCGCGCGCCGGTCCGTCGGACGGCTGCTGAGAATCTGTCCAATACGCCCCTGTTCGATGAGCGCATAGGTTTCCGGCCCTAGGCCAGTGCCCATGAACAAATCCTGAATATCGCGCAACCGGCACAGTTTGCCGTTCAATAAATATTCGCTGTCCCCGGAACGAAATAGCCGCCGCGTGACCACAATTTCGCCCGTATGAAATTGCTGCTGATTAAACTTGCGCCGGCGAATCTTCAACATGACGTGCGGTGCCGCCGCCACGGCCGCGGACGACGCGGTCAGCGCGACATTCTGTGCAAGAACATTGTGCACCGGCAACGCAAACACCGGCTCATCGTCCGGGAAAGCAATCGCAATGGTATTAATCTTCGAACGCGGAATTTCCACTTCTTCGGTTTTGCCCGGCTGCGCTTCTTCCACCGCGTTCTCGGTTTCCGCAGCCGCGCGGGCACGGATGGCCGCTTCATCCCAGTCCTCCGCATGTTTCGCCGACATGGGATTGATCGGAAGTTCGTCCTGAATATCAATCTCAGTCGGCGCATTCGCATCCGGCCCCGGATACTCCTGTGGATCAATCAGCGTCAGCGACACTTCGGCCATTCCGGTCGGCTTGCGGTCGCGCGTCCCCGCAAAGATTACATCTTCCATGCGCGATCCGCGCAGCGTCTTGGCCGACTGCTCGCCCAGCACCCACGAAATGGCGTCGGCAATATTCGACTTGCCGCAGCCGTTGGGGCCGATGATGGCGGCAATACCATCCCCATGAAACTTGAGGTCGGTACGGTCGCAAAACGATTTAAAGCCGAGAATCTGTAGCCGCTTCAGTTTAAGCAACGTGAACTCCTTGGGAAAACAGTGGCCAGTTTTCAGTGACTGATTGCCGGCAATCTCGCCGCGCCGGCTGTTTACTAGACGGATTCCTCCGTCTTCCAGAAAGATGCGCGCTGAACCCAAGATCGTCCCAGGCTGGAAAGGGCGACCACAAATTTAACCAACTGTAACGGTGAAACAGGGGCGGGGTCAAGCAATATAACACTATATATTGTATGGCCTTACCACCGAGCGCGTTGGGTTGCACACACATTGCAGCAGATGCCTATTCCAAGGTTGAGGGAAGGACGAGGTGGGGAGAATCGCGAGAGCAGAAGTATGGTATCGCGCGATGACTGGAAAATACAGACTTATGTGGAGACAGCCCTCGGCTGTCCAGTCGAGCGAAGCTCGACCCCTCTCTTCGCCAAACAATCCTTGTCATGCTGAGCGAAGCAGGGAAGACCGAAGGTCCTCCCTGCACAGTCGAAGCATCCCTGCAAGCCCACTTGCTGCGTCCCTGAGTTCCGGCTGCACGGCTTGCCCAGTTCGACAAAACTCACCTGTGGAGAGGTTTTTTACCAATTCATGACAAGCACGGCGGCAGGGCGATATAAAATTCGCTGTCGATTTCGGGACCCGGTGACTAATGTCCTGATCTCCCATCCAAGCTAAGGAGAATGAAATGAAGAAATGCGCCCTGTGGTTCTTGCTCGTGACGTTACTCAGTGCAGTAGTATTCGCTCAAGACAAAGACAAAGATGTATTGCCGAACAATTTCCTGTCCGGGATGCACATGATAGCCTCTCATCCAGCTCCCGGCGGACCTTACGCAGCACAAAAAAGGGCGACAAACGTACTACGACCTTTGCCAAATGCGACAAGTTGCTCCGGCTTTCCCCCATGCGTGGATACGCTAATCAACTTCACAGGGCAGTTTAGGGCCGAGGGTGTCTATCTGGATGGCACGGCTCGCGATATTTGGCAATACAGCATGGTCGGTAGAGCGCCGTCGCACGATGGGACCACTGTATTTAATGCTCCTGTCATCCCAGTCACCATCGACATGCTGAACGCTGATGGTACTCCGCGATCAGTGGTTACGAATTCGACAAACTGCCCGAAGTGTACACCCAGCCAGCTCGGGAAGACGGTTCGGCTCATCTCCACGCCAAGCGCTTTCGTGACGCGATTCTTAAATGGTCCGGTGTATGGAGTGTCCACCTACACCAGCAGCCCGGTGCCGACCCAAATCGCCGATGCCGAGCAGCGGGCAGAGTTCGCGAGCACCGCCCAGCCAAACTGGCATACTCTGTTGGCGCCCAACCTTACGCCGGGCCTTACCATGGCTCTGATTGAAGGCACATATTTCTTTTCACTCAATAACAACGGCAGCTGCTGCGCCTTTGTTTTGGTGAGCGATCCAGTGTTCGAAGGCGAGCTATTTCCACCAACCGCACCCCCCGATAATTCGACCGTGATTGGCGCAGCCGAAGTGGGTGGTTTGATCACAACCAAAGACATCTCTACGTTCTTCTTTCCCAACGTTTACCTCTACGAGAACAACAATCCCAGCGACTGCTGCGTGCTTGGATTCCACACTTTCGATGAGGAGCCTGGCGACGCCAGCAACGGCGACCGTCTTCGTTTCTACGTGGTGAACTACTCGAGTTGGATCACGCCGGGCCTGTTCTCAGGTAACGTTCAGGATGTGACCGCTCACAGCCACGAGATCGCCGAGATATTCAACGATCCGTTCGTTGGCTTCGACGGTATTCACAACATCACGCCGTTCTGGCTGAATCCCGCTGGCCAGTGCCAGGACCTTATGGAAGTGGGGGACGTGATCGAAGACCTGCCAAACCCCACCTTCCCGGTGACGATTGACGGATTTAGGTATCATCCGCAAACCGTGGCGTTGTTGCCGTGGTTTGAATTCCAATCGCCTTCGAGCGCGATTAACGGTGCCTACAGCTACCCGGGCGAAGGTGTGCTCAAGTCCCTCTCACCCCCGCAAGCCTTTAACTGCAACGGACAATAAACAGCCAATTCACCTGCTTTTTGACAATTCATCGGAACAACCCACTTCGCAGCCTGCGGAGTGGGTTTTTTATGCCGAGTGCAGAGTGGGGAGCGTTACATCCAACCCTCAGTTCCCCTCGTCAAACTTTCCCTGTCATGCTGAACGAAGCAGGGAGGACAGTAGGTTCTCCCTGCGCAGTCGAAGCATCCCTGCAAGCTTGTCGGGCGGCCGGCTGAAGAAGTCCTTACCAGATTCAGACGAGTCCGCATGTTTGCGGCTTAGCGGGAAGAAATGGAGAACGTTCCGTCTGTCCCCAGGTTCCCCCCAGCTTCCCCCCAACGACGACTATTCACGTGACACAAATGTCCTTAGGAATCACACTGAAATCGACAGAGCAGCCAACCCCTCGAGGGTGTGATGGATGTCACATCGTTCCACATGGTTAAGAAGTTTTAATGATGGAGGAGCGAATTTTTGATGAAACCTTAACCCCAGAAAGGTCACTAAAGTGTAGGTATTAAAGTGACGATATTAGAGGTATAATGCCGCGCCGTCAGCGGTTTGAGAAGGTATACAATGAGAAAACCAATGAAGAGGCCTAAGACCAACACGCTCACCCTTACTAACGACCATCTATGCTCACACACCGATGCCGGAAAGAGCACATCTGTGTTCTACACGGATTCTACGGTCGTCTTCTCGCCAATCGAACTACATCGCGATCCCGAACTGTTGCAGGGTGGTTCGGACAATATCGAGCTTGATCGCAACTGAATAAATTGCGTGCAAGTGTTCGATGTATTGATTCGACATTCCAGTTGGCAGAGTGGTGAGAGGGCGAGTCGCCACAACTTTTTCCCGTATTTTTGAGTCGAGAAATGCGTGGACGAAGCCTATTACCGTAAGCGTCCGAAGTGCACCGTCTTGCTAAGTGTCCACGAATCGGTTAAGTGGACAGTTCGGCAGGAGTGGAGCCGATGTTCCAGGGCAGCAACTCCTCGATGCGGTTGATGGGATGATCGGCGAT
>JBAVQD010000169.1:0-4035 GCA_049693675.1 Candidatus Sulfotelmatobacter sp. | reverse complement strand
AAATATTCTTGCTCTGCGCTGCTGCTCTGGTTCTAACCTTCTTCATTGCCGGTCTCCTTTTATCTCTTGTTACCTTGAGCACGTCGATAACTTGGGAGCGTACAGCATCCCCTCGGAGACCGGCCTTCTCATCCCATCTGTTGTCGATGCTAGCGCGACTCGAATTGTCCCCGTTGCAGGTTGAACGAGTAGCCAATCCAGACAGCCGTTTAGCCAGTGGCATTAGCGCCAGCGATGAACAATTGGTGGCCAATCCATACCTCCTGTCAGAGATGGACCAAGGGGATGCTGAATCAGATCCAATTGCATTGGAAACTGTAGACCGTGGAATGCGACCTGAGGGAGCTGCAGCCCGTTTCATAGACAAGACTGAAATCTGTGTACAAGACGATCCCCGCAGAGTGCGTGGTGTTGCCGTTGCCGTGCTTCAAGGGGCAGCTCTGCAAGGTGATACGCTGCTTCCGTTCGCCGAGACCATCAGTCGCATCAACAAACGGTTCCCAGAACGCCGCACGTGTCGTCCCGACAAGGATTTGGTATTGGGCCAGGCGACCTTCTATCAGGAAGCGTTGGACTTTCGAGTAGATGGCGATCCTCCAACAATGGCGCTGAAGTGGCTTGCGGAACTGGAGCGTGAAGTCAGCAGCCGATTGCCACGGCGCACGAAGGCTAAGAATCCTGCCGCCAAAGCTGGGTGGAGTTGGGAGAGATTACTGCTGGATGAGTTCGGCAAGAAGTCCGGTTCCAAGCTACCTCCAGAAGTGGAGGAACGGGCTAGGAAAGAGAAAGCTGAGGCTCTGACCAAACTCTACGAATCTCGCTTCAGCGTTCTTTGCGGGCGAGCGGGGACGGGAAAAACATCTGTACTCAAGGTATTCCTCAAGGGGCTTGAGGAGTTGGATGCGTAAGCCTCTAAATGCAATCTATCGTTGTTTAGTACTGCGGCCCTAGAGTGTAGGAGCGCCGACCAATTTCGGCGCTCCCTCTGGAGACAGCGGTGTTTCAAAGGGCGAAACTGCAAAACCCGTTCGGACATCTCGTCCGACACTCATGCCGCTGACCACAACTAGTCTTCCTCTGCTTCGCCATCATCAACGGCGACTGACGCTTTGAGCCGCTTTTCATCATCCGCGTCCAAAGTGAACCAGTCATCTTCGCGTTTCTCATACAATCCACTGCCATCGCTGAAGACATACATCGTGGTGTAGCGCGGGCTGGCTTCGCTGATGGCGTCCTCCGCTGCACCTTTCATCTGGCGCAACGCCCGACGATCAAGGCCTGTAGTTACCCGCTCATCAGGTGTCTTCTTGTTCCACCACGGGCGATCAATCTTTTCCAGCCAAGTTTCCGCATCGGTCAGGTTGTTTCGTCTGCGGGTACAAAACTAAATTGTCCACCCATAAATTATTATGTCCTTTAAATATTGGGCGTGCGTTCGATTCCCTTGGGGGTTCGCCGTTTCACCTCGCCCATCTCGTTTGTGCTTAATACTTAGGCCTAATGCTTTCTTGCGACTTGCGCTTGCAGTAGTTGGAGTGGGTGCATGGACTCGAACCACGTGCTTGCGCGGGTAGCACAGGCGTCACCTATGACCGCCCGCTTTGCATCGTTCCATCATGAGGCCCACGTACTCCTCGCTGATGTCCAGCAATACACTGCTCCTACCCATCTGCTGTGCTACAAGACCCGTAGTTCCACTGCCTGCGAATGGATCAAGTACCAAATCCCGTTCCCGGCTACCGATCCTGATACACCTTGCCGCTACTTCTGTTGGGGGATCAGACACAAACCCTTTGCCCTTCCCTCTCCCCGAAGCGGTGTGCCGCTACAGTGCGGGTTCATCTTCATGTCGTTTGTGCCGTTCTCGCCAGCACCTCGGCCCGATCCGTAATAAGAGTCCCCTACATTCCAGAACACAACCCCATCGTCTCGAAGCACCCGGCCACACTCCCGCATGGCTAGGATGGTGTGCTTCACATACTCCTCGACGGTACGTTCCCTAGCCTGGATTATTCACCCAGTCTCTAGCCAAAAAAGAAAGGATGCTCTAAAAGGAATGATGAACACTGGGTTTCGGCACCCAGCATTCCCTTTCGGAGCATCCATCGCTTGATACAAAGTGTTTTACCACAGCTGACCTTCTCTTTCTACCGTCATCAACCGGTTCGTGCCGATTTTTCCGGCGGGCAGATCACTAGCGACGCCGGCCTGCTGCCGCTGCGCGCCTTCGACGAGCGCCGTCATCTGACCCGCGATCTAGCCGGGCTGCTCAGTGATCCGCGGGAGGACGAGCGCGTCCGTCACGACTCGCTTGAACTGATGCGACAACGCATCTACCAAATCGTGGCCGGCTACGAAGACGCCAACGATGCCGACCGCCTGCGCCACGATCCCATGCTACAGATCGTCGCCGATCAGAAACTCGGTAATCCGCTCGGTTCCCAGCCTACCCTCAGCCGCTGGGAGAACGCGCCTTGCGCCCGCGACTTGGTGCACCTCAATGACGCTCTGGTCGAGCAGTTCATCCGTCTCTGCGGCGACCAAGTGCGCCAGCGCGGCGCGATCCTGCTGGATATCGATTCCACCGACGATCCCACGCACGGCCAGCAGCAGCTTAGTTTTTTCGACGGCGCCTACGGCCAGCACATGTACCACCCCATGCTCATCTTCGAGCGCCACACCGGACGCCTGCTGGCGGCGCGCCTGCGCCCGGGAAATGCCTCCAGTCATGCCCGCATCGTGCCCATGCTGGTGCGTCTGGTGCCGCGACTGGAGGCCGCATTTCCCGGCGTGAAAATCAAGCTGCGCGGCGACGCCGGTTTCGCCCTGCCCCTGCTCTACCAGTTCTGCGAGTTCTTCGAGATCGAGTACGCCCTCGGCATCCCCGCCTACTGCGTTTTCCAGCGCCGTGCCGAACCTCTGCAGAAGCAACTGAGACGGCGCTATCGCCGCACCCAACTACCCCAGCGCCACTTCTCCAGTTTCCCTCATTGCGCCCGCTCCTGCGCCAGCGCCGCATCTGCTACAAGGCCGAACACACGGCCACTGGCACCAACCTGCGCTTCGTGATCACGAACCGCGCCGGACGTGCCTCCGAAGTCTTTGCTTTCTACAACGATCGCGGCGAGTGCGAGAACCGCATCGAGGAATTCAAAAACGGCTTCCGCGCCGACCGCCTGAGCTGCCATCGCTTTCGGGCCAATGCCTTCCGCCTGCTGCTCTACGGCTTCGCCTACAATCTGGTCAATCTGTTTCGCCTGCATCTGCCCCAGCCTTGGCGCTCGGCGCAGATCGAAACTTTGCGCGCCCAACTCTTCAAAATCGGTGCTCGCGTCCGCCCTACCGCCCGCTGCGTTCGCTTCCATCTCGCCAGCGGCTGGCCCTTTCAGAACCTGTTCCGCTCCGCCGCCCTCGCCGTCAACAGCAGTTGATCCCTTTCCTTGCTTCCCAACTCAACTCCCAGTCGCCGGTTCCTGCGGAGCCGTGTTCAAAATCCTCTCTCTCAGGGCGTGACGCCGAACTGTCCCGCACCCAGCTCACGACCTCGAGCGCTCTGCCCTTCGAAATGCCAGATCGCACATCCTCGCAAGAAAATCTCAGTCTTGATGAATTAAGCAGGCTAGGCGGGTGTTTCGAGAATGGTGAAACTGTGCCGAGGGAGCGGAAGCCGTACAAGAAGCGCAGGAGGGCACCAGCAATCCGCAAGCTTGCTACGGCAGCATGATCCGAACCAAGTCTCCCACTGAAGGGCACTCGCCGAGGACGAAAATGCCGAAGCGGGTGCCCTTCACAGGGTTTGCGCAAAACTGTGCGCAAAGAATCTCTGAAATTTAGGCTGGGAAGTTGGGTGTTAGAGTCACCGAGCCAGTTGTGAGATTGGCTCAAACCATTGAAACCAAACGGAAGATTTGGTTGCGGGGGGTGGATTTGAACCACCGACCTTTGGGTTATGAGTGAACCGAGTAACGGTAAGTTATAGATTCTACGGGTACGAGTGGCTCTCGAAAAACCCCTAAGTCATTGACAATCTCTTTG
>JBAVQD010000168.1:0-26310 GCA_049693675.1 Candidatus Sulfotelmatobacter sp. | reverse complement strand
GACCGCGATGCGACCGGCAAGCTAAACCCGCTGCCCAAGCCTTCGATTGATACGGGGATGGGGCTGGAGCGGGTCACGGCGGTGTTGCAGGGAGTGATTTCGAATTACGAGACGGATTTGTTTACAGACCTCATCCTCAACGCAGCAATCTTCTGCAACGTGGTAAGCGGGGCGCACAGAGGCTTCGATCCAAGCACGTTCGACGCGAGGACCCAAGCTTCGCTCAGGATTATCGCGGACCATGCGCGTGCAACGACCTTTCTTATTTCAGATGGCGTCGTTCCCTCGAACGAAGGGCGTGGCTATGTGCTCCGAAAAATAATGCGCCGAGCCATGAGACATGTTCGGCTCACCGGCGGAAATTTCTTCGTGCTTACCGATATGGCCAGCGTGGTCATTCGGTTGATGGCTGGAGGGCCTGCCGAGAGCAATCGCGAGGGGCGGTTCCCGTACCCCGAGCTTTGGGAATCCCAGGATCGGATCAAAAAGGTGATTAGAGCTGAGGAGGTGCGGTTCGAACACACGCTCGCAGACGGAATGAAAAAGCTCGAAGAGGACCTCGACCGGGCAGTCTACAGTGCCTCGGAGGAACATCCGCTCATCCAAGATGATGCGCTCGGCGCTGCCTCGACCCAAATCCTGCCACCAGACCAGCATCAGCTAGCAGGACGCCAGTTGCGGGTAGGTCTGTTGAAGAGACATGGGATCGGGGTGGTCTACCGAGGGGAGAATGCTTTCAAGTTGTATGACACCTTTGGGCTGCCTCTGGATTTCATGGAAGACGCATGCCGCGACGCAGGGATCGCATTCGACACACAGGGTTTCGAAAGCGCGATGCAGAAACAGCGAGAACGCGCTCGAAGTTCTTGGAAAGGTGCCGCGAAGGGGAGCGCCAATTCAGCGTATCAGCAGCTTCCAACGACCGTTTTCGAGGGCTACCAGCAAACTCGCTCCTCACAGTGCTTTGTGCGTGGGGTATTCAGACCGGGCGCGACGGTAACCCGAGAGCTGCAACCCGGCGAGGAGGGCGAGATTATCCTGGACCATACTCCCTTCTATGCAGACTCAGGTGGCCAGGTCGGAGACGTCGGATGGCTGTACGACGCCGAAGGAAACGTGGTCGTGGCCGACGTTTTTGGATGTTTTATGCCCATTCAGGGAGTTCGTTTTCACAAGGTTCGTGCCCGAGAGCACATCGAGATCGGCGATATCGTGACGGCGGTTGTCAATTCTGATGTTCGCGAATCGACCATGCGCAATCACACGGCTACGCATTTGTTGCATGCCGGGCTGCGCGAAGTTTTGGGGAAGCATGTGAAGCAGGCGGGGTCGCTGGTAGCGCCGAATCATTTGCGCTTTGATTTTTCGCACTTCACGGCGGTGGAAGACGAAGAGTTGAAGGACATTGAAGACATCATCAACAAGGAAGTTTTGCGCAATCAGATTGTCGAGACCATAACCGACGTGCCGATCGATGAAGCGATCAACACTTATCACGCGATGGCGCTGTTCGGGGAAAAGTATGGCGACAAGGTGCGCGTGGTGCGGATTGGCGATTTCTCGACCGAACTTTGCGGAGGCACGCACACGGGCGCAACCGGCGAGATTGGGCTGATCAAGATTCTGAAAGAAGGGAGCGTGTCCTCGGGCGTGCGGCGAGTGGAAGCGGTCACGGGCGAGGGATCGCTGGCGCACTTTCGCAAGGACCACGCGTTGGAAAATTATGTGGCAAGTATGGCTGCACATTCCGACGCAGCCTCTCCCGCTGACGCGCTGAAGGTGGAACTCGCCAAGAAAGATGCCGAAATCAAGCGCCTGGCGCGGGAATTGGACCAGGCGCGGATGAAATCGGCCTCGGCTTCGATCGGCACAGCCAACATCAGCGAAAAAGTAAAGGAAGTTAGAGGCGTGAAAGTCCTCGCGCATCGCGTGGACAATCTTGAGCGCGCGCAACTGCGGACGCTGGTCGATCAACTGCGCGACAAGATCGGCTCGGGCGTGGTGGTACTGGGATCGGCTTCGAATGGCAACGTGTCGTTGATCGTGGGGGTCACTAAGGATCTCACCAGCCGGGTGCAGGCAGGGAAAGTCATTGGACCCGTAGCCCAGAAAGTTGGTGGCAGAGGCGGAGGCCGTCCCGACTTGGCCGAAGCCGGAGGAAAAGATGCTGCTGCACTGGATGCCGCGTTGGACGGCGCTTATGGCGTTGTGGAGTCGCTGCTGGCATGAGCACGAGCGGACCTCCCATAAACGAGCGCCTGCGCGTTGTCAAACACAAAGGCCATGTAATTTACATCATCGACTTCTCGCACTGTGCTGCGAAAGAAATTCTATTGCTGCTCGATCTGGTTCGCGCCGATATCGCACGCCACGCCCCCGGGTCATTGCTCACTCTGGCTGACTTCACTGAAGCGCAGATCGACAAGGCTGTGGCCACGCGTATGAAAGAAGTTCTTGCGTTGGATCGTCCGTATGTGAAGAAGTCGGCATGGGTTGGGACTGAGAGCATGCCACATGTGTTCTACGAGCACTTCAAGAACTTTTCGCAACGTGACTTCCCTGTGTTTCATACGCAGGAGGCGGCGATGGACTGGCTTGTACAGGGCGAGTCTTTAAGAGCGGGGCAGGCCTCTCCCAAATAAGGACGAACTCCATCAACTGGCGAGGGGTTAGCTGCGATAGCGCGCCGCTTCCGGGATATGATTGAGGCACATTCTGTGACCTCAAATGAAAAGAAGAATAACTGCGACACTTCTCAAAATGCCGAAACGCCGCGTGACCTCACCTTATGCCGTGGAATCGCGGATTTTGCTTCTTCGCCATCAGAGAGTAATTCTCGACGCCGACATTGCCGAGCTTTATGGCGTTCCGGTAAAAGTTCTTAATCAGCAAATCAAGCGCAATCAGAAGCGTTTTCCCGCCGACTTCGTCTTCCAGCTCACCGCCAAAGAATATGAAGCTTTGAGGTCACAAATTGTGACCTCAAAAGAGACGCGCGGTGGGCGGCGATACCTTCCATATGCATTTACCGAGCATGGCGCAATTATGGCGGCAAGCGTGCTTAACTCCGAACGCGCCGTGGAGATGAGTGTATTTGTGGTGCGCGCATTCGTACGACTGCGCGAGATGCTGGCTAACAATCGTAAGCTTGCCGGAAAAATCAATGAACTTGAAGACCGTTTGGATAGCCACGATTCTACGATTCAGGATTTAATTGAAGCGATCAAGGAATTGATGACGCCCCAGGATCCGCCGCGAAAACGTATCGGGTTCCAGCTTCCTGCGGGCAAGAGTAAAGAGTAATGCGGGAAGGCATGTGCATCGAGATTGGAAGCTCACCGGCTTCGTCTATTTGTCGTTTATCCGGCAGCTCAGTAATCGTCGCGTTCGATTTTTATTCGCTTGCACGAGTAGTTTTATGATAAAGATAATGCAAGGTTCAGGGATAGTAATTCCGTGCGAAAAGCGCTCAATCATCTTAAGAAATCCGATCCCGTTTTGCGGGCAATCATTGCTCGCGTTGGACCATGCCAAATGCAGTTTGGGCCGCCCGAATTTCACAACCTGGCCGAAGCCATTGTTTATCAGCAACTGAACGGCAAGGCGGCAGAAACGATTTTCAATCGGTTTGCCGCCTTAGCTGGCGAACCGCTAACTCCGGAAGGAATCCTCAAGCTGAGCGACGAGCAAATGCGTAGCGTTGGACTGTCAAAGCAAAAGTCAGCCTATCTAAAAGACCTGGCGACGAAGACGGCTTCCGGGCTCGTCGATTTTTCGCGGTTATCGAAACTCTCGGATGAGCAAGTGATTGAGCATCTCACGCAAGTGAAGGGCATTGGCGTCTGGACGGCTCAAATGTTTCTGATGTTTACACTGAAACGACAGAATGTGCTGCCTTCGGGCGATTTCGGAGTACGCATGGCAATTTATAAACACTATCTGGACGGGCGGCGCGCGAAAACGGCCAGGAACACGTCCGCAGAAAAGAAATCTGCGGTGGCGAAAAAGACCCGGAAGCGCAAGATCAAGCTGCCAACCCCTCAACAAATGGAAAAGATCGCGAAGTGCTGGGAGCCCTACCGCAGTGTGGCGTGTTGGTATTTGTGGCGCAGTTTGGATACAAAGACGCTTTGAGCTAAATTGGGACGCTGCGGCCTCTGTGCTCGAATGTGGCCACTGTGATTAAATGAATGCGATGGCAGATCTTAAGATCCGAGTACTGGTGGCGAAGCCGGGCCTCGACGGTCATGACCGCGGTGCCAAAGTAATTGCGCGCGCTTTGCGCGACGCGGGCATGGAAGTGATTTATACCGGATTGCGCCAGACACCCGAGATGATTGTAAGCGCGGCACTGCAGGAGGATGTGCAGGTCATCGGACTGTCGATTCTCTCCGGAGCGCACAATGCGATCGTTCCCCGCGTCATGGACCTGCTGAAACAGAACAAGATGAATGATGTTCTAGTTCTGGTGGGCGGAATCATTCCTGATCAGGATATCGGCGCACTTAAGCAGATCGGCGTCGCTGCCATTTTTCAGCCCGGCGCGGCGATGGATAACATCGTGAAGTTCATTCGTGCGAATGTGAAGGGTGCAAACGTACCGGCCGCAAGTTGACTGAGTCGTTGCGGCAGTCGGTAGTTTTGTGATTGAACCGCTTGTCCAATCCGCAAAGGACTCTCTGGTCCGGCGGCTCAATTTCACCGCATGCCAATAGCAAACTTGATCAGCATCCGGCAACAACTTTCACGTACCGTCGGCCCCGCCCCGTGGTATTGGAAAACGTTTCCCGAACTTTATTCTGTCGCCGGGCAACGGTTTGTTTGGACGCATCACGGCGATGAAGGGCCCTTGGCTTACGTGGTGTCGTTGTCGCCGGAGCACGAACCCAATAAGCCCCGGCTGGCGCTCAACACCTACTGCCGGCCTTTTGCAGTCTCTCCGGGTTGTCTGGGAATTTGGTGTCCGGAGGGGCGAAATATTCGCTTCGCCGGTTTTAATCCGGATCAACTCGAACCTTTCGACCTCGCAGAAATCGCCGGATGGTTCAAGCCGTCTTCGGATCGGATCTACTCCCGAACGCCACCCATCGCTGACTTCGAGCTACCTCTTACGCTTGGTCCGGGCACGCATAAAATTGACGTCCCCGGCGAGTTGGCCGCGATCGATGAGTTAATCATACCCACAAGTTATAAGGCGCTTTCGAACGACGATCCCGCGTTTGCCTTGTTCGCGCTCTATCTGCAAGCCGGGTTGGTCGAAGTGCTGCCGCAAAAATGGTTTACAGCTTCACAATATCAGGTGGGCAAACAATGGATTTCGCGCGCCGCTCGCGATGCGGAATCGCATCGCATATTTGGGGAATGTTTTGGTGCGGGAACCTTTGTCTTGGAAGAAGATGGTTGCCGGCTGGCAGAGTGGCTGGATAAAAAGTCTTAAATGTTGGCGTGAATCATAGAGTCGCTGCGCTCCAAAAGCCTCCAATGATCCAGGAGGGTCGGCCATGCAGGCCCGACCCGAGTGTTCAATCGCGGCAATTGCCAACTAGAAAACGAACTTCAATCCGAGTTGGATTTGCCGAGGTGCGAAGGCAGCGTTGGGCTTCAGGAAATTTTGTGGCTGCTGGTAGTAGGCGGGGTAGGGCGTTCCGTTTACATAAGTCGTGTATGGCGTGAAAGTGGTGGCTTCGGCGGTGAGGCCGTCGGACGTAATGGTGACACGCTGGTTGTCACGGTTGAAGAGGTTGAAAGAGTCGGCGGTGAATTCCAGGCGGTATCCTCGGCCGACGTGGATTTTGCGTACCAGGCGCAGATCGGTGGAGGAGTAATCGGGACCGGTGAATCCGTTGCGGCTGTATCCGGGTAGACGATCGTTGAGATCATTGCCGTCCTGATTAGGATCGCCACTGACGGTCGCATTCACGGGGCGCCCGCTGCCGGCGGTGACGATGCTGGAAATTTTCCACTCGTTGAAGATGTGACCGAGCAGTTGGTGTTCCCGATGGAAGAAGCGTGGCTCGGCGGAGAAGGCTGCAACGAAGCGGTTGCGCTGGTCCGTGACGCTGGGTCCACGCTCGGCATTGGGTTGGTAGGAATTTTGCACGGTCGCAGGTTCCCCCGCGACGAGGGCATCCTGACCGTCGTCGATGGCATGGGCGTAGGTATAAGAGATGCGAAGATACGTCCCGTGAGCCATGCGACGGTTAATTGAAAGGGTTGCGCCGTTGTAGACGCTGGAGGCGGCGCTTTGGAATTCGTCGATCTCGCCGAGCTGGGCGATGGGACGTCCGAGAGGATTAATGCACGGAGGAAATGTGCAGGTCGCCGATTGCGTATATTGCCAGGTGGCGAAGGAATCGACGGTGTAGTAGCCGTTCTGAAATATCGAGCCCGTGGAATCGAAGATGGGATAAGTGAGTGCGACCGGTTGCGGCAGGTTGACGTCGAGCGCGCGGATGAGATGTTCGCCGTGGACGTAAAGATAGGAGACGGCGACGGTTGTGTGGTCGGCAACCTCGCGTTCGAGTGTGAGGCTAGCTTGCTGGACACGCGGGGTGACAAAGTTCGGAGCGAATGCCGAAACATCGTTGGTGACGCCTTCGCTGAATCCCTGCGGAAGATTGCAGTTTGCTGAGGTGAGCGAGCAAGTGACGAGCGGGTTGGGGTAGGTGGGAAAAACCTGACGGTCGGCATAGGTATTGTTGTTGAGAAAAACCTGGGCATCGTTGATGCCGTTTTCGGTGACGATGGCTGAGTTATAGATCTGCGGGATACGCACGTAGAAAATCCCGTAGCCGGCGCGGATGACGAGCGGATGATTCTTGCCAATGGAGTAGGCGAGTCCGGCGCGGGGCCCGAAATTGCGTGGATTGTAGGGGACCTTGCCGGCGGGTGGAAATAGCGGGTTGGATTGGAGTCCGGCGTTGGTGAAAGTTTGCAGATCCCAGCGAACCCCGAGGTTGACGGCTAAATGATCGGTGACGCGAATTGTGTCCTGCGCAAAGGCGGCATAGTCGTTGCTGTTGGGGTTGGAAGCGGCTTGGCCGAAATTCTGCAGATAATAGTGCGGGACCGCATGGGCGTAAGCGCGGAGCGGAGTGAGAGGAAGTCCGGCTTCTTGCGGTTCGAAGGTGAAGGGGTTGACTTTGATTTCATCGAAAAGGTATTCGCCGCTTTGCTGGCTGGGAAAGAAATCATAGATCCACGTGATCAGAGTGTCTCCGCCAAACTTAAAGGAATGGCGGCTGGTGTCGAGACTGAGAGTCTCGGCAAGCTGGGCGCGGTGTTCGCGGGTAGCGCGGGGCAATTGGTCGGAGCGCCCGATGCCATCGACAATGTCGGTGACCTTGATGAGCGTGTCGTTGGTGTTGGTATAGGACTGGCGCAGGTCGCGGGAGAACTGGGCGCGGAGATGGCTGATGAGGCGCGGAGTTAGCCCTGAGGTGAGCGAGGCGGAGCCGGTGTCAGTAGAGACAGTTTCTTCGCCGTTGTCGGAGATGGAATCGTAGGTGACGGGGCTGGCGGGGTCGAGGAAGACGTTGTTCGATCCCCAATACCGGGAAGAGTTATAGCGCAAGGCGAGCTGGTTGCGCGGGGTGAGGTTGATATCGAGTTTGGCGTAGGCGGCGTTGCCGATTTGTGCGGCGGGGAAAGATCCGGCGTATGAGCTGAGTTTGGCGGCGGCGGCAAAGACGAGAGCCTGGTCGCTGGCTTCGTAATCGCCGGGGGAGTAAGGTCCGGTTCCGGCTTGAGGAACGACCTGCATGGTGCCGTTGAGAAATTCGACGACGTCGGGAACGTGGAAATAGTGCTGGTCGAAACCGCCGAAGAAGAAGATTTTATTTTTCTTGATAGGGCCGCCGATCGTGCCTCCGCCCTGCTGCTGGCGGCTGTGCGGTTTGAAGGTCATCATAGGATCGGCGGCGCCGAATCCGCTGTCGCGAATGTAATAGAGGCCGGTGCCGTGCCAGTGATTCGAGCCGGATTTGGTGACTACATTTACGACTGCGCCGCCGGCGCGGCCGAGTTCAGCGCCGTACGAATTGGTGGAGACCCGGAACTCCTGCACAACGTCGTTGGAGAATTGATAGGGCGTGCGGTAAAGGCCGCGGGCCTGAGCGAAGAATGCATTGTTGAAATCTCCGCCATCGACCAGGAAACTGTTTTGGAATCCGCGAAGGCCGCCGAAGGAGAGATCTCCGTTGGTGGAAGAAGTGAGGCTGCGCGGATCTTGCGTGACGCCTGGCGAGAGCAGCATGAGGTCGGAAAAGCGACGTCCGTTGAGCGGGAGGTCGGCGATGGCGCGCTCATCAATGAGAGTGGAAACGGCGATGGGATTGGTGTCGACGAGCTTGGGCGAACCGGAAACGGTGACATTCTCCTGCGGGCCGGCGATGGTGAGATGGAATTCGATTTCGGTGGAGGCGCCTACGTCGACGTGAAGCAACGGAGTTTTTTGCGGGGACATTTTATCGGCGACGGCGCGGGCGTTGTAGTCGCCGGGAGGCAGAAGATCGAGCGAGAAGCGGCCTTCGGAGTCAGATGTGGCAGAGTAACGGACGCCGGTGGCGGAACTGACGGCGACGATGGAGGCTTGCGCGATGTGGGCCCCAGCGGGATCGAGCACGGTGCCGTGGATGGCGCCGGTGGCCGCGTCCTGAGCGGAGGCTGACGATGACAAAAAATAAAGTGCAATCAGACAGAGTGAGGCGCGTGGCATGAGTCCCACCTTTGGCGAGATGAGGCTCGGAGAGTGTGTCTCGCATCGCTTTACCGGAAGCTCTGCGGGGATCTAGGGAAACCAAGTTCTGTATAGCATGGGAGGGAGGAAGAACGGTGTGACGAAGCGTAGTTCTTTTTGGGAGCAGTGCAGAAGTGGGAAAGCGTGGGCTTCGAGCCTCGAAGCTGTCCCGAGCCGGGACGCCCGAAGTCAGTTTTTTTGCTTTTGGGTGGCGCAGCGCTTTCAGTGCTGCGGTAAGGATCTTGCTATGGCTCTGGGCTTTAGCCCCTGAGGTACCTCGGCGGCTAAAGCCGCTCATCTTAGGGGAGCTGGATCGCAGCGCTGAAAGCGCTGCGCCACCCAAAAGCCATTACCCAAAAGCCGCCGCCCGAAGGCCGTTTTACCAAAGTGCCGCCGCCCGCAGTTTCACCAAAGTGCCGCCGTCCGAAAGTGCTCGCCGTCCAAACTTGCTTGGGCGAGGGCGCGGGCTAGCTCTTTGTTCTTATCGCGATCCCCAAATCGCGCAGCTGCGAATCGCTGACTGGAGTTGGTGCGTCCACCATTAAATCCACGGCGCGGGCGGTTTTGGGGAAGGGAATTACTTCGCGGAGGCTTTCGGCTCCGGCGATGATCATGACGATGCGGTCGAGGCCGAGAGCGATGCCGCCGTGCGGCGGAGTGCCGTACTCGAGAGCCTCGAGGAAGAATCCGAAGCGGGCGCGGGCTTCTTCTTCGGTCATGCCAAGGGCGTGGAAGATTTTGCTTTGGATATCCTGGCGGTGAATTCGGATCGATCCCGAGCCCAGCTCCGTGCCGTTTAGCACGACGTCATAGGCCAAGGCTCGGACCGCGCTGAGCGGCGATTGCGGATCTTTTACCGACTCAACTCCCTCTTCCAGCAGTTTCATGTCCTCTTCGTGTGGAGAAGTGAAGGGATGATGCGCGGCCATCCACTGCTTTTCGCTTTCGTCCCACTCGAACATGGGGAAGTTTGTGACCCAGAGGAAGCGGAAATCATTTGCCGGGTCGCCGGTCTTCTTGAAGATGCCATGACGGTCCGCATACTTTTGTGCCAGCGCCAGACGCAGTAATCCCGCAGAAGCATAGATGGCCAGCTCTTGCGGCGTGACTTTGCGGTGCGCGGGCATGGCGGTTTGCGGACCGGACTGGGCGGCGGCTGCGACCAGCACGATCAGATCTTTTTCTTGGGCTCCGCATTTTTTTTCAATGGCGCCGGCCGCTTCTGGAAATTTGTTACTGATGCGTTTGAAATCTTCGAAAATTTTTGCTCCACCCTTGGAATGGAACATAGGCTTGATGTCGTCGCGCTCTTTGCGCGAGAGTTCGCCAACCTTGGGCGTGCGAATCGCAATCAGCGGGAGATTCGGATTGATCGCCAGCTCTTGCAAATTCTCCGGCGTGAAACATTCGCGGACGTCGGTGAAGGCGGGCAGGCGCAGGTCGGGCTTGTCGATGCCGTAGAGGCGGATGGCTTCGTCGTAATCCATGCGCGGGAATGGAGTTTTGATTTCCGATCCAGCGGCGCGGAAGGCAGCGGTGAGAAATCCTTCGACCACCTCCCAGACGCGTTCCGGCTGAGGATAGGACATTTCCAGATCGATCTGGGTAAACTCGGGCTGGCGGTCCGCGCGCAGGTCTTCGTCACGGAAGCAGCGCACGATCTGAAAATATTTGTCGAAGCCGGAGATCATTAATATTTGTTTGAACATCTGGGGCGATTGCGGCAGCGCGTAGAACGTACCGGGCTGCACGCGGCTGGGAACGAGGTAATCGCGCGCGCCCTCGGGAGTGGAGCGCGTCATGAATGGAGTTTCGATTTCGAAGAAACCCTGGTTCGAAAGATAATCGCGAATGGCTTTTGCGACCTTGTGACGAGTCTCAATATTGAATTGCATCACGTCGCGGCGGAGATCGATGTAGCGGTATTTCAGGCGGGTCTCTTCGTTGGTGAGCGCGGTGTCCGACGGCAGGAATGGCGGAAGCTTCGATTCGTTCAGGATGCGCAGCTCTTCCGCGACCAGTTCGACTTCGCCTGTGGGCATATTTTTGTTGATGGTGTTGGCATCGCGAAGCTTCACCGTGCCGGTGACGGCGATGACGTATTCATTGCGCAAGGCTCCAGCTTTTTCGTGGATGGCAGTATCTCGCTCGGCGTTAAAAACAATCTGCGCTATGCCGGTGCGATCGCGCAGATCGATGAAGAGCAGGTTGCCGTGGTCGCGGCGGCGGTTCACCCATCCCATGAGCACAGCTTTCTTGCCCGCGTCGGAGGGACGCAGGGTGCCGCACATCTGAGTTCGTCGAAGGTCGCCTAGAAAATCGAGCAAAAGTGTGTCCTTTAATAGTGAGAAATAGACTGTGAACCTGAGGGATCAGCGTTTTAGTTAAGCCTGGTCGTTGAACCAAGAATTATAAATGGAGTTCCGGTTACTAACGGCACGTTTCCTGAATGCCCTTTGAAGAGCTACATTGCTGCTATGTCCACTGGAAGCGGCCGCGTCAAATTCCGTTGCGCACAATGCGAGATGTCGGAAGAGAGTTGCGAGTGCGACAAATTCTGTTGTCTCTGCCAGACAACGCTCGACGTCCGTATTTGCCAGGACGGGCTGATGTACTGCGAGCCTTGCCGTTCTGCCTGCGATTACAAAACCTCGGGTTAAGGTAACGCCGCGCTCGAAATTTTCGGGGACGATCCTTTCGCCCCAACCTACCGCGCTTTTTTTCTTCGCGTTCGTTCAAGAAAACCGCTGCATGATTGAAGTTTAAAGCCTTCGCGCCGATATAGGCCTTGAATGGCAGGAACCCCCATCGCGGTCCGTGTCAGATCAACCAAATTCTGAGGAGATCTTCATGTCGACATCAGCCGTCTCGAGCAGTTCGTTGTACCAGCAGTTGCAGTCGTATTTCCAGACCCGGAATAGCGACGAGCAACAGTTAGGACAGGCACTCCGTTCAGGAAATCTGGCCAATGCTCAGGTTGCCTATAACAACATTACCGCCCTGGGGCAGGAAGGCCCGTTCGCCAATGGAAATCCATTTAAAGTGTCCCAACGCGAGCAGGATTTCACCGCGATTGGACAAGCATTGCAATCGGGGGATCTAGCTGGCGCGCAGCAGGCCTTTGACACGCTCCAGTCAACCTTTCGCGGGAATACGCCTAAGGGGCCGGTTGCCCAGCCGGTATCGACTACCGGTGCTGGTGCTGGGACCACTGGCGCGGGCAACGCGGGTCCGGAAATCGTGCTGAATTTGAGCAGCAACAGCGGCGGAACCAGCCCGACTACAGAAGCCAGCACCTCGGCACCGGAAATCGTAATTAATTTGAACAGCAGCAGCACGAGCCCGGAGGAAATCACCATCGGCATCAATAACTCCAGCAGCGGGGAACAGGTTTCCATCAGTGTGGGTAACCAGGTTTCGACAAACCAGGCTTCGACTAGCCAGAGCTCCAACGCGCCGCAGGTTACGCTCAACCTGGGAGCCAATAGTAACGAACAAATTGTTCTGAATTTCCTGAACGCTCTTTCCAGCATCACTCCCGCTTCCGGTACGAGCGGGAGTTCGGCGACCAGCAGCGTCAGTGTTTCGGCCTAGGATCTAAACCAAGCCGGCGTGGCCAGCGGAATCCCTCCTCCACTCGCCACGCCGGCTCTTCCGGAAGAAAAACCAGATGATTGATGATCGATGATCGGCGATTCGCAATCAGCGGGGAATGTATTGGTTGAGCAAAGGAATTACATCCGCGGTAAAGGGACGAAGCCGCTGCTCGGCGGCGTCTGGGCTTTCGCCGGGAAGCATGTCAGTCGTGATGCGAACTAATGCGCCATCGCTGCGGTTCATCCGAATTGCGTCTTTCACCAGATAAAACTTGGCCCAATATTCGCTGGCGACGCCCCGATCATGGGCCCAATACCAATAAAGCACCAGCTTGCGGGCCTCGGCTCTGGCGATGACGTAGCGATTTGCCGGGAACGGCGAATGCCCGGGCAAAGAAATGGTGACCTGATCATTTCTCTCCGGAGTCCAACCCGCTCCGGGCAGACAGTGTTTGGGAGAGTGGATGGTATCTCCGGTACGCTGGCTGGGAAAATAAGCGAGAAACAGATCAACGTAGGGCAGATCACTGCCGGGAGCGCGGTAGCCACGTACCAGGAACTCGCCGGCACCCAGAACATCCAGAGTTTCCTTATCCAGAGGAATATCTTTTCCGCTCCAATTCCCCAATTGGGCGGGAAACGAGGACAGCGGCTGGCGTGGCGGGATGGTTTCGGTCCGGCTGCGCGCTTGCAGAAGAATCGCAGTAAGAGCAATTAAGCTTGCAGCGAGCGCAAAGCGCCAGCGACTGGCTTGATTCAAGGCTGCTTCCGTTCCTCCCGCCAGAATCTGCGAATCGTGCGATCCACAAGATAAGAATAAGAGAAGGCGAGATTTGCGATCCAACCGACATCAGTCTACCCTAAAATTCCAAGAAATGATCGAGGGTTCGAGCCTTGGCTGAGGAGGTATTGGAAGGACGAGCGCGATTGTGACGGGCAGCGACGCCTCTTGTCTTTTCATGCTTTTGCAACGTTTGCAGGAAGCCGGGAAACATTGTCCTGAAGTACGCGGGTGAGTCACCGGCAAGGTTACTGTCAAGTGGGTAAATACTTTCCCTTTTGTGCTGAACCATGTAGCGTATTGTGGGAAAGGTTTTTTCCTGTCTGAGGGTAGACTGTGTTCGCTAAGCTATTGAAAAGATGGTGCCAACACGATCAAAGACCAGTCCGTCCATGGCGAAAAGGATGGCATTTCTCGTGCTTTGCTTTACTCGGGTTATAAGGGTGACCTGTTGACTCTGGTCGTCCCTTGAGAGTAGGTCGTAAGATGGAACCAAGTTTCCTGCCAAGCTCGGCGCCAAGTAAAGATCCTGGGCTCCCTGTTGATGAGTTCGTGGAGGGGGTAAGTCCGAGCATGCGCAGCGTAGAATCCGTGATGCGGGAGGTTGCGCAGAGCGAAGTTCCGGTGTTGCTGCTGGCCGAAAACGGAGCCGGCAAGAAGGCGACCGCGCGGCGGATTCACCAGCTTTCCCGACGAAGAGGGAAAAATCTTCACCTTTTTTCCTGCTTGAACGTAAAGGCGATAGAGTTTGGAAATCCGGACATTCATGATGGTTTCGAAGGCGGTGGGACAGTTTTTCTTGCGGAGATTGCTGAATTAAGCGCGCGGGATCAGGCGCGGTTGCTGAAGATACTGAGCCAGGAGAGTTCTGGAAATGGGAAGCAAGCTCCGGTCCGGCTCATCTGCGGCAGCGCCCGCGACCTGGAAGCGGAAGTGAAGGCGGGGAATCTTCGTGAAGATTTGTATTACCGAATCAGCGGCGTATGTTTGCGCATTCCCCCACTACGCCAGCGCCGGGAAGACATCCCCATTTTGATGGAACACTTTTTGGGAAAATTTGGCCGAGATTTTCAGCGGACCGCACCGGCGCTCAGTGAAGAGACGCAGCGCTTGTTTCAGGAATACTCGTGGCCCGGCAATGTGCGGGAGTTAGAAAATGCAGCCAGGGCGATCGTCGCTCTCGGCGACGAAAACGTCGCCATGGGCGGGTTGCGCGCCATGCTGCGGCGGCCGCAGGCTGAAAACGACGGTGCACGGATTTCGCTGAAGCAGGCGGCTCGGGCTGCGTCCCGGGAGATGGAGAAGGAGTTGATTCTGCGAGCGCTGACCCGTACCCGCTGGAATCGCCGCCGCGCTGCGCAGGATCTTCAGATCAGTTACAAGGCTTTACTATACAAACTGAAACAGATGGGGTGCTCTGAGTACCGGGCCTCCTGAACGATTGAGCTTTGAATGCTTAACGCGGGTTCTATGCTCATAGGAGAACGCATGAAGAAAGTAATAAAGCTTGCCTGCCTGGCAATGTTAGCTTTCATTGCCATCGGCATGTGGGCCCAAGAGGATGCCGACGCCCCGAAGCAAGCGCAAGTGGCTGTTCCGGAAGTTCGGGCATCCAATCCTGGCGGTCGCCCCGATTATGTGATCGGGCCAGACGATACACTGCGAATTTCCGTTTGGAAAGAGCCCGATATGAGTGTCACTCTGCCGGTGCGGCCGGACGGCAAGATTTCGATGCCTTTGCTGGACGACGTGCAAGCGGCTGGCATGACCCCGATGCAGTTGGGAGCTTCGATCCGCGAAAAGCTAAAAAAATATATCGAGGATCCGCGGGTTACCGTGGTCGTGACGGCAATGAACAGCCAGCGGATTTATGTATTGGGCGAGGTACTCCATACCGGGGCGATGCCTCTATTGCCTGGTATGACTGTGCTGCAGGCGCTGTCCAGCGCTGGCTTCACTCAGTTTGCCAATCTCAAAGCAATCTATGTGTTGCGGGTAATCGATGGGAAACAGACCAAATTGCCATTTAATTACAAGGACGCAATCAAGGGCCGCAGTAAGCAGCAGAATATCGCGCTGAAACCGGGAGACACTATCGTTGTCCCGTAAGCTTGGCAATACGTTCGCGAGGAATCGAAAATGAGTAAAGCCCAAATCCTAATGACGCTGACGTTGAGCCTGCTTTCAGTCAGCGTGGCCTGGGCGCAGAACGACGAGAATCAGACTCCCGCTCCGACACCCGTGCCGGCCTTCGGGCAGGAAAACCCTGCGCCGCCAGTGAGCGAGAATCCGCCTATTTCCGCGATCGACCAGCCGGGTCTTGAACCTCATGCGGCGCCGGAGAGCTTTCTTTTGCCCGGCCTGCATTTCAGCGAGTCGGTTGATTCGAACGCGGCGAATACCGTCGGAGGGTCATCAACCGGTTTCGTAACCCGAGGCTTAGGAAGTCTGACCCTGCAAAAGCTGTGGAGAAACTACGATGTAGCGGCGGACTATATCGGCGGAGTCTCGTACTACAACGTGGCCGGCATTGGACTGCAACAACTGCAGCAATTCGACATCGACAACCGCATCAACTGGAAGCGCGGCCAGTTGGCGATTCGAGATGCCTTCAGCTATCTGCCGGAAGGAGCCTTCGGCTTCGCCGCCTACGGCGGAAGTGGCGCCTACAACTTAGGCCTGGGCAGCCTAGGCACAGGCCTACTGGGCGCTACCGCGTTCGCCGGAGCGAGCGATAACGCCTTTGCTGGGGGAGAAGGTGTTTCTCTGGGACAGGTGCCACGCATCACGAATTTGGGATTAGCAGACATTGTCGAGTCCCTCACGCCGAGATCGTCGTTAACGCTGGCCGCAGGTTATGGACTAGTCCACTTCGACGGCGATCTGGCTGCATCGACCGCTTTGGACAACAACATTTCCTTTATCGGTAGCCGCGAAACCACCGCGCAGGCGGGGTACGACTACAGCCTCAACGCGAAGGACCAGGTCGCCGTGAGCTATGGCTACCAGGCTTTTGACTTTTCGACCGTGGGCACAGCGTTTCACTCGAATGTGATCCAGGCATTGTACGGTCACCGCATTTCTGGGCGCTTGAGTTTTACCATCGGCGCCGGTCCGCAGTTTACGCATATTGATGCAAACCCGCCGGTCTGTCTGAGTATCTTAGGTGCTCTCAGCGTGCCTCTCAACGAATGCACCACAGACGGCGGGACCATCGCCGTCATACATACCAGCGCCAACCACATTGGCGCTGTGGGCAGAGTTTCGCTGCGCTATAAATTCCCGAAGACTTCAGTCTCATTCACCTTCCAGCGCTACGACACCAGCGGCTCCGGCATTTTTGCCGGGTCGTTAAGCAACATTGCGCTGCTCGACATGCGCCGTCCATTGAGCCGGGTATGGGATCTTTTTGGCGACGTTGGCTACTCCAAGAATTCGCGCTTGCAAATTCCGGGATCGGCGGTCAACGCCAATGAATTTACTTACTGGTATGCCGGTATAGGACTGCATCGTCAGTTCGGACGCAGCCTGCGAGCGTTTGTGAGTTACCAGTTTAATGACATAACGTTCGATACGTCGTGCCCACTGGCTACCACAGCAGGCCCTGGTTTGGCCGCGTGCAGCAACCTGTCGCGGCGGCAAGTGGGATCGATTGGACTGGATTGGACTCCCCGGCCGATCCGGCTTAACTAATTTTTGCAGCTGGCCGCAGTAGGCCGGCGGAACGGGAACTGTAATGATGGAAAATCGCGAACTTACCATGGACGATTATCTGGCGATGTTGCGCCGCCGGATGAAAGTGATTCTGATCCCGGCGCTGCTGGCGCCGCTGGCCGGATTTCTCGTCTCCTATGCGTTTCCCTCCAAATACACTTCGCAGTCGCTGGTATTGGTGGAAGGCCAGAAGGTGCCGGAGGGCATCGTGCAGCCGGTGGTCACCGCAGATCTGACCGAGCGTATCGCCACCTTGCAGCAGCAGGTGCTGAGCCAGAGCCGTCTCCAGCCCATGCTGGAGCGTTTAGGGTTGGCCAAGCCCGGTCAGAATGTAGATGACATTATCGATAAGATCCGTCTCAGCATGACGGTGGAACCCGTGGTGACTGATCTCGCGCAGATTGGAACGACCAAGCCAAAGCCCGGGCAGAGCAGTCCGGTTCCGGGCTTCTATGTGAACTACACCGATTCCAATGCGCGCGAAGCGCAGCAGATTTGCAACGAGTTGACGTCGCTTCTGCTGGAAGAGAATCTGAAATCGCGTGAAGATGTGGCGCGAGGCACCACCGATTTTCTCAGCAAGCAAGTGGAAGATACCAAGCATAATCTCGATGACTTGGATAGCAAGCTGGCGGCTTTCAAGAAGCAATACATAGGGCAACTTCCCGGCGACGAAGACAATAATTTAAAAATCCTGATGGGGTTGAACTCGCAACTTGACGCCAACACTCAATCCTTGAGCCGTGCGCAGCAGGATAAAGCCTACACGGAATCGCTGCTGGCCCAGCAGGTGGCGGCATGGAAGAATTCAGGTTCAGCCAACAATCCGCAATCTTTGCAGCAGCAGCTTGCTCAGCTCCAGTCGCAACTCATCGACTTACAGGGGCGATACACCGCCGACCATCCGGATGTAATCAAGACCAAGGCAGATATTGCCCAGGTAAAAAAGAAGCTGGATGAGATCAATAATCCCTCGAGCGATGCAAACACAACTACGCCCGATAAGGAATCTGCTTCCGAGCCCCCTGAGATTCGCCAGTTGCGCCTGCAGGTGCATCAATACGAGGATTTAATTAGCCAGGCCACGCGCGATCAGAAAAAGCTGCAGCAGGAAATCTCCGTCTACCAGGGGCGAGTTGCGCTGAGTCCGGCGATCGAAGAACAGTACAAGGAGCTGGCCCGCGATTACGACAACACGCAGAAGAACTACCAGGACCTTTTAGCCGATCAGAGCAAGTCCGACCTGGCGCTGAAGATGGAGCAGCAGCAGGAAGGCGAACAGATGCATCTGCTGAATCCGGCCAGTTTCCCCGATTCGCCAAGCTTCCCCGTCCGGCCGTTGTTTGCCGGCGGCGGTCTGGGCGCGGGCCTGGCGCTAGGGATTGGTCTGGCCTTGTGGCTGGAATTGCGGGATAAATCGATTCGCACGCAGGCTGATGCCGAATCCGCGCTCGAGCTTCCCATGCTGGTGGCGGTTCCCTGGGTAGGGGAGATGGTTCCCGCCAACGGCAATGGCAAGGGCCGCTTCTGGAAGCGGTCCAGGCATCCGCAGGAGAGCGAGGAGACCGCCAAGTTTTGACTGGGGTAAGAGCACGAGGGTAAGCGAAAGATTATGTACAAAGAGTTCTACGGCCTGCGGGCAAATCCGTTCAACGTCAACCCCGATCCGCGCTATCTGTTTCTGACGCGGCATACCGAGGAGGCGCTGGCGTGTCTGACCTACGGCATCCAGAGCCGCAAGGGATTCGTGCTGCTGACCGGGGAAGTAGGGACGGGGAAGACGACCCTGATCAATAAGTTGCTGGAGTGGCTCCGGCTGCAACAAGTGGCGACGGCGTTTATTTTCAATTCGCGCCTGAACACGACGCAATTTCTCGATTACATGATGGCGGATTTCGGCATTCCTTGCGACTCGAAATCGAAGAGTCAGGTTCTGCTGCGCCTCTACAACTGGCTGCTGGATCGTTATCGCGCGGGTGAGACCGCCGTGCTCATCGTGGATGAAGCGCAGAACCTGACGGATGAAGTGCTGGAAGAAATTCGCATGCTCACCAATCTGGAAACCTTTACGGAGAAGCTGCTGCAGATCGTATTGGTGGGCCAGCCTGAACTGGAACAGAAGTTGAAGCAGCCGCAACTGCGGCAGTTGCGCCAGAGACTGACTCTGCGGGCGAAGACTCATCCGCTTACGCTGGATGAGACCAAAGCTTACGTTCAGCAGCGCTTGCGGATTGCGGGTTCCAGCGGCCAACAGATTTTCGATCCGGAATCGCTGATTGCGATCCATCGCTACGCCAGCGGCATTCCTCGGGTCATCAACCTGCTTTGCGAGCACTGCCTGGTGAGCGCGTTTGTGGATCAGCAGAAAATAATTGGTCCAGCAGTGGTGGAAACGGTGGCGCGCGACTTTGATTTGAGCGATGGCAGCGCCGCCGGTGCAATGACCACGCCTCCGCCGTCTGTCGACCACAGAAAGCTTGATCTGGTGGACACTTTGCGCTCGATTGCCAGTTTAGCAGACCGCTTGCGCGATGAAGAAAAGGACCTCCCCAAGGAAAGGAAATTATGAGTAGAATTCACGAGGCACTAAAAAAAGCCGAAGAAGAACGGGCGGCACAGGGGGGACCGTCCCAGGGAAGCTATGCGTCCACGGTAGCGGAGCATCCGGCCATAGCTTCGCCGGAAGAGCAGCGCGGTGAAATGGCTGCAGGTTTGCCTGCGGTTGGCGGATTGCCGCCGAGTTCCACGATGCCGGCATTCGCCAGTCCCTTTAGTCTGGATGCTTTATTGAGCCGGTGTATTCCTCAGCCGTGGAATCCGGAAGAGAAAACAATGCTATTTTTCAATGGTGACGACCACGCCCGCGGAGCGGAAGAATTTCGCACGCTGCGCTCCCGGCTCTACCATGCGCGGGAAAAGACTCCGCTTAAAAAACTTCTGATTACCAGCGCGTTGCCCAAAGAAGGCAAATCTTTCACCGCCGCGAATCTGGCCCAGGTCCTGGTGCGGCAGCACGGCCGCCGCGTGTTGCTGATCGACGGTGACTTGCGTGGTCCGCGGCTGCACATGATGCTGGGCACCACTTCGTCTCCCGGGCTGGCGGACTATTTGCAAGGCAGATGCGACGAATTTTCGATCATGCAGCGCGGGCCCTTGGAGAACCTGTTCTTCGTTCCCAGCGGCCAGGAGATTTCTAACCCGGCGGAACTGGTGTCGAACGGGCGGCTGAAGCTGTTCATGCAGCGGGTGGAAGCCCTGTTCGACTGGATTGTTGTGGACTCACCGCCGGCTGTGCCGGTTTCCGATGCAAGCGTGCTGGCTAAGGCTTGCGACGGAGTGTTGATGGTTGTGCGCTCCAACACCACCCCCACCGATATGGCGCGCCGCGCACGGCTGGAGTTTCCGGATGATGCGCTGGTTGGCGTCGTTCTGAACGGCACTGACGCCGATGCGATGCCTTACACGCGCTACTACTACGAGGCCTATCAAAAAGACGCGACCGAGCCAAAGACCCCGGGGAAATAGGAAAACGTGATCCGGCTGTTCAAAGTCTACTATCCGCTGCGTACGCTGGTTCTGCTGGCGGGTGAAGCCCTTATCGTTTGGGTTTCGTTCGTTTTGGGTACCATGCTGCGCAATCAGGACAGCTGGCTGCTGCTCAATGTCGAAGGCGGCTACACCAAGATTCTGATCGTCACCGGGGCGGTGCTGCTGCTTTCGCACTGGTTGGATCTTTATGATTCCTCCAGCGTAAGCAAAAGCTGGGATCAAAGTCTTCGAATATTACTTGTCCTTGGATGTGTGGCTCTGGCGCTTTCCGCGGTTGGTTTCCTGTTCCCCGCGTTGCTGCCCGGAAACGGTTCGGCGCTGTTCGGAATCATCATCCTCACCTGCACCCTTTTTTGCTGGCGTGGAGCGTACGGATGGATGGTGAAACAGCCATTCTTACGAGAGCGGGTTTACGTGCTCGGCACGGGAGAACGCGCGGAGCGGCTGGTCAGCGGTCTGCGCGAGCGCTCGACGATGGGGATTGAAGTGGTGGGCTGGACCGGGGATGTAGAAGGGGAGTTGACGCGAGACTCCGTGGCGTCGCATTTATTGGCCATGACTCGCAGTTCCCGAGTCCATCGCGTGATCGTGGCCATGCCAGACCGCCGCGGTACTTTGCCCGTGGAAGAATTGTTGGACCTGCGGCTGGCAGGGTTGAAAGTTGAAGAAGCCACTTCCTGGCTGGAGAAGATGTCAGGGAAAATCGAAGTGGACCAGTTGCTTCCGAGCTGGCTGATCTTTGCCGAAGGGTTTCGCTTCAGCAGTTTCTTCCGGCTAGTGCGACGCTTGCTGAATTTTTCCGTGGCCTTGATTGCGCTGATCGTTTCGCTGCCTCTGCTGCCATTCATTGTTCTGGCGGTCAAGTTGGGATCGCCGGGTCCTGCGCTTTACCGGCAGCAGCGGGTAGGGCGGCGGGGAAAGAACTTCTACTGTTACAAATTCCGCACCATGCGTCAGGATGCGGAAGCTGATACCGGCGCTACCTGGGCGGCGGACGACGATCCTCGAATCACGCGGGTGGGGAAATTCCTGCGCTCCTCGCGGTTGGACGAAATCCCCCAGCTATGGTGCGTCTTGAAGGGCGATATGCACTTTGTGGGGCCGCGGCCGGAGCGCCCTGAGTTTGTCGAGTGGTTGAGTAAAGAGATTCCGTACTACGGTGTGCGGCATGTGGTTCGGCCGGGAATTACGGGCTGGGCGCAGGTGCAATATAAATACGGGAACACGCTCGACGATGCGCGCGAGAAACTGCAGTACGACTTGTTCTATATCAAGAATGCCTCCATCGGTCTGGACATGCTGATCATGTTTCAGACCATCAAAATTGTGCTGCTGGGCCGGGGCGCGCAATGACATGGATTTTCTGGGTCTCGGCTTTTCTCATCGCATACACCTACGTGGGCTACGCGGCCTGGTTGTGGCTGCAGGCTCAGTTGTTTCCGTGGCCGGTAATGCGCATGCGTCAGGAACTTCCCATTTCTATTGTGATGGTGGTATGCAACGAGGAGCGGGTTCTCGAAGATAAGCTGGGGAATTTATTGAGTCTGGATTACTCGCCCGAGCTCTGTCAGATTGTGATTGTCTCCGACGGATCTACCGACCGGACGGAAGAAATTCTGCGAGAGTATGTTGGCAATCCGCGAGTTCAGGTGGTCATGAACCAATTGTCGCGCGGGAAAGCGAGTGGGTTGAATGATGCCTTCAATTTAGCCCACGGAGACCTCGTGGTCTTTACCGACGCACGTCAAAAGATTGAACCTGGAGCGCTGCGGGTTCTGGCAGAAAGCTTCGGCGATCCGAATGTGGGCTGTGTCAGCGGGGAGTTAATGCTGGGCGATCTTGATTCGGGCGAGACTGGGCGCGGCATGGGCCTCTACTGGCGCATCGAGAAGCAGGTTCGCGAACTGGAGGCGGCCTCAGGATCGGTAGTGGGCGCCACCGGCGCGCTCTACGCGGTGCGGCGAGACTTGCTGACTGCAGTGCCGGAAGGAACGATTCTGGATGACGTATATATCCCCTTGCAGGTGGTGAAACAGGGAAAGCGCGTTGTATTCGAGCCGCGCGCGAGAGCATGGGATAGTCCGGACCTGGGCGGCGGACTTGAATTCGCGCGCAAAGTGCGTACGCTGAGCGGTAACTATCAACTGGTGCAGCTGATGCCGTGGGTGTTGAGCGGACAAAATTCAGTGTTATTTAGATTTGTGAGTCACAAACTTTTGCGCCTGGTGGCTCCCTTTGCTTTGGCCTTAATGTTTATCGCCTCGTTGTGGCTGAAGGCTCCGTTCTACCGGGTAGCTTTGATTTTGCAATTGGCCTTCTATGGACTCGGCGTGGTGGCCCTGGCGCGTCTATTGAAGCGGGGACCGCTGGCGCGTGCGGCCGATGCGGCCGCAACCTTCGTATTGCTCAACACGGCAGCGGTAGTGGCTTTTGCGAACTTCGTTTCTGGAAGGAAGGCTGCATGGAGCCGATAAGGCCGCGAACGCCCATCCGCGGCGGAGTTGCAACCGAGGCAAAGCCCAGCCGCTGGGGAGCGGACCGGTTGCGAAGACTCGCAGCCGATAGCAAGACCAGAAGCACTCTCGCCTACAGCGCCTTGATGTTTTTTTCCTGGATCTATTGGTTTCGCCCGGAAGATTTAATCCCCGGACTCGACGCCATTCCCATTAACAAGATTGCAGGTGGGATCGCATTGCTGGCGCTCATCTTCGGAATTCCTGCGAGCCGGCGTCACAAGCTGACGATCGAACTCAAAGTTCTTCTCCTTCTCTTGTTTCAAATGTTGTTGTGCATACCATTTGCGGCATGGCGAGGCGGAGCTTTTGACACAGTCGTAAACAAGTTCTCCAAGGGCGTCATTGTCGCGATTCTGATTTACATGGTTGCCACCTCGGTGAATGAGGTTCGTAAGCTGCTGGTCATTCAGGCCAGCGCGGTTGCACTGGTGACTGTGGTATCGGTCTTTGTTCACCATACGGAGTACGGTCGGCTGACCGGGATTCAGAAAGGCATTCTGGAAAATCCGAACGACCTGGCGATCAATATCGCCATCAATTTTCCGTTATGCGTCGCCTTCTTCTTTGCCGCTAAGAAAACCGCTGCCAAATTGTTCTGGAGCGTGAGTTTGGTTTTCATGGCGTATGGCGTGGTCGCCACCTACTCCCGCAGCGGTCTGCTGGCCATGGTGGTCACGGTCCTAATCTGCATATGGGAGTTTGGCATCCGGGGGAAGCGTACGGTCGTGATCGTGAGCGCAGGGCTTGCGGCGTTTTTGAGCGTCGGAATCGTGCTAGTTACGCCCCACTACCTGGTTCGTGTCGAGAGTATATTTCGCGGCAACATCCAAGGTTCCGGTGACAGGAACTCTCTGGAGGCTCGTAAGGAACTGCTGAAGGAGAGCCTGATGCTCATGGTCAAGCACCCTGTGTTCGGCATTGGACCGGGCAACTTCGGCAGTTATACGCTGACCTGGCGCGTCGCGCACAACACCTACAGCGAATTGGGAGCCGAGACTGGTCTGCCCGGCGTCTTTCTTTATGTGCTGATGCTCTTACTCTCGATGCGCAAAATTAAACAGGTGCGAAAGTTGCCGGGTTATCAATCCAGCGAAGACATTCGTTTATGGACCAGTGCGCTGTGGGCGGCGCTGGCAGCCTATATTTCCGGGGCTATGTTCGCATCCACGGAATATAATCTGTTCCCTTATTTCATGGTGGGTTACATCTGCGCGGTTTATCAGATTGCCAGCGTGGCGCAGGTTGCGAAAGATCCTGTAGAAGATAACGGCGGCAAGAAAAATAAATTTGGAAGTGTGGCAAAACGCGAACGGCCGCTGGCTTGGACTCGTTAAATTTGAATTCACGAGAATGATCGAACGACTTATCGCCGCGCAGATCAGGATCGGTAACTCTTCCGCCGTGGAAGCCTTCGAGGTGAATCCGTGTGCGGAATAGCCGGCATGGTCGGCAACGCCGGCGACATTGTCGATGCCGCTGACGTGCGGCGCATGTGCCAAACCATCGTTCATCGAGGTCCGGATGATGAGGGCATTTACGCCAGTGGCCCAGCGGGACTGGGTATGCGGCGCTTGAGCATCATCGATCTTGCCGGGGGACGGCAGCCGATTCATAACGAAGACAAAAGTCTGTGGGTCGTCTTCAACGGAGAAATCTACAACTTTCCTGAGCTTCGCCAGGAACTCGAGGGCCGCGGTCACCGCTTCTATACCCATTCGGATACAGAAGTCATCGTTCACCTATATGAGGAAATGGGCTCAGACTGCGTGCAGAAACTGCGCGGAATGTTTGCCATTGCCTTGTGGGATGAGCGCAAGCAGCTTCTACTACTCGCGCGCGACCGGATGGGCAAAAAGCCTCTGCACTATGCTCGCCACGACGGCCGGTTGTTATTCGGATCGGAGATTAAAGCTCTATTGGCGGTGCATCCGGATTTGGCGGAGATTAATCCCGAAGGCTTGCTGCAATATTTTTATTTCGGATATATTCCTGATCCGCACAGTGCCTTTCGACGCATTCATAAACTGCCCGCCGGACACTTGATGGAATATTGCCAGGGCGAAGTGAAAATTCGCCGCTACTGGGATTTGCCCGAGTATGGCACGCATCCCGCGATGAGCGAAGAGGAATGCCTCGACGAGTTGGAGCGGCAATTGGAAGAAGCGGTGCGCATTCGCCTGATCAGCGATGTGCCGCTCGGAGCGTTGCTGAGCGGAGGCGTGGATTCTTCCATCATCGTCGCTCTGATGGCTCGGGTGAGTCCGGGAACGGTGAAGACATTTTCCATCGGCTTCCAGGCCGAGCAGTTCAACGAATCAGAATATGCGCGCCTCGTGGCGGAGCGCTTTGGCACGGATCACCACGAACTGGTGCTCGATCCGAATCTCGAAGAGACTCTCACCTATCTCTCGCAAATGATGGAAGAGCCTTTCGGCGATTCCTCTATGCTGCCGACTTACTACGTGTGCCGCATGGCGCGGCAGCAGGTTACAGTAGCGCTTTCCGGGGATGGCGGAGACGAATTGTTCGCCGGCTATGACCGATATTTGACGGCGTTGGAACGGCAGAAGTTCGACCGCCTGCCCGCATGGATGGGGCGAGTTTATCGCAACTCGGTTCACGATCTTGTTCCCGGCGGAATGTATGGGAAAAATCTGGCGTGGAATGCATCACTGAATACGCGCGATCGTTACCTCGACGGAATGTCGTTCTTTCCCGCGTTACATCGGGAGCGGGGATTGTTTACCGATTCATTTCTGCAGGTTGTGGCACGGCTTCCTGATCCCTTGCTGCAATGGCAGCGATTGTACGACGACGCTCCCGGCCATGATCCGTTGAGCCGTTTACTTTACCTGGACACGAAAACCTATTTGGTTTCCGACATTTTGACCAAGGTAGATCGAATGAGCATGGCAACTTCCCTGGAAGTGCGCGTGCCCATGCTCGACCACAAATTCGTGGAATGGGTGACCTCACTGCCGCTGGAGTGGAAGCTGCGCGGAGGAACGCGAAAACATATTCTAAAAAAGCTGGCGGAGCGTCTTGGGATTCCCTCGGCGCTGCTGCATCGCAAAAAACAAGGCTTTCAGATGCCGCTGGTGGAGTGGATGAGGAACGATGTGAAGGATCAGTTTCTGCGCGTGTTGCTCGAGCCCCGCACCTTGCAGCGCGGATATTTCAAGCCAGAGGCAGTGCGATCGCTCGTCGATGAGCATGTGCGTGGTCGCAGAAATCGTTCGGGACTGCTATGGCGGATGCTGGTGCTGGAACTGTGGCACAGAAACTTCATCGAGTCACCGGACCAATGGGGCGCGAAACACATGCCGCCGAATATTTTTGCGGGCGAAACAAAGCAGTCTTCGCAGACGGAGGCGGCGGCGATGTCTACGGAGCCAGAAGCGGCGACCAACTGAAGTG
>JBAVQD010000167.1:0-41994 GCA_049693675.1 Candidatus Sulfotelmatobacter sp. | reverse complement strand
TTCACTCTTCAATCGCTAAAAGACGTGCCTGATGCGCTGGAAGCAGTTTTTTATGCGAGAGTGGAAGTCGAGGGTAGCGACAAGCCGTGCTGCGTAGCTGAGTGGGTAGTTCGCTACTATACATAAGTTTCTGCTGGCGGAAAATTAAACGGTTTCAGTGTTTCGGAATACGCGATGTACAGCGGGTGCTTCGGGGAGTTGTCTTTGTTCTTCGCGAGGCAGAACATCTCGGGAATGACTCGCGCCGCCTCAGCGCCGAGCGTAGGCGCACCGCGACCCCACGCCGCAACTGTTCGCTTCACTTTGAAGTCTTCTAGGTAATGGCGCAGCATCCCAAGCGAATTTCGCTTGCCGCCGATAATATCCAATCGATCCGCCGCCTTCCGCATGTCCTTAGGGTAGGTCGCGATGAAGGCATAGATATTCAGCATCAAAAGTGTTCCATATCTCCACTCCCGTGCAAACATCTGGCACTTGTGCACCGTCCTGTCGTCGAACTCTATATCGGCAACGGATGGATTCAAACCAATAAATGCAACAGTCGGAAGATCGGCATCCCATGTTCGCAAGAGCCAATACCGGAATCGCCCGCATTCAGAGAACAGGGCACCGGGGGTTACACCATCTAACATTTTCACCCGCTTCGTAGCGAGAATCTGATCAGTTTCAGAGAGCAGATTTTTGAGGGCTACAGGCTCTTTCCGCTGCGGCATGGCTACACGATAAAGCCAGAATCAACGGAAAGCAACGGTCGCTGTTTTTCTTCAACGCACTCTTCAGACACTACCCGGAATCCTCTCATCGATGGGTGCACAGGCCCGGGGCGGCGAGGTGCGGCACCGCATTGAAGGTAAATAACCGTAGCTGCTGTTTTCGCAAACGCAGGATTGTGTAGGATGCGTTATACACTGCCCCGGCTAGCCGCATGATCCGCTGATCGGAAATCTCCAGCGACAGGCCAGTCCAAATCGCAAGCGGCGTGGCCGACGTGACCACGAGAATGTTCTCGTGCCGTGCGTCGAGCTGCCGCGCGTCATGCTCTTGCCGCGCGTCATTCTCTTGCCGCGCTTCGTTCTCGCGCGTATCCAGCATCTTCAACCGGCAGGCCGCAACGCGCTCGCGAAACTGGTCCCAGGTTTCGCCGCCATAGGGATAACGACCGGAGAGCCATGCCTCCACCACTCTTGTATCGCAAGGCATCCATCTGCGATGAATTCGTGCCCCGGGCGCGCCCTGGCTCACGCGAACCTGCTCGCGCATTTCGTCGTATTCGTGCAGAAATTCTGGATCTTCGGCAGCCAGGAGCGGAGCAATCTCGCGATACACTCGCCCGAGATCGAATTCATCCCATCCAGAATCGACGCGAACTTTGGGGAAGCTAATACCCGCCTGAGCATAGGCCGCGCTGATTCCGTCCGCGGTTTTCCGCTGCCGCGTCAGTGCTCCTGCATAGGTATCGGCAAATCGGATTCCCTGTGAAATGAAGTGCTCGCCCAACAGCCTTGCCTGACGCTCTCCCAACTCGGAAAGCGAATCGTAAGCCTCGCGCGTGCCCGCCTGCCCATGGCGCACGAGATAGACGGTGCTCAAATGGATTTCCCCATCTTAGGATATTCAATGAGCGAATCCGCCAATTCCACCAATCCTTTCACGCGGTCTCCGAAGTTCTGAAAGCGTATATCTTGCGTCTGGCCACGCCGGAAGCGGTAGTAAATCTGCTGCAAAATCACTGCCAGCTTGAAGATGCCAAGTACTTCGTAGTAACGAATCTGCGACAGGTCGCGTCCGGTTCCCTCCGCATAACGCTGAACGAACTGATCTCGTGTGTACCAACCGGGCTGCGATGTGAGCGAAGGCATTCCGCGAGCGCGCAGTTGCGGCGCCTCAACCCAAGCCCAGTAACACAACGTCAAGCCCAGATCAGCCAATGGATCGCCGACCGTCGCCATCTCCCAATCGAGCACCGCCTCAACCTCAATGCGCTCGGCAGAGTCTTCGCTGAGCATAACGTTATCCAATTTGTAATCGTTATGCACTAAGGTTGGCGCGGTTGGCGCGGGAGAAGACGGCCGGTGATCGATGAGCCATCGAATCACGCACTCCATCTTCGGCATGTCATCCGTTGTGGCCCGTTTCCAGCGATCTGCCCAACCCTGCACCTGGCGTTCAAGAAATCCTTCCGGCTTACCGAGGGCAATCAGACCGGTCCGGGAAATATCGATGGCGTGCAGGCGTATCAGGCAATCGACAAATCCCTCGCTGGCTCGCTCCGCATAATTCGGCAGCTTCGCCAGTTGTGGCGGAATTTCATCCCGCAAGATAAGCCCGTGCCGCCGCTCCATAAGGAAGAACACAGACCCCAGCACGGCTGGATCCTCGCACAAGTGAAAGACGTTTGGAGCTTCTCGAAAATGCGGATGCACCATCTGGAGGACTCGAAACTCGCGCGCCATGTCGTGAGCTTTCGGGGCGACTGGCCCCAGAGGGCCGCGCCTCAGGACGTACTCGCGCCCATCGTCTCCATTCACCCGCAGCAGATATGTAAGGTTCGAGTGCCCGCTCGGAAACTGTTCGAGCGTGATACCTCGTTCAGCGCCTGCGATTCGCCCGCGCAGCCAGTCGGCGAGAGAAAACAGGTTCAGTTCTTCTCCTGGGCGAACGGGGCTGGTATCGAGATGCAACTGAGATAAAGCCTTTCCGACGAAAAATGTCTCCCGCGAGACGTGAACTCAACCAGAATGTGCGGCATTCCAAACGCGCACCCGTTCGAGGCTGGCGAGGAACGGTTTCAAAGCTCCATAGAGGACTGCCGCAGCGAGCGCACATGCGACGGAGGTCACGATCACCAGCGAGTATCGCACGGCTTCGTCGCTGCGAAATGCGTATTGCGTTAGTGCTCCTACAGCGGTAGGTCCGATTCCGAGGCCGATGAGGTTGATGGAAAACAAATACACAGCCGAGGCCTGTCTGCGCATGGTGGCTGGCATCATCTGCTGAATCGCGGCGGGGGCGATGCCGAACGGAGCGGCGGCCAGTGCGCATCCGGGAACCAGCCAAATCGTGGCCCAAGTCGCAGTAGGCGCCAGGTACAGAAGGCAGTTGACGGGCAGCCAGACTAATCCGATCAGCACACCTACGAACAAGGTCGCGTTGCCTCGGCCGCGTTTGCGCAGGTAATCAGCGAACCGTCCAGCGCTCACGATTCCAATGCAGCCAAAGACCGCGACGCAGGAACCGTAAATTACGCCCGTGGTTCCAATGCTCCAGTGAAAGTGTCGCCGATAGAATTCCGGCACCCAAGCGGCGCTGGCGTATGAAGAGAGCGCAAGCAGACCAAACCCAATGTTGTGAAGCAAGAACGTCCGCCGGTTTTCAAAGATGTAGGAGAATACCTGCCTCATCGGAACCTGCCTCATCAGAACAATCGAGCGTCGGCTAGCTCCGCGGTGTATGGCAGGTTCCTTCACCGTGAAGAGTAGCGGTGCTACTGCAATGCCGGGAACGCCAACCAGGAGAAAGATGATCTGCCAGGGATGCACGGCTCCGAGCAGGGGAATCGTCCACATGGCCTGAGTGGATGCATAAGCAACAACCAGTCCGCCCAGCAAGTAAGCCATGCCCGAGCCAACGTAGATGCCCATCGAGTAGACACTAAGGGCCGTAGCCAGCCGCTCGCGAGGAAAATAATCGGTGATCAGCGAATAAGCAGCCGGGGAAAGCGCTGCTTCTCCCACGCCGACGCCCATGCGTAGCAAAAGCATTATTTCGAATGTTTGCGCCAGTCCGCAACTGGCCGTGAACCCGCTCCACAGTACCAGGCCGGCCGCGATGATCAGCCTGCGGCTGTAAATGTCGGCCAGCCTGCCGAGGGGGATTCCGAAGAATGTATAAAACAGTGCGAAGCTGAATCCGATCAGCAGACTCATCTTCGCGTCGCCGATGTGTAAGTCGCGACGAAGCGGGCCGACCAGCAGACTGAAAATCTGGCGGTCGATGAACGAGAATGCGTACAGAAGCGTTAGGACTCCGACGACATACCACGCGTACCGCAATGAATGCGCGGTAGAGTCCGCGGCGGTTGTGGTTTCGGTTGACGCGGTAGCGGGCATCTTTTTTGTAGTTTCGTTTGCTTCAGATGATCGACGGGGTCACCAATCCCCGCTGTTCGGGCGTTCGAGCAATAATCCTACGGACGGACGCGCGAAACCTCCGGCAAGGCACCGCGCGTCCGTCTATTGCTGGCTGCTAAAAAGTGTCCCAGAACGTTGAGCACTGGTGACCGGCGTCAAAGTTGGACTCAACCAATGGCATCGGTGGTATGAAAGATTGGAACTCGTCGGTCGACGCGCTGTAGGGAGACCAGAGCGGCTCACCAGAAGAGTTTGGGTCTCCCGTCTTCGCGAACTTCGTCCAGTAGCTGACCATCGCATGGGAGAGCTGCCTTTGCTTGGGCGAAAGTGACTCCGGCAGTCCGAAAACATTGCCGGTCTTGAATAGGTAAGGGACCTCGGCAGAATGGTAGGCTCCCAACGGAAACGTTAACAATCCGCCAAACTCCGATTGAGACGGGGGCGCGTTCTCATCATTGAACTCATAGGTGTAGGTCGGCACAAATTTCGCCAGCGACTGATCCGCAACGCGCGCCGCACAGCTAAAGACTCCGTCGGTACCTGAGGCCCCCAATGCCTGGCCGCCGGTCGGGTAACTGGCAAATGGGTACAAAGCAAGGACGGGCGGCGCCAGCGCCGGTCCCCACAAAGTAGTAACGGCAGTATCGTACTCCGCCGTAGTCAGTATGGGATTTCCTACGAGGTCATAGTCCAGAGCTACGAACAATCTGTATTCATCTTGATTGGTACCCGAGATCACCGGCACTTGATTGAATTCGCCGCTGGCAAATGCTGCACTCATCGTCTGCGTGAGCAGCGTTCCATCCACGAACGGATACAAGGGAAAAGGCTCTTGCGCGATCATGGTCGCGGCGGGCACGGCACGCAGACAGGAAGCTGTCTGGTTCGTGCATCCGACACTATCCGCAATGGCGGCGCCGGACGGCACGGACGTGGTACCCGTCGTTTCCGCTACCGCCAGCGGAACAATGTTCGAAAAGTAGTCCTGGAATTCCGCATAGGATCCGCTTTCCGATATCGCTCCACGGAACATGCCGGCTGCAAGAGGAGATGCGAGCTGGGCATAGACGCTTTGTCCGCCTGCCGACTCGCCGAATATTGTTACTCGATCCGGATCGCCGCCAAAACTCGCGATGTTCCTGCGAACCCACCCGAGTGCGAATTGTTGATCCATCAACCCATAGTTGCCGTTGAGATGCCCTTCGGCATCGATCGCGGACTGGGCAAAGAATCCCAAATAACCGAGGCGATAATTAATTGTGACAACAATCACCCCTTCTTTCACCAGTCGCTCGGGGTTGTAAGGGGTGCTGCTTCCGTCAATGAGTCCGCCGCCGTGAATCCAGAACATCACAGGCAGGCCGTGCCCTCTTCTATCGCCCGACTCCGTCTGCGGCGTGTAGACATTCAGGAAAAGGCAATTCTCGCTGCCTCCTCCAGCTTGCGTACACTCGCTACCGAATTGAGTCGCTTGCAAGACAAATCCGGGAAAGAATCCGTAGCGTTTCGGCGGCCTCCAGCGCAGCTCTCCCACCGGCGGAGCCGCGTACGGAATGCCGAGAAATTCGTTTCCCCCATCCGTCGTTGAGCCAATCACGAATCCACTTTCGGTGAAAGCAATCGGGCGGTGGGATGAGTTGTCGGCAGACGCGGTCGCTAGCGAGATCAGCGTGAAGACGCAGATAGCCGCCGCTGCCAACAACAGTCTGGTAGTAAATCCAAAGTGATCGAGCCGCTGGTTCGCCTTTTCGCTGTTTTTCATCTCTGATTCCTCCATCAGAAGTAGGATTCGGCAAATTCAGATTCAAATTAATGAACCGCTTCGAACAAACCGGCAGCGCCTTGCCCGCCGCCGATGCACATGGTCACGATGCCGTAGCGCGCTTTCCGGCGCGCCATTTCATTGGCCAGCGTTCCGACCATCCGCGAACCGGTCATGCCAAACGGATGACCGATGGAGATGGACCCTCCATTAACATTTAACTTTTCCGGATCGATTCCCAGGCGATCGCGGCAGTAGACCACCTGCACGGCAAAGGCCTCGTTCAGTTCCCAAAGGTCGATATCATCCATCTGCAGGCCGGTGCGCTTGAGCAGCTTGGGCACCGCGAAGACGGGACCGATACCCATTTCATCCGGATCACAACCCGCGACCTGAAATCCGCGAAACACCAGCTTGTAGGGCACACCCAGCTGATCAGCGCGCTGGCGGGACATCAACAGAGTGGCCGACGCGCCGTCGGAAAGTTGCGAGGAGTTGCCGGCCGTCACGGAGCCCTCGCCGCTGTGCGGATCAAAGTGAGGCTTCAGCGCGAGCAGGCCTTCCAGCGTGGTGTCGGGCCGATTGCACTCGTCGTGGTCGCAGCAGACCTCCCGCGTCCCTACCTTCTCGCCGGTTTTCTTATCGAGGAGCGTCATCGTGACCTTCATGGGCGCAATCTCGCCCGCGAAAAAACCTTCTCGCTGAGCACGCGCAGTGCGCTGCTGGCTCAGCAGTGCATACTCGTCCTGCACTTCCCGGCTTACCTTGTAGCGCTTGGCTACGATTTCCGCGGTGTCACCCATGCTCATGTACAACCCGGGTAATCGCTTCTGCAGTTCCGGATGAGGATTGCCGGCAGCCGGCGTCATGCTGATACTCTCGATGCCGCCGCCAAGCGCCGCCTCCACGCCCTCGCTGATGATCTGGTGCGAGGCCACAGCAATCGCCTGCAATCCCGACGAGCAAAACCGGTTTATGGTCGTGCCCGCGACCGAAGTGGGAAGCCCGGCCAGCATGGCCGAAGTGCGGGCGATGTTGTGACCCTGCGGACCGTGTGGCTGTGCACATCCCAACACAACGTCGTCTATTTCGGCCACCTCAAGCTGCGGGACCTTGCGCAGGACGTCCTTGATGCAATGTGCTGCCAGATCTTCGGGGCGGGTCATGTTGAACGAACCGCGGAACGATTTCGCCAGCGCGGTCCGTGAGCTGGCAACGATTACTGCTTCTCGCATATTTTCTCCCGCCGCGGACAATCAAAGGCAACCAGCGAAAATCCGCAACGCGTATCAACATTCCCGGCGATCGGATTACTAAGCTCGCAGTCGTGCTCTTGTTCTTACGCCATCACGGTCTGTTCCCGGTTCAGTTCGGCGAAGGTCTTGCCTTCCTCGGCCAAACGCTTCAACAGAGGAGCGGGTTCCCAGAGTTCGCCGTGCTGTTGATGAAATTCTGAGATGCGGCGGTAGACCTTATCCAGTCCCACGGTATCCGCATACCACATCGGACCGCCGCGATAAGCCGGGAATCCGTAGCCGTTTAGATAAATGATGTCGATGTCGACGGCACGCGTTGCGATGCCTTCCTCAAGAATGCGGGCGCCTTCATTGACCAAGGCATAAATACACCGGTCTACGATCTCTTCGGAGGAAAGCTTGCGTTGCGCGATGCCGGCTTCGCGGGCCCACCCGCGCACCATCTCGTCGACTTCAGGATCGAGAATCGGACGCCGGTTCTCGTCGTACTTGTACCAGCCCGCAGCGGTTTTCTGGCCGTAGCGCCCAAGTTCGCACAGGCGGTCCTCCGCGAACGGCTGACGCACCCCAGGCTTTTCAAGGTGCCGGTACTCCTTACGGATACGCCAGCCCACGTCAAGACCTGCCAGATCGCCAGTAGCCATGGGCCCCATCGCCATGCCGAAATCAAACAGCGCATTGTCCACGGCTTCGATACTGGCGCCTTCCTCCACCAGGAACTGCGCTTCACGGCGATAGGGGCCGAACATGCGGTTTCCCACAAAGCCCCGGCAGTTGCCGACGAGCACCCCGACTTTCCCCAGTTTCTTAGCAAGTTTCATGCAGGTAGCGATCACTTCTTTGCTGCTTGCCTTGCCGCGTACGATCTCAAGCAGGCGCATAATATTCGCGGGGCTGAAAAAATGCGTGCCTATGACGGCTTCGGGCCGCGAAGTGGTTGAGGCTATCTCGTCTATGTCGAGCGTTGATGTGTTACTCGCCAGGATCGCGCCTGGCCGGCACGCGCGATCCAACTGGCCGAAGACTTCTTTCTTGAGCGCCATGCCTTCGAACACAGCCTCGACGACCATATCGATCTTGCCGAACTCGTCGTAGCTGAGTGTCGGCTTGATGAGTTGCAGGCGTTCATCCACGAATTGCTGCGTAAGCCGGCCGCGTTTAACCGAACTCTGATAGTTCTTGTGGATGATGGCCAGTCCGCGATCAAGCGCCAACTGGTCAGACTCTTTGATCAACACGGGAAACCCGGCATTAGCAAAGACCATCGCGATTCCGCCGCCCATGGTTCCGGCGCCGACCACTGCGACCGAGTTCACTGGGAGAAGAGCGGTCTCTTTTGGTATGTCGGGGATCTTGGCTACTTCACGCTCGCCGAAGAACGCATGAATGAGGGCCTTGGATTGATCGGAAAAAAGGCACTGGTCGAACAGCTTTCGTTCCAGCTGGCATCCGTCTTCAAAAGACAGCCTCGTGGCGGCTTCCACCGCGTCGATGGCCGCGAGGGGCGCCATCATGCCACGCTGTTTGGCGTGAGCCCTTTCGCGGGCGGCAGCGAAGACCCATGCGTTCTGCTCGGGAACGCCGAGTTTATCCTTTTCGTTCCGCTCGCGAGTTTTGCGCAGTGGTTTCGCAGCGATCCCGCGGGAGAAAGCGATGGCGCCCGGCAACAGATCGCCTTCGATCAGACGATCGACGAGACCGAGTTTCAGCGCCTCCTGAGCCGTAATCGGATTGCCTTCTGCGCACATCTCCACGGCTTTGGCGACTCCCACCAGCCGAGGCAGCCGCTGAGTTCCACCTGCTCCGGGAATAATGCCGAGCTTCACTTCAGGCTGACCCAACTGCGCATTCGGAGCCGCCACACGATAGTGGCCGGCCATCGCCAGCTCCAGGCCGCCGCCGAATGCGCTGCCATGAATGGCCACCACCACTGGTTTTCGCACATCTTCTATCTGAAGCAGGAGGGGAAGCAGGCCCGCGCCTCGCTGGGTCTCGCCGGATGTGATCTTGCCGAATTCTTTTATGTCCGCGCCGGCGATGAAGGTACGGCCGCCACCAATCAGCACCACAGCCTTGACGTCATCGTCCTTGCTTGCCTGCTCAATGGCTTGTGCAAGCGCCTTCGCCACCCCGGGGCTCAAAGCGTTCACCGGCGGGTTATTAATGGTGATAATTGCGACATCTTTATCTTTGGTAAGTTGAACTAGATCGTCCATTGGCACTGAACTCTCTCTCCAGCATCTTCAAAGGTCACTTGCGCACCGTAAATTCGTGCGCGTTGTGTTCCTGTTTGCTCCAATACTTTTTGCGCAATCCTTTTTTCAGAATTTTCCCGGTAGCAGTCTTGGGCAGGGTCTCCAGAAACTCGATCGACCGCGGGCACTTGAAGTGCGCAATACGAGAGCGGCAGAATTCGAGTAGTTCCGCTTCGGTTGGGTTTGATCCGGGTTTCGCTACCACCAGCCCCTTGGGCACTTCGCCCCATTTTTCGTCTGGGACTGGAATGACGGCAGCCTCATAAACCGCGGGATGCGCCAGGAGCGTCTTCTCCACTTCGAGCGATGAAATGTTCTCACCGCCGCTGACAATAATGTCTTTCTTGCGATCAGCGATGAGGATGCGTCCATCCTCGCTGATGGTGGCCATGTCGCCGGTATGAAACCAGCCACCGCGCATCGCATCCGCTGTGGCCTCCGGCTGTTGCCAGTAGCCCTGCATAACACCATCGCCCCGAGCGACGATCTCCCCCATGGTTTTCCCGTCGCGGGCCACATCGTTGTCTTCGAAGTCCACGACCCGAAGCTCCACGCCCGGAATCGCGTACCCGGTCATCGCCCGTGCCAGGTAAAGCTCTCCACCATCGAATTGCTCTCCCGGCTTGAGTTTGGCGGTGGAGAGCACCGGCGCAGTTTCCGTTAAGCCGTATCCGGCAAAACACGCGCAGCCAAGCTTTTCCTCGGTCTCGCGCACCAAGGTTGGAGAAGAAGCCGCTCCTCCGATCGAAATCCACTCCAGACTGCTCAAGTCGTACTTTTGCCGGTCTGGCGAATTCACCAATGCCGTTGCCATGATGGGCACAAGGCTCAGCGAGTCGACGCGCTCACGCTGGATCAACTGGAAGACTTCCGCGCAGGTGAAGCGCTGCAGCATGACATGTTTCCCTCCCATGAAGGTGACTGAATGGGCGGTGCCCCAACCATTGGCATGGAACAGCGGAATGGTATGCAGATTCACGCTATCCGGCTTGGTCATGAACGTCACAATGACCGAGAGAGCGTGGAGATAAACATTTCGGTGGGTCAGCATCACTCCCTTGGGATCGGCGCTGGTGCCACTGGTATAGAACAGTTCCGCAAGGGAGTTTTCGTCGAAGTCCATCACATCCGCGCGGTAAGGTGTCGCCGCCGCCAGAATGTCTTCGTAATTTCTTGGCGAGAGCCAGGCTGTCTGCGGTGCGGCGTCAAGCATGAAGAAAGTCTGCACAGTTGAAACCTCTTGCCGAAAAGAATCCACGACCTCAGAGAACTCTTTTTCCAGGAAGAGCACCTTCACCCCGGCGTCCTTCAGAATGTAGGCCAGTTCCCGAGGAGCGAGCCGGAAGTTCAACGGGAGCAATACCGCGCCGGCTTCCAGTACGCCGTAATACGCTTCGAGAAGCCGATGGCAATTCAGGCTGAGAAACGCAACCCGGTCTCCCGCTTTCACCCCCGCTTCGCGCAGAGCACCGGCGAAACGGCTGGCACGTTCCCCGAACTGCGCGTAAGTGAAACGACGGTCTCCACAAACCACGGCGGTCTTGCCGGGGAACTGCTGTTCGGCATAACGCAGGAATCGTACGGGAGTAAGAGGAATATTCATGACCTTGTCTCGGCCCTTACCAGGCTGACTGACCTCCATCCACCACCAGCACGTGACCGGTGACATAGTTCGAGGCGGCAGAAGCGAGAAACACCGCAGCTCCTTTCAAGTCATGTTCATTGCCAAAACGTCGCAACGGAATGTGGGAGAGAAAAAGCTCCTCATGGTGCTCCAGAGCGCGGTTCGACATGTGTGTGGGAAACCAGCCAGGAGCAATTGCATTTACCTGAATGTTGTGACTTGCCCATTTGCAGGCCAAGTCTTTGGTAAAACTGATGACTCCACCCTTGCTGGCGTGATAGCCAATGGCTGGAAGTTCCGCCGGAGCCCCACCCAGTCCAGCCACTGACGCAATATTAATGATTTTTCCCGCGCTGTTCTTGGACGCGCCGTTCTCATCCCTGCCTTGGCGGATCATGACTTTGCCGACCGCCCGGGCGCACAGAAAAGTTCCGGTCAGGTTCGTCTCGATGACCTTGTTCCAATCCTCGAGCCGCATCTCCTCGACGGGAGCGCCCCAGGATATTCCCGCATTATTGATGAGCACATCGATTCGCCCGAACTGGGAGAGGGTCGCTTCCACCATTTCCTGAATACTGGCCGGGTTCTTGACATCGCAGCCAAGGGCAATGGCTTTGACGCCGAGTTGCTGCAATTCTTCGGCGGCCTGATGGCAGCGTTCCTTCTTGCGAGCGCACAACACCAGGTCGGCGCCCATTTCTGCCAGACCCTCCGCCATTTGGCGGCCCAGTCCGATTGACCCTCCGGTGACGATTGCAACGCGTCCGGTTAGATCGAAAAGCTGCTTCACATTCACCGTGGAATCCCGCGTGGTACTGGCGGCCTCCTTTAACATGAAACCTTCTCCTTCTCCCGCCCAGCATCGCTTCCCGCACTTCCGGACTGCTCGTTAAGAAATTGCAGAATAGCGCGGTGTGAAACTTCCGTCTGGTCAGTTAAGAAGAGATGGCTGGCATGCGGAATCATCACGAGCTTCGCACCCGGAATGCGTTCTGCGATTAATTTGGCATTGCCCGGCGGCACCAGCCGGTCTCGCTCCCCATGGATCACCAGGGTGGGGACGGCGATTCCGGAGAGGCGGCTATACGCCTCCCAGGCAATTATTCCCTGCAGCTGTGCCGTGTATGCTTCGGGCCGCGGAAACCATGGCCGGCGAATCGCAATATCCTCATCAATCCGTTCACGCGGAGTTGTCGAATCGTAAATAAACGGCACGGATGCCTCGGCGGCCTGCTCAGGGCTCATTTTGTCACGCGTCATCAGCATCTGAGCAGCCTCTGGTTCGGCACGCACCGCGGTCGGCCCACCCGCTGCGGTACAGCCGAGAATCAGCGACCGCACTCGCTTCGGGTATTGCAGCGCAAACTCCTGCGCAACCATGCCGCCCATCGACACGCCGAACAGGTGGGCGCTCTCAATTCCGGCAGCGTCGAGAACCGCAGCGGCATCGGAGGCCATCAACGCGATGGGATATGGCCCGGGTGGAACATCGCTCTGCCCGATGCCACGGTTATCGAGAACCAGCGTCCGGTACCGCGACGCCAAAAGGGGCCGCGTCCGATACCACATTTGCGATGGGTAAGCCAGTCCCATAATAAGCAAAACCGGTTCGCCCTGGCCCTGTTCATCCCAATAAATCCTAGCTCTCTGATTCTCAACGAACGCCATCGAGTGCTCCCAGTCAGAAGGTCAAGCGCACGCCGAGTTGGATCTGGCGTTTGGGAAAGGCGGAAGTGAAAGCCAGTGGCGTGCTGGGCGTAGCTGCTTGCCCACCCACTATGGTGCCTGGTCGAATCCCATGCACGTTAAACGTCGTCTCACCCGACCCACCAATGGAGGTGGGAAGAGCAAAAAGCGGGCTCACCTCGTTGTTCACGCTGGCAAAATTTGTACGGTTCGCGATGTTGAATCCTTCTGCCGTGAACTTCAGGTCCGCTCTCTCGCCCAGTTTATGCTGCCAGCTCAAGCGCGAGTCGAAGTCGACGTAATTGGGGCCCAGGCCGGTGTCGCGCGGGGCTCCGATCGGACGCTCGTTGGTGGTGTGATTGTCGCCGTTCACCTCGCCTCCGGCCAGCAAGTTGAAAGGATGCCCGCTATGATAGTTGAAAATCGGAGCCAGTTGAAAGCCCGACAAGATACTCTGTTTCCAGGGACTATCGATCACTCCCGCCAGCACCACTTTGTGCCGTTCGTCAAACTCGGAAAGACTGCGATCTAAATTCAGGTTCGTCGGATCCTGCGGGCCGTAGTCTGTGTTGTAATCCGTGGACGTGTCAATGCCCTTGCTCCAGGTGTAATTCGCTAACACTGAGAAATGATTGCTGAAGCGTTTCGTGAGTTCGGCGATACCGCCTTCGTAAAGCGCATACGACTCGGAGCTGTATTGGTTGTTCTGCACGATCAGCGGATTCACAAAGCATTGGGTTGCCGAAACGGTTGGGTTATTGCAAGGCAGACCCTCAGGACTGCCCGGTATTGGGTCCGCCGCCGACGCCGTGGTATTCCAGTTCCGATAGGAAACCACCTGGCCGTTGGCTAGGGTTACCGAGGTAAACGGGGCCGGCAGCAGATTGGTATCGATCGCAATCGGGAGGTGCTGGGTGTGCGAATAGATGGCGCTGATAGAGAATGACAACCCAGGCGCCAGCTCGCGTTCAATGGAGAAGGACGCCTGCTGCGCGAGGGGCGGACGATAATTCGGCTGGTTCACGAACAACACTTGCAGCGGGGCAAGAGGACCGCTATTCGTAACATCGACGCCAACTGGTTGTGCACCCGGAAACGGGCCCGCTACGGCAGTCGGCGTGACGCAGGCATTATTTCCTGGGGCCGGAGTTGTGCATTGGATCAATCCCTGCGCAAAGAGGCCTTGGAAAATAGTTGCCGACCCAGCTATACCCAATTGTGGAATCCCACCGATCGGATCTGCATAAATGGAAATTTCCCGGTTGCAAGGGCTTGCGCCGGCACCGGGGATGATCGGTGTCCCGAAATAGGAGACGCCGCAAATCGCACTGACGTTGGCGGCCTGACCCGCTGAACCGCTGTTCCCGACCGCAGACTTATTCTTGTTCACCACTCCCAGGCTCAAGTCGACGTCAGGGATTTGCACGTCCACCGGTCCGTAGAAAATTCCGTAGCCTCCTCGGACCACCGTCTTGTGATTGTTGGCGGGATCCCATGCAAAGGAAACTCTGGGGCCAAAATCCCTCTTGTACGTGCTCAACGGGAGGAATTGCGTGTCCAGGTCGTAACGCAGGCCGTAGTTTAGAACAAAGTTCGAGGTGATCTTCCAGGAGTCTTGGCCGTAGAACGAGGTCAGCGGCCGGGAATAGTACGGATAGGTCGGATTTCCAAAACCCTGCTGGTAAACCTCAGGCAATCCGAACGATGCCGACTGTAAGGGGTTGATGCTCGTGGTTGCAAGATCTGGGCTGATCAAACCTCCGGGGAGCGACCCGAATACAAAGCGACCGGGGAAAAAGGTGTGCGATTCGGTGTGATTGCCGCGGAGCAACTCGTAAGCGCCGAACTTGAGAGTGTGATTGCCATGAATCTTGGTGAAGTTGTCGGCGAATTCGTAACGCCGCAGGATGGTAAGGTTGGGCAGGAAGATATTGGTTCCAACGTTATTGATAAAACTAGGAATCTGCAGCCCCACCTCTGCCGGCTCGTTGGGAATCACATTAAAGCTGTAGTAGTTCCACTGCACCCGGGCTTCGTTCTGCGTGGTCGGATTGAGCTGTCGGTACCAGCTGGCTTGCAGGGTATTGTCGTAGTCGTGGATCGAACTCCCCGCCGAAAAAGCTGTCAGCGACTGCACATCCGGCGACTCTTCCAAATCGTGCCCATACCTGTAAGTCAAGGAAATCTCGTTGTTCTCGTTAATGTGGTGGTCCAAACGACCCGACGCCAGGTATTCACGAGTGTCGTAAGGAAAGAGCCCACCCTCGGTTTCAAACTGGTTTAGCAGGAAGCTATTCAGCGCGGATTGACCCGGCGACACGAACGGATTCGTGCCACCGGGATTTGGGTTCAAAGTCAAGACGCTCTGGAGGGCAAAACCGCATACACTCGGCGGCGCTGCGAAGCCCGGCAAGCAAGGCGCCGGCGCTGGTGAGGGGTTCGCCTCCAGCTGGCCAATAATGGCATTTTGCGCCGCCGTCGGACGGAAGATATCGGTATCCGTCAAAAGTGGAACTGCGTTTTGCGCGTTCTGTCGCAAGCCTTCAAAGGCAAGAAACAGAAACGTCTTATTCTTCTTAATTGGGAAACCCAGGGTCCCACCGAATTGCTGGCGAGTCAAAGTATCCTTCACCGGAGTACCCAGAGTGTCCGGATTGGCAGGATTGAAGGTCTGGCCGGCCTGCAATGCCTGAGTGAACGAAAACGGATTCTGGGCGTCCATGGCATCATCGCGAAAAAAACCATAGAGCGTGCCATGCACCCTATCGGTGCCGGATTTGGTCACAATATTGATCGACGCGCCAGTGGCTCCCCCCAGGTCCGCACCGTAGTTGCTGCGATTGATCTGGAACTCCTGCACGGCATCCTGGCTGACGGTCAGGCGCTGGCCACCGCTATCTCCAGAGGTCTCGCCGCCGTCGACCGTTATGCTGTTCCCTCTGCCGTTGCTGCCGTAGAACGACAGTCCGCTTTGGGGTGTTTGCTTGACTCTGAAATCCTGATCGCCTGCCAAGCGAGTGGCATCGGAAACACCGGGCGCGAGCAACGTAAACGTAAGGTAATCGCGCCGGTCGATGGGCAGATCGGCGATGTACTGTTGCGAGATTCTGTCCGCCTGGCTCCCGCGTTCAGTTTCCACAACGGGCGGCTGGTCCGTTACCTCGACCACCGTCGCCACCTGCGACGGTTTCATCTTGAAATCGGAGGTGACTGTCTGCCCGATAGCAACCGTGACGCCTCTTCGAATCTCAGTGGCGAATCCGGCCATTTGCGCACTGACGTCGTAGGTGGCCGGCGATAGCCCCACTACTCGGAACTGACCGGTATCATTGGTGACCGCCGTGCGCTTCAGGCCGGTCTGGGTCTCGACCACATTGATCGTGGCCTTCGGCAAGACCCCGCCGGAAGCGTCGATTACAGTTCCGCTGATCTCTCCCGATGAGCCGACACCCTGCGCGTGAGCCACACCGGCTGCCAACAGCAAGCACACAAACGCACATGCGAGTGACTTCATAGGATTCTCCTTACGGAAGTATCTGCAAATCGCAGCATTCGTCCGGCTTATTAAGCAACGCTTAGCAACTCCCCCCAAGCCCTGCCAGATGCGGGGGGCAAACCCCAAAAAGCCGTCAATGCTGATCTATCTGCCTGTTTCGCCGTCGATCAAAAAATTCAAATCGTGCCTAACGAAATCGCAGATTGTGAGAGTAAGTATCACATAAGAGTCACTAACGTCAAGAAATGAAACATCGACATTTCGAGGTGGTATGGGATGGTATCGCGCGCCCCGATAATTCCATGGCGGCAGGGCGATGGTCGTTCGGAATGGCGACGATGCGCGGGACGAAACTCCGACCTCGTCGGATTCCCGCGGCCAGCCCTTTAGGGAGTCAGGACGATTCGGCCGCTGACTTCGCCTTTGCGCAGCAGATCCAGCGCCTCGTTGGCTTCCGCAAGCGGCCTTCTGACCACATGGCAGCGTATCTTCCCGGCGGCAGCCATGGCGAGCACTTCCCGCAAGTCTTGCCGAGTACCGACCGTTGATGCATGGATCCGGACTTCTCGCGCTGCCATCAGAATCGGCGGGAAATAGATGTTTTCAGCGGGCAAGCCCACGACGAGCAGAGTACCGGCGGGCCGGAGGCAGGAAAAAGCTGTGTCATAAGCCGCCTTTGCGGCGGACGTAACAATTGACACATGGACTCCACCTTTGCGGCGCAGCTGCTTAACCACATCTGTCGTGGCCGCATTGAGCGCGTCAGCTGCGCCAAAAGTTCGGGCGAGTTCCAGCTTCTCGTCGGAGATGTCGATCGCGGTCACCTCCGCGCCGAAGGCCCGTCCGAACTGCACTGCAAGGTGTCCCAGGCCACCGATGCCGAAAACAGCCAGGCGCTGACCGGGGACAATGCCCGCGCCCTTCAGGGCGCGATAAACTGTGAGTCCAGCACAAAAAAGCGGGGCGGCTTCGAGCGCAGAAAGACCATCTGGAATTTTCAGCGCGTGAGTTGCCGGCGCCTTCACAAATTCGGCGTAGCCACCGTCAACGGTGACACCGGTGATCTTCTGCCGGCTGCACAAGTTTTCGTTTCCTTCGCGGCAAAATTCGCACTCTCCGCAGCTCCAGTAAATCCAGGGCACGCCGACGCGATCGCCGATTTGCAAATCGTGTACTGCCGGGCCTTTCTCCACTACGTGACCGGCAATTTCGTGGCCGAGAATCAGCGGTCTCTTCACGATTCCTGCCAGCTGTATCCAATCTCCATCAGCTACGTGCAAGTCGGAATGGCAGGCGCCACAGGCTTCCACCTGGATCAAAACTTCATCTCCTTCGGGATGAGGACGTTCCACTTCCTCGATCGATAGCGGCTTCTTGAAATCGTGCAGGATAGCGGCTTTCATTTACCTTTAACCTTGCAAGAACGGGCAGAGCAGACAGGTCCAGGAACCAATCACGGCTTAACACCGCACAGGAAAAACTCAACGGCGCTGTCCACGCGCTCGGTCAGTTTATGGGGTCCTGTGAGGTCGACGGTCCACTGGCGGACCACGGTGTGGTAGAGCGCCTCCATGAATTCCGCGAGATGCACCACGGGGAACGCGCTGGTGATTTCACCACGTTCCTGGCCCTGTGCCAGAATCTCCCGCAGCCGGCTGATCGCAACTCCCTCGACTCCGCGCACCTCCGGAGAACGTACCGGATCCATCGCACCCGACAGCACCACCGCTTTCCATAGAGGCCGGTCAGCTTCCGCTTCGAGCGCCATGGCGTGATACAGGCGATGCAAGCGCTCGGCAGTATCTGCCTTGGTGGAAAGTTCTGATTTGAGGCGCTCCGCTATGCACTCGAAGCCACGCTTACCCACATCCCGTAAAACAGCGTCCTTGCTCGGGAAATAACGGAAGAAAGTCGGCTGGCTGATTTCGAGAATTTTGACGATGTCATCGATGCGAGTTTTCTCGTAGCCCTGTTTGCGGAACAATCGGATGGCTGTCTCGATAATTTGCTGACGAAGTCGCGCCTTTTTGCGTTCGCGAAGCCCTGGGATCTCGTGGATCTGCGCTGGGTGGTTCTGCACCGGCGCATTTCGCTTCACCAAGCTTCTGTGATTCCGGCTTCTTCGCGGTGCGGCGACTTCAACACGGGCCATAGTCGTATGTTCTCCTGATCAGGGTTGCAGGACACGCTACAGGTTGAGTGTTCAATATACCCGGAGCTTTTAACAGTTGAGATTCGATCGACTGTTCTCCTAAATCGCGATCCAATCGCGCGTTCGACGGCCGTCGGTGTTCAATATTTGTGTCGCATATTGACGTTAGTCACTCATATCTGATATAGACTAACACAATTTGAGAGCTGCTTGATTTTCTCGATCAGGACCTGCACGTGATTCGGCTGGGTTGCAAGATGTGACTTCGGAACATTGGCATATCAGCACTGCGGTCTAAGACTTGCACGTGTGGCGTCGCGTTTGTTCGACCCGGGGGAAGATGATGACAACTGCCGCGGCAACTCCTCTTCAAATAAAAGGTGGTGCGTTTCTCATTGAGGATCGATCGCCCAACGAAATTTTCACGGCCGAAGATCTGAACGAAGAACACCTTGCAATTGCCCGCACGGTCGACCAATTCTGGACGAATGACGTGGAACCTCATCTCGATGCGATCCGCCAGCAGACTCCGGGGGTCGCACTCCGCGTGCTTCGCAAAGCGGCCGAGCTGGGACTCGCCGCGATACCGATCCCCGAGAAATTCGGCGGCATGGAAATGGACCTGCCGTCTGTAATGATCGCGGGTGAGCATCTGGCCCGGGACGCTTCTTACGGGTCCTGGCACTCCTCTCATACCGGGATCGGTACGCTGCCCGTTCTTTTCTTTGGCAACGAAGAACAGAAGCGAAAATATCTTCCCCAGCTGGCGAAGGTTGAGCTGTTAGCCGCTTACGCGCTAACCGAACCGTTGGCCGGCTCCGATGCTCTCGCCGTGCGTACCCGCGCGGATCTCAGCGCAGACGGCAAATACTACGTCCTCAACGGACAGAAGATGTGGATCACCAACGGAGGCGCGGCCGACCTCTTTACCGTATTCGCTAAGGTAGGCGGCGAGAAGTTCACGGCGTTCCTGGTGGAGCGCAGCTTTCCCGGCGTGAGCAGCGGCGCCGAAGAACATAAGATGGGCATCAAGGGCAGCTCGACCACGGCCGTGTATTTTGACAACGTCCGGGTTCCGGTCGAAAACGTGCTTGGGGAAATTGGGCGCGGGCACATTATCGCGTTTAATATCCTGAACATCGGCCGGTTGAAACTCGGCCCTGGCGCCGTAGGTGGAGCAAAAAACGTACTTGCCATCTGCTTGAAATACGCCAAAGAACGCAAAGCATTTGGATCGGCGATCGCCGAGTTCGGCGCCATCCAGCATAAGCTGGCGGAGATGGCGATTCGCACGTTCGCGGTGGAATCGATGGTCTGGCGCGTCGTGGGACTCATCGAGAGCCAATTGGCGCTGTCCGCTCATGATAAAGATAAGCGCGCGGATTCACAGACCGAGCTGAAAGCCGTTGAAGAGTACGCCGCGGAGTGCTCGATGATTAAGGTGTATGCCTCCGAGATGCTGGATTACGTTGTCGATGAAGGCGTCCAGATCCACGGCGGCTATGGCTACCATCAAGATTATGCGGTGGAACGGGCTTACCGTGATTCCCGAATCAACCGGATCTTCGAAGGTACCAACGAAATCAACCGGCTCCTCATAACGGGAATGCTGCTGAAACGCGCCGCCCGCGGGCAATTGGGGCTTATCCCGGCGGTTCAAGCGGTGCTGAACGATACCGTAAAAGAGACAACCAGATCTGCGAGTGCTGATGAAGAAGCTCGGCTTGTGGGCAGCGCGAAAAAGATTGCATTGTTCACGATCGGGATTGCCTATCAAAAATACGGGTCCGAGTTGGAAAAACAGCAGGAGATCGTGATGAACATTTCCGACATCGTCATGGAAGTTTTCGCGATGGAGTCGAGCTTGCTTCGAAGCCGCAAGCTTGCAGCCTCGGGCGCAGGGACGAATGCCGCCGACATGTGCGCTGTGTTTTTGCGCGAGGCCATGGATCGAGTAGAAGTCTCGGCGCGAAATGTCATCGGCGCCTGCTCGGCTGGCCACGCCGTGCGGGAGAATATGGCGACTCTGCGCGGCTTTGCCAACTACGATCCGCTCGATGCGGTTGCACTGCGGCGCAATATTGCCGGCCGACTTCTGGCCGGTGCGGGCTACACGGTCTGATAGCAACTCGTCCTTCACTATGCCTGCCGCTACCCCGGTAAACCGCCAATGGCGGCTCAAATCGCGGCCCACAGGGCTGATTAAAGCTGACAACTTCGAGCTTGTGTCCCAACCCATGCCGGTGCCTGAGGAGGGCCAGTTTCTGATTCGCAGCGTATATCTCTCGCTCGATCCAGCGATGCGGGGGTGGCTGATTGACCGTCCGTCCTACGTTCCGCCCGTGCAGATTGGCGAAATCATGCGCGGTTTGGCTATCGGAATAGTGGAGAAATCAAATCATCCGAAATTTGTCGCCGGTGACCGAGTCCAAGGGATGTTCGGCTGGCAGGAATATTTGCTTTCGAATGGTGAAGCTGTGACGAAGTTGCCGGAGAGCGGACTTCCATTTTCGGCTTACCTTGGACTGTTTGGACTGGCTGGGTTAACCGCCTACGGTGGACTTTTGGAAGTGGGACATCCCAAGAGCGGCGAAACTCTTCTGATCTCCGGTGCCGCAGGTTCGGTCGGATCACTCGTCGGCCAGATCGGCAAGATCAAGGGACTTCGTGTAGTCGGCATTGCCGGAACCGACGAGAAGTGCAATTGGCTGCGCGAGGAACTCGCTTTCGACGCTGCCGTGAACTACAAAGACGAGAACTACAAGAAACAGCTGAAGGCTGCGTGTGCCAACGGAGTGGATATTTATTTCGAGAACGTCGGTGGAGAAATCTTGGAGAGCGCGCTCTACCTCATGAACACCTTTGGTCGCGTGGTGCTTTGCGGCTTGATTTCACAGTACAACGCCACGGCACCCGTTCCGGGACCCTCCAACTTTGCGCTGGTGATCAGCAAGCGCCTCAAGATCCAAGGTTTCCTCGCAACTGATTATTCTTCGAAAGTAAAGGAAATGGTGAGTAACTTCACGCAGTGGCACAGCTCAGGCCAGCTAAAGTATCGAGTGGATATCGTCCGCGGTCTCGAGTCTGCACCAGCGGCGATCAATAAATTATTCGACGGTTCCAATAATGGCAAACTAGTGGTTGAACTCTCAGACCCTCCCGCCGCTCCCTAGCGCTCAGGGTTTGAGTAATGGAAAGTGCGGTGACTCACCCTAACCTAGGGAGCTGGGCGCTTTTTCTCGATCCATCACGGCGAATCTATGGGATACTCAAGTGGCACCGCGTGCCCGTGGGACTCCAGAGCGAAAATATTTTCGTACAATAAACGTACAATGGATCGGGCATTGGGGCCTTTTTAGCCGTTGTGGCAGTTCATGGAATCAATAACTGACGCGGTGTCAACACGCTAGATAGTTCGACTCCCGCCGCCTCCACCATACTACTTAACGTGTTTATCGTTTCAAGGTACAAGACTGATCCTCCGTGTCGGATGTGGGTCGAAGGAATGGCGAATAGAACCTACGTTCGCTGCGGTTTCAAGACCAGCGGTGTCAACCTGCGATCGACCCCGCTTGTGTAATCGAAGATGGCGAAGATCCTGCAACCAAACCTGAACCGAAAGACGAAGCTGTGGGTCTGCTTTTCTATCTGTGCGCTGGTCGGCAGTGCGTTGTTCTTCGTCCCCGCCTTCATCATTCGACCGTTTCGCCATCAGGCGCCGCGCGCACTTGTGGTCGCAATGGCACTACGCCAACGCTCTCCGCTGGGCACGCTCGTCGCCGCTCTCGCTTGTTTCGTTTTTGCTCTTGTATTGTGGAAAAGCGCGAGCCGCCGGCGAAGATCCGTGCTCGTGCTTACGTTGATGGTGGTCGCTTTTTCCGCCGTGATGGCTCGCCTCAACTACTTTGAATGGATGTTTCATCCCGTCCCCGCAGCTCGGTTCCTGGCCCAGGCACAGAGTAAACTCGACCCGAAAGAAATGATCATGTCAGTTCGCTTGGGCGACGATGCGCGCGCCTATCCCATCAGCCAGATGGCGTACCATCACGTCCTCAACGACGTGGTGGGAGACGTGCCCATCGCGGTCACTTATTGAACGCTCTGTCACACCGGTCTGGTGTGGACACGAACCATCAACGGACGAGTGCTGCACTTTTATCTGGCTGGAATCAACAACCAGAACTTCCTCATGCGCGATAAAGAAACGGGCACATGGTGGCAGCAGATCACCGGCAAGGCCATCTATGGCCCGCTGCCGGGCGCAGCGCTAAATCTCGTTCTCAGCGATGAACTCACGTTCGGCGAATGGAGAACTGAATATTCATCTGGCCAGGTGCTTGCTCCGGTGGCCAAATACGCAAAGGAATACGACAGCAACTGGGAACTGGACGTTGCCAAACTCCCCGTCGTCATCAGTTTTCCCGGCACAGAACTGAAGTCGCGTGACGTTGTAATCGGACTCACTACCAACGGTGCGGACCGCGCTTATCCCTGGGAAGCTTTCGCGAAACAGTCCCCCGTGGTGGATCGGGTGAATGGTACGCCCTTGCTGCTCGTACTTGGCCCCGATGGCAAATCATTCCGTGTCTTCCTCAGCCGCATTGATGGCCGCGACGCTGAGTTCTTTTTGCAGGCTGACGGCAAGGACTGGATGCTAGTCGACTCCACTACCGCCAGCCAATGGAATTTTCAGGGCTGCGCTACTTCAGGGCCCGCGCAAGGAAAATGTCTCGACCGGATCCCTGCTTTGAAAGACTACTGGTTCGATTGGCGCAACTACCACCCCGACACCACAGTCTACAAACGATGAGTACCTCGGATGAGGTCGTTATCCCACCTCGAACAAACCTCTCGACAAATAATCTAAACTGATGGTTGGAAACAAAGAAAGAGGATTGATCAGTGTCTGACATTCACGCCATCTTCTGGGATGTTGGAGGGGTTTTGCTCACGAACGCGTGGGACCACAATGAACGCGCCCAAGCTTTGGAACACTTTCATCTCGACCAAAAAGAATTTCAAGCACGGCACGAGATGGTTGTGTCGTCGTTCGAACGGGGCAAGATCACGCTCGACGAATACCTGGATCGCACTATTTTTTACACGGCCCGTCCCTTCACGCGCGAAGAATTTCGGGATTACATGTTTGCCTTATCACGCCCAATGGCCGACGTTTTGGCCTTCGGGCGTGATCTTGCTAATTCTGGCAAGTACTTCATGGGCACGATCAACAACGAGTCCCGCGAGTTGAACGAATACCGGATCAGAAAGTTCGGCTTACAGGAAATCTTCCGCGTGTTTGTGAGTTCCTGCTTCGTGGGCCTGCGCAAGCCCGAGAGCGGAATTTACCGTCTTGCCATCGAGATCACTCAGATCGAGCCCGCGCAATGCTGTTTCATCGACGATCGCTCTCTGAACCTGGAATGTGCCGCGCAGCTAGGCATGCACACGATTCAGATGCAAACGCCGGATCAATTGCGTAAGGAGTTGGAGAACCTTGGCGTGAGGCCGTGAGCGGATGTCTATGTTTTGCGAGGCAAGCCCTTTGCAACAACCGGGGGGGCGGACTTCGGAATGTCAGATTCCGCACTGGTCAGCGTGAGGTCACTCGACCAGCATTCCGAGACCAGCTTCCAATCGCCGCCGCTCTGCTTGGCGAAGACCCACAAATATTTTCCGCGCTCTTCGCGGCGCTTGCCCGCGGTGCCTGGAACCAGCGCGCTGTAGCGTCCCACTTCGTGAGCCAGGTCGCCCAGCACTTCCACGCGGATGGGTTCGACGGCAACTTCCCCGAGACCGGATTCGATGGCGGAGAAAAAGAACTCGCGCACTGCCGCGGCTCCACGCAGCAGCGGCAGATTGGAGCGCACCACCACGGCATCCGGCGCGTAAAGATCGAGCAACTCGTCGAGCTGTCGCGTGTTGCAAGCTAGCACCCACTCCTGAGTTACGCGCCGCACCGCAGCCTCACTGCGGCTCATCGGCTCACCCTTGGCGGCAGCCGCAATTCTCATGCGGTCGGTTTCGCGAGCGCTGTCGGGCGCACCCCCTCGTAGGGCTGCGACGCCGCCTTCCACCCCACCCTGAAAATAGTGATGATGGTAATGATGGTGATAGTGATGCTGACCCACTGCCGCACCCGGAGCCGGATGCACTTCGCGCTCGGCCTCCTGCGCTCGGTCAGGTATTCGAGATGGAGGCCGCTCGTCATCGAATCCGGCTGACGCAGGAACCGGCAGTCCGAAATTTGGCAACTCAAACTGCGGCAATTCAGAAGCCGGAGACTCATCGGGCGAGGCTTCTACGGGAAGTCCGCACATGCCACAAAATTTATTGGCTTCGCGGTTTTTATGTCCGCAAGAGGAGCAAATAATAAAAGCAGAGCGAGTAGTTTGCGACGCACTCTCCTCAGCAGCGGATTCGGAATCCATCTTCATGGTAAGACGCTGCATGGCCTGCAAAGCCGCCGCAATCGCTTCCTGATTGGGCTTGGGACGCCGCATTTCGGGAAAGAGACGCTGAATGGTTGTTCCGGCAGCCGAATCGTCTGGGCCCACGTCGGGCTTTGTCTGAAGAGAGTCCTCCGGCGGAGCCGCGCCGGATGGCTTTCCGAGTTGGTTTTCGCTATCCACGATTTGGACTACGCTCCAAGTGGGGCAGTAACGACTCATTCTAGTCTAAGAGCGTGCTAGCGGCGGGAAAACTCGATCTTGCCCTCGGCTTCGGTGGGTACGCCGTTGCAAGTGGCCGGACGATAGCGCCAAGTGCCTACGGTTTGCAGCACATTCCGGTCGCCTACAGTTCCACCGCTCTGCAGGATGAGAGGGCTGTGTACGCGGCCATCGGCGCCAATGATGAAGCTTACCTTCACCTTGGCTCCAGAAACTACCGGAACTATGAGCGGATCGGGCGTGGTCAGAGCTTCGGGAGGGTGAGTATCTTCGCAGCGCGCACGCGCGCTGACGTGAGGCACGTCGCTATATTCTGAGGCGCGAACCGGAGTCGTCCACAGTTTGTGTTCCCGCTCGGACAAAAGCGCCTGGCTAAAACGCGGGACTACAGTCCGCACGCTAGCGACGGCAGGAACCGTGAGAACCAGAAGCAAAGGCCAGATGCGACGAAACATGTTGCGACCAAACGGGGAGCATGTGACTCCCTTATGGCTTATTTATTGGCAAGTTTAATGCCAGCCTACACATACCCTACAACACTTGCTATCAAGCGCTTACGGCAAGACAAACTCAATGAATAGGCAACTGTGTGAAGAGAGTTGCACTTGGCGGACCGACAAAGAGGCTTCGCCGCCTTTTACCTCTCTGGTACAGGATCACACTTTCGGAGCAGAACGAAGGGTGATCAGCGTAATTTCCGGAGGGCAATTCAATCGCACCGGTAGGTTGACGGTCCCGATGCCAGCATTGGTATAGAGGGGCAGCGGACCCACCTGGTAAGTTCCCATCGGATATTTTTTGGCTAGGTCGGGTAAGTAGAACAACGGAACGAATGGAATCCGGATCTGGCCTCCATGGGAGTGACCGGAGAGCTGCAAATCGACAGGAAATTTCGCGGCCTCATCGGCGAAGTCAGGTTCGTGAGCCAGCAGAATCACAGCGTCATTGGCGGGGATGCCAAGCAATGTCTCTCCAATATCGGCAGTGCCGCTGAGGACGTCATCCACGCCCGCCAGCCAGAACCGCGCACCATCAAGCTCAAAGGCCTGCGATTGATTTTCAAGCACCCGAATGCCCTCGGCTTTCACCGCGCGTGTAACCTCCTCCGGGTCGGTATCGCAGTCATGATTTCCCAGCACCGCCCACAATCCGTGCGGCGCACTCATTTGGCGGATGATTTTAGCGCAAGGTTCGGCGGCAAATGCGCCTTTGGCAGGGTCTCCGGCCGCGGGTACGGAAACAAAATCTCCGGTTAAGACAATCAGATCAGGACGCAGCCCATTCACCAGCGGAACAGCCGCATGCAGGGGGTGAACCGAAAAATATGGGTCGTAGTGAAAGTCGCTCAACAGGGCGATGGTAAAGCCGTTCAGGCGCTCCGGCCAGCGGGCCAGCGAGAACTCCTGACGGACAATGCGCGGGCGATTCGGCTCCAGCAGGACGGAGTCGCCGGCAATTGCGAGCGTACCCGCCGCCAGCGCAGAGTATAGAAACTTACGTCTTGTGGTGGGAATTAGTGACAAACGTAATTATTTGGCGGCCATCGGCGACTGGCACTCCGCTCTTTCAGGATAACCCGAACCGCGGATTCTCGCGTAGAACCTATGGTCACTCTAGAAGTTGAAGGTCGCGATCAAATCGATGCGGCGATTGGCCGCGCCGTTGGAGAATGGTCCGTTCGATGCGAGCCCGTTCGATGTGTCAAAAAATCGTGAACCCAAGATGCCGCTCGGGTTTCCGAAATTAACTTTGTTAAAAACGTTGCGCGCCGAAACTCCGAAAGTGAGATTGTAGCGGCGGTCAGAGCCGCTCGGTATCCCCACTGGGCCGCCGCCGCCGAAGAGAGGACCGTGGCCGTGACCTCCTCCGCCTGGTCCGCCGTGCGGCTGGTTGCCGGGGGCGCCACCGGTTTTAGGACCAAAACCGAACGTCCGAGTAAGCCGCAGATTCACCACGGCACGCGATGGACCGGTCACGTAGTTGATGGGAACGAGTTTTTCCCCGGCAGTCGGAGCCGCGTCGAAGGTTCCCAGCGGCGTGCAGTATGTATTTGAAGTCGGCGTCAGCGTCACCGATGAGGCGCAGGTGGCAGTTGAGACCAGCCCGGGGCGGTCGTTAAAGATGGAATCGTTATTGAGATCGTTTCTGGTGGTGATGTCAAACGGCAAACCTGAACTCAAGACCACGAACGGGCTGAGACGGAAGTTATACGGAAGAGCGAACGAGCCCGCCAGAAAGAATCGGTTCCGCGTATCAAAGGAGGCGCGTCCGTAATCCGCGCTGATGTTGTAAGAATTCGAGGGAAAACTGGAAACGCCAGACGTATCGCTGTTGGCGTAGTTCAAAACGTAGTAGCCAAAAAACTGCACTTTTGATCCGATTCGCCAGTTCGTATTTGCGATCAATTGATTCTGGCGGAAGTCTGCCTCAGACACATAGCGGTAAAGATTCGCGGTGGGTACTGCGCAAGCCGGACTGCACGGCGTTCCCGGGAAGGGCGCGTCGGCATTAATGGTGAGCAACTGGTCAAAGCCGCGCGAGTTCAAATAGGTGACGTTTAAAGTTGAAACCTTCGTGAGTTGCCGCTCCACGCTGATGGCAGTTTGCATGGTGTAAGGCGCATGCAGCCGCGGGCTAATCTGGTAAGTCGTCGGCGTCGCAGGTACGACCGCTCCGGTGCAGGAAGAAAAATCCGTAAGGGACGCACATTTGGGATTGTCGATGACAAACTGCTCTTGGGTAATGCCATTTAGCCGCTCGGCTTCCAGAATTTGCGCCTCCAGGAAGCGATCATAAAAAATTCCGAAGCCGCCACGCAGAACAACTTTGGGCGGAGCGCTTTTGCCGCCGACTCCCCAGGCAAAACCAAAGCGCGGCGCCCAGTCTGCGTGATCCTGAATGCCAGTCTGGGTTTCAAAGCGCAGGCCGTAGCTGAGGGTAATGTTGGAGCGAACCCTCCAATCGTCCTGATAATAAAGTCCGGCGTCAAAATTTCCCACCACCAAAGGCGGGCTGCCTCTTGTATATGTAAGTTGCGTCGCGATTGGCACGGTGGTGTTTCCCGCGTTTTGAATTGCAGTCGCGTAGGAGATCGGGCAAGGCGCGGATCCCGGCGCAGGCACGCAGGCCGCCTCCTGCGCGTCGGGGAGCAGCGAGGAAAATGTAAATTCTCCGTTGAATCCTGAGGTCTGGCTATTTGCATCCCGGATGCCGCGCAGCCGCGCGCCAAACTTCACGGTGTGATTGCCGTGGATGATGGATGTGTAATTCTGCAACTCGTAGTGATCCTGGTGGTCGAGAATGTTCTGCTGATTGTTGCCTCCTCCGTCGAACGATCCCAAAATGTTGAGCGTTGGCTGTGTACTTTGTGCGAGCTGATTGTCCAGTTCGCGCAGGTATTGGAATCGCAGCTCGTTCACGATCTTTGCGCCAATGACCTGAGTATCGCTGATCTGCAGGGTGTGCTCGGTCGAATCCGAGTTATAGGCCTGGGAAGGCAACGTGAATTGGCCGATGCCGTCATTCTCCTCAGTGTCGCGGTAGTACTGATAGCGCACCGTCAGGGTGTTGTTTTTGCTGAGCTGGTAATCGATACGCGGGGTGAGATTGGTTCGATGACGGGGATAGGGCACCGCCTCAACGAACGGAACCTCAGTGAGGGCGGTGGGATCGAGCGTTACGGCATTGACTGCGGAAAGGTCGTTGATGTTCCGCCGCTGAAAATCGAAAAAGAACGAGGATTTCTTATTGATCGGCCCACCGATGTTGCCGCTAAAGATTGTGGAATCGTAACCCGGCTGGTTGGCGCCACCGAATGGATTCGCCGAATTGAACGGCGAATCGTTCCCATCAACTAATAATTGCCCGTGAAATTTGTCGGTGCCGGGCTTGGTGAAAACTTCGATGCGTCCGTAACCGAGCTTGTCATACTCAGCCGAGAACGGGTTCTGATTGATCCGAATTTCACGAATTGATTCCTTCGGAGGAAGTTGCCCGGCGGTGAAGCCGTCTATGTAAAGCTGGCCGCCATTGGGCCCGGCGGAGGGCCCGGCCAAGGCTTGCAGATCAGTTAGCAATTCATCGGGGTCGTCGGGCAATGCCTCGAGTTCTTTACCGGTGATGGTAATGGCTCCGGCGTTGTTTGAGGGATTCACATCGACCGTGGGAGCCGTGTCCTCGACTTGAATCTTTTGCTGCTCGACTTCAATGGTCATCGGCAGATTGAGCACGAGAGACTGGTTCGCGGGGATGACTACGTTATCGTTTTCGGAGACCGAAAATCCCTGGGCGACAGCGTTCAATGTGTATTGGCCGGGCGCTAGCCCTTTGAATTCGTACTGACCTTGACCGTTGGCCTGCGTTTTGATTGGCGTTGAGCCAGCGGCCGCCGGGGTGAGAACCACGCTGGCGTTCGGAATAGCAGCGCCCGATGGATCACTTACTTGCCCGCGCAACGTGCCCGAAGCGGTTTGAGCCTGCGCGACCGTCGCGCAAAACTGAAGCAGCGAGAAAACCAGTATGAAGGAAAAGTATTGCCTTACATTCATCAAATATTCCAATCCCTGACGTGAGCCTCTGCCATATTTTTTGTGAGCTGATTCTATTGATGGAAGTGCGGACTACGGGCCACCACTATCCGCGGCGGGCGCGCCCAGGCTCCAAGGCGCTAGCATCATTGCCTGACCGGCGTTCGGTGCCGCTTGCAGAATGGGCTCGACGCCGCTGACCAATTGGATCGCGGTGCTCGCTCCCGAGTCCGTCCCTTCGGTCGAGAGAATGACCACTGCATCGCCCTTGTGCAGATCAGCTAGTGAAGTCGCTGGAGCACGGTTGATCAACCGCTGCAGATCGGGCGCGCCGCCCGAACGTGCGCCCATCTCGCCTCCTGGACCGCCTGCTGCCGGCGCACTCTGGTTGGTCGTCGCGGCCGCGTTAGACGACCCGCCTGCGATAGCGGCGTTCGCTGCTCCCTTTAAACGCTTGGCCATCATCTGTGCCATCTCGGGGGGCAGCTTTCGCAACTGGGAGTCTGAAGTGATTTTGATGGACACATTTTTCTTCGACAACAGATCGTGAACGTTGATTGTCGAGGAACTTGCATCAACGGAGTTGATGGTACCGGCAATATTGCGGAATGTTCCGGAAACAACTTCGTCGGCCGTCAATTCCGTTCCGTCGGCACTGCGATTGCCGCGCGCACGCACCTGATCACCGGGATGAATCGCTTGCAGAGTGCTGGTCTTGGCGTCGTCAAACTTCACGGAATCCGGAGCGTAACGGCGAATCACGGTACTGGCAGAGGTATGAAGCACGACGTCCTTACCGCGAGCAAAGATAGTCACGGTACCCGCCGCCGGATCTACCGCCTTGGCGAGTCCATCCACCCCGCGCTTTTGCCAGTCTTGCAGATCTTGCTGGTGTTTCGCCTCCAGGTCCGTGCGCTTCATCACCACAATGGACGACGCCAAAAGCGACACGTTATCGTCAGACAGTTTGCCGCCGACCAGAATGCGGTCGCCGACCTGAATATCCTGTAACTGAATCGGCGTAGCATTCTTCAGAGTCTTTTCGCCGGGTGCGATGCGGACCATGCGAATTGCAGGCTGCACCGTGATGTTGAGGTCGGGACCGGAGTCGGGCGTCAGGGTGATCACCGTTCCATTGATCGATTTGACGACACCGATACGTCTACTGGCTGCAGCCGGAGCTTCCTGGGGGGCCGAGCCGATTGGCAGGGCGTGGACCGGGGAAAACATGCTGATCGCGGCTGCGGCGCAAAATGCAATCGCCAGAAGGCGGTTTGTGGCTGCGTTCATAACTTCTATTAATCTACATTGGCGCAGCCCAGGGGACGGGGTATTTACAAAGTTTTACTTCGAGATGAAAAACTTCTCATATGAGCAAGACAGATCGAACGCAGCGAATAACCCGATAGTTCCGCGCGTATTCTGCGAGGCATTTATTCCGCGATGCTCTTACTCTGCGATCAGCAGATTCTCCGCGAACGGCCACTGGTCATCAATCCACTGCACCTCGCAGCGAAAGCCTGTGGTGCTCGCCATGCGAAAAATTTCATCGGAAGAATACTTGTGGCTGCTTTCGGTCCAGATGGTTTCGCCCTCGAAGAATTCGACGGCAAGTTCAGCAGCGGGAATATTTACCGTCTGGCGACGGGTAGAGCGAAGATGCATTTCCACGCTGCGATTGTGGTGATTGATCTTCGCCACGTGCTCAAAGTGGGCAAGATCAAAATCGCCGCCCAGTTCGCGATTGATGCGAGCCAGCAAATTCAGGTTGAATGCAGCGGTAACTCCCAATTCGTCGTCATAGGCTGCCAGCAGTTGGCGACTCGGCTTCTCCAGATCGGTGCCCAACAGAAGAGAGTCGCCCGGCTGGAGAATGCGACGAACCTGGTTCAGAAATTTAAGTCCAGCCATGCGATCGAAGTTTCCGATGGTGCTACCCAGAAAAAGTACAAGAAGATGCTGGCCGGGACGCCTCTCAGCGGCCACTTCCAGCAGGCCGTCAAGGTACTCACGCTCGAAGCCTAGAATGCTGATGCAATCGATGTCACTCAATTCGCGCTCGCACATGGCGAGGGCTGTAGGAGAAATCTCGATGGGATAGTAACGGGTACGCTGGCGGCGACACAGAGCTTCGAGAATCTGGCGAGTCTTCTTGCCGCTGCCGCTGCCGAGTTCGGCAACCGCAATCGGCGTGGCGAGGCGTTCCACGATGTCGGCAGCGTACCGCCGCAGCAAACGCTCGTCCGCTCGCGTAAGTCCATACTCCGGCAGGTGACAAATCACTTCAAACAAGGCCGAGCCAACATCGTCATATAAATATTTCGAGAGCAGTTCCTTCTGGCCCGGCTTGGTGAGGCCAGCGCGAACATCCGCGGCGAATTCGTACTGCAGGTCGGCAGTAATAGCGTGAACGAGCATCTTGATAGCTCCTTATGACGAGTCAGCGGCTTACGCAACGAAATCCGGTGTAGATAAATTGGTAGTGCGCCTGAAACCAGTTGCGGAACGTAGGCCGCAGCATACACGCCGCGGTGCGCGCCGATCCGCCTTTCATGACAAAGTGTTTGCTATCGAAAAAATCGGCAGAGTATCCGCGATAGAACGGGAACGGTTCGAACCCAGGGAAGGGCGCGAATTCGGTGGAAGTCCACTCCCAACCATTGCCCAGCATTCCTTCCACGCCGAAGGCACTACGGCTACGAGGAAAAGCATTCACGGGCGTGGGATTCCAGCTGGCAAAATCGAAGTTGCCGAATTCGTTCGAAGGCGGTTCGTTGCCCCAGGGGTAGGATCGCAGGTCGCCATTGGCAGTGGAATAGGCTGCTCGTTGCCATTGGGCTTCTGTGGGCAACGACTTCCCTGCCCATTTCGCATACGCTTTTGCCTCGGCCTGGCTTACATAAACCGGCCAATCCAATGGAAGAGGAACGTCGTTGAACATGGTCCGATACAGCCATCGATTGCCTTCACGTTTCCAAAATGCAGGATGAGAAATTTCGCGCTCGGATTTCCAGTTCCAGTCGCTCTCGTTTTCGCCGGACCCGTTCCCCTGAGCCTCATTCTCGTCGTCGATCCAGAGTGAACGATTTTCGTAGCCGCCTGCCTCGACGAATGCGAGGTACTGCTGATTCGTCACTTTGTATTGGTCAATGGCAAAGGCAGGAACGTTTACGGTGTGGGCGGAAAATTCGTTATCCCAGCCAAAAATATTGCCGGCTCGCGACAAACCAAGCGTAATTTCTCCGGCAGGAATTTCGATGTTGCGATGATGAACCGGAGCACTCGCCCGATCTACAGTATCGGCGTGCCCGATTTTGCGATCCAGTGGAAGCTGATGCAGCATGTAGGCCAGCGTCTCCGCGTGCATCATCCGGTGTTCGACGGCAACATTCAGCAAAGTGCTGAGCGGAAATCCATCCCTGCCGGCAGAATTGGAATCCAGCGCTTCGGGCAATTTTGCATCCAGAGCTGCTCGGATTTTTTCAACATACTCCCGCACCGCGGCAACCGACGGCCACTGTGAAGGCTGATCAGTCGGCAATCCACCGCCGACCGGATCGATACCAAAAGCAAAGAGGCGATCGAACTCTGGATCAAGACTTTTCAGTCCAAGCGCACGATCATGCAAAAGGTTCCAATCGAACGCTTCCAAATGTCCGATGTAGAAAATGATGCGATGGCGCTCGGCGATGGGGCGATCGTAAAGCGCGCCGGAATTCACGATGGAAAAAAGCTCATCGGTTTTTCGACGGGCGGTCGATAGTTCCTCAATTATTGGGTGACGTGTGGCAGCTTCGCTATAAATGGCAGGCATACGCGTCTCCGAATCTGAAAGTCTAACGACGAACGAGGAAAGCCTGGGCAAAACAGGCCAGATTGCAGTCCGGCAATTCTATCCGCATCTCGCTCCGGGTACCATAAGGGAATGTCGATCGCGATATTTCATGTCGATGCTTTTACCGCCAAACCGTTCGCGGGCAACCCGGCAGCGGTGTGCCCCCTTGTGGAATGGTTAGATGACGAGGTCTTGCTTTCGGTCGCCGCCGAAAACAATCTTTCTGAGACCGCATATTTCGTTCCACGGGGCGAACATTATGAACTCCGTTGGTTTACGTCGCGTTGCGAGGTGAAGCTTTGCGGACACGCAACCCTGGCGTCCGGTTTCGTATTGATGCAAATTCTTGCACCTGGACTCAACCAGGTGCGCTTCGAAACCCGTTACTCGGGAACGCTGTCCGTTTCCCGTGATAGCAACATGTTCGCAATGGATTTCCCTTCCCTCGTGCCGTGGCCGAGTGCGAATCCGCCGGCAGCGCTGATTGATGGTCTGGGAAAAACTCCGGCTGAGGTTTTGCAAATAGAGGACATCTACTTCGCGGTTTATCAGAGCGAGCAGGAAGTCAGGAGCGTTCATCCTGATTTCAGATTGGTTGAAACTCTTCATCCCGCGGGCGTTGCTGTTACCGCTCCTGGGCGGGATGCTGATTTCGTTTCCCGTTATTTTGCCCCGAGCTATGGAATTCCCGAAGATCCAGTGACCGGTTCGACGCACTGCTCGCTGGCCCCCTATTGGGCACAGCGATTAGGAAAGCAAGCGCTGCACGCGCGTCAAGTCTCGGAGCGCGGTGGAGAAATCTGGTGCGAAGTCAAAAATAAGCGAGTGATTCTTAAAGGAAACGCCGTTCTGACTTTGCGCGGTGAATTATTAATCTAGGCAAGAGCCGGTAGAAAGCGGAATCTAATGGATCAATCCCTTGCTGCGCAGGAACTCCTGCGCGACGTCTTTGACATCGCGGCGCTGCCCGTCGAGAGCATAGTTTAATCTTTGCATTTCCTGATCGGAAATTTTTGCGCCTAACTCGGCAATCGCTTCGCCCACCTCGGGATGCTCCTGTAAGGTCGCCTGGCGAATCACCGCGACTGCCTCGTACGGAGGAAAATAGTGGCGATCATCCTGCAACGCGAACAGATCGAACGCCGGAATCAAGCCATCTGTCGCATTGCCCGCAGCGATATCGATCTGATGATCTTTGAGTGCCGGAGCGAGCAAGCCCAAATCCATTACTCGCGGCGGTCCGGCAAAGTGCAGGCCGTAAGCGGCAGCCAGTCCGGCGTACCCATCGGGGCGTTCCATGAATTCGTAGCCAAAACCAGCATGCCATTGCGGAGCGAACGCGGCGGCTTGCGATAGCGTTCTGATATTCAGGCGGCGCGCGTCGGCGCCGCGAATCTCCATCGCGAAAGTGTCATTGAAGCCAAGCGCGGGACTTAGTGTAAGCCCGAAGCGCTTTTCATATTCGCTTTTGACCCGTTGATAGACTGCCGTGCGATCGCCTTCCACTTTCTGTTTCAGAATTGCTGTCAGAGCAGTTCCCGTATATTCAGGATAAATATCGATGCGCCCCGCCAGCATCGCCTGTTGACAAATATAAGTTCCCGCCAGGTAGAAGCGCCGTTCGACTTTCAGATGGGTGCGCGCTTCCACAATCTGCGCCAGGAGTTCGCCCAGCATCAGCGATTCGGTAAAGTTCTTGGATCCGATTACGATTCGGTTCGCATGTGACGGGGCACATGAGGGCAACAAGAATGAGAGAAGAACTGCGAACGTTACGGTTGCGCGCGTACCTTTCTTCATTGCGGTTGCAGGCGCCTCTCCAGCCATCCCAAACCGAAATCCGCGGAAAGGGCGAGCACCGCGGCGGGAATCGCTCCAGCCAGAATAAGTTGATTATTCACCATCGCCAGACCGCGAAAGATAAATTCACCCAGGCCCCCGGCGCCAATTGCGGCTGCAATCGTGGCCAGGCCCACGGAGACCACAACCGCAACTCGCACCCCGGAAAGAATCACGCTGACTGCGAGCGGCAACTCCACCTGAAACAAGAGTTGCCGGCCGGTAAGCCCCATGCCGCGGCCAGCTTCAACCACGGATGGATCGACTCCGCGGATTCCGGTGTAGGTGTTGCGAATCACGGGCAGCAGCGCGTAGAGCGTAAGCGCCAGAATGGCGAGGCGATCGGCGCGCGCGCCGATCCAGGGCACGGGCAACAGAAAACCAAACAACGCGAGACTGGGGATGGTTTGGATGATGTTTGCGCTGCCTAGCACTGGCTTATTCCAGACCGGCCAGTGAGCGCTCACAATGCCCAAGGGAATCCCGATGAGCACCGCCAGCAGCGTGGAAATTCCCACCAGCCACAAGTGCTCAAGTGTGAGTTCCAGAATTTCTTCATGGTGCTGCGCGAAAAAATGAATGAGGTTCATTCCGTTCCTCGAGTTGCCACCGAACTCAATCCCTTTCCGAACGCTTGCACATACGCTGCGGCCAATGGTTCGGTGGATTGCAAGAAATCCTGAGGGGAAAGCACCGTGACCAGCTGACCCGCTTCCATCAGCGCAATGCGTGTGCCCAGCCGCAGAGCTTCACGCAAATCGTGCGTGACAAAAACTACTGTCTTGTTGAGTCGACGCTGAAGCGACAGAAACTCACGCTGCAGTTGATCTCGGGTGAGCGCATCGAGCGCACCGAATGGTTCATCCATGAGCAGGATCGCGGGATCCGCGGCCAGCGCCCGGGCGACTCCTACTCGCTGCCGCTGCCCACCCGAAAGCTGGTGAGGATAACGGGAAGCCACTTCACCATCTAAGCCGACTAACTGCAATAACTCTGTAACGCGAGCATTAATGCGATCGGTGTTCCAGCCCTCGATTCGGGGTACAAGACCAATGTTGCGCGCTACCGTGAGATGCGGAAACAAGCCGACATCCTGAATGACGTAGCCTATACTTCGACGCAGGCGAATCACGTCGCTCTTAGCGGTGTCGGCGCCGTCGACGCGAACTTCCCCGCCACTGGGTTTGAGCAGGCGATTGATCAGTTTTAATGAAGTCGTTTTTCCCGAGCCGCTACGTCCCAGCAGTATCAAAGTCTCGCCACGCTGCACCTGGAGATTCAAGCCGCGCAATAACGGTTGGCCATTAGGCAGGGCGTAAAGAACCTTCCGGAATTCAATCACCGCCCCGTTTGTTGAATCTGGTTCCATGTTCAGGTCAAACTTCTGGTCAAAGACTTCCGATCGAACTCAGCGCTCAAACCTCATGAACCGGCGTTCGTCAGAATGTGATTGCCAAGCATACCGGAGTTGACTTATACGCCGCAGAAAACTCTCCCAGGCGGCGCTAAGCACTTCTGTGCGAGCGGCACCTGCGGAGCTAATAGACGACCGGGCTCCCTGCCGCTACGATTCTCTGAGGACCAGTGTGGAAAATTATTTTGGCTATGGGTGTGTCCCTTTTACGCAATCTCGTTTCGTGGATGCTGATCATCCTGCTTCCTGCATCGCTACTGGCAGTGGACACAGGTTCGGCTTTGTTGCATAGCAATGGCGGAGTGTGGGTAAATGGCGCGGAGGTAGCGGATTCCACCGTCGTATTCCCCGGAGATTCACTGGAGACAAAACCAGGATTCGTCGCCAACCTCGACGCTGAAGGATCATCTGTGCTGATTCAGGGGCAATCGATCGTGAAGTTTGAGGGGAATTATTTGACGCTGGAGCACGGCAGCGTGGCCGTAGGAACTTCTACATCGATGAGCGTGCACGTGAACTGTCTTAGGGTGGAACCTCTCTCGAATGACCGGACGCAGTACGAAGTTACTGATGTGAGCGGGTCGGTTCAGGTGGCGGCGCGAAAGAGCGACGTTAATATCAAGCAGGCCGGAGGCCTCCACAAACCATCTGCCGAGTCGAGCTCCTCCCAATCCGGCGTCGTGCACGAGGGGCAACAGGCAAAGCGCGAAGAATCGGAAGTCTGCGGAGCCCCTTCGCCGCCGGAAAGCGCGGGCCACGGCCTAAACACAAAATGGCTGGAAATTGGTGGAGGAGCGGGCGGAGGAGCGCTGGTCCTCTGTCTTCTTTTATGCAAAGGAAAGAGCCAAAGCAACGTTAGTCCTTCGCAGCCGTAAGAGCCGTTTACGTGACTTTGCGAAGACATTCGTGTGCGGCGAAACTTCGGCAAAATCTACGAATGCAGGGTATACTAGAGGTCTTAACCTCGAAGACACCCAAACAGCACGTTGCGCCTTCGCGATTGAGAACATTCTCTGAAAGGCGATAACGTAATCACTCCCAATCCCTCCCCGAGTCACCTGTGTTGGTGGTGCGGAAGATCGCCTTCAGAAGGGCGAGCCGGGGGCAATTGGCCTGCCAGTTCAACTCGACAAACAATTCACCGCGCGGAATTTTAGCCCACGAGTGACGCCCGGTTTTACTTTAGCCAGCCAGAAAGCAGGCGACAAACATGTCCGGAATCAACGGCGACAAAGCGAGATTCAACCGGCGACGCAGGCAAAAGATCAGCCGGCGAATCAGCAATCAGAAGATGTTGAAGACTTTGGCTGAGAAAAATCTTGTGCCTGCAGGTTCGCAGGCGGATCAGAAGGAAAAAACGGCATGACCGCGTCCATTGTGGCATTGCCAATCTCCGCTGTGATCGGTGCTATTGCAAAGAGGAAGCGAGTGCTCCTGCTGGATACTTCGCAGACGAAACGTGACTTACGGGCCGACGTAATGAGAAAACTCGGCATTGAGGTCGATTGCGCTGCCGACGTACTCGAGGCCCGATGCTGGTGGCGAGCCGATTTATACAATCTGGTTCTGATTAACGCGAGCACCGAAGCGGAGAGCCGGGACAAGTTCTGTACCGATATTCGCGGTGCGACCCCGTCTCAACAAATCGCCTTCTTCGTGGGCAGTCCACAGTATCTTGCGGCGACGCCGCATTCTGATACTGCGCCTTCCGAAGTGCCTGCAGACGCTCTTCATAAGGAGATGGTCGCCGCGCTGCTGGCTCAAGGTTCAGGAAATCAGTCGCAGCGCTGGGGAATACTGGAAGCTTGCAAGAAAATTTCCTCCGTGCGATCGGTCAGCGAAGCTCGTTCGCGCGCGATCCGGGAAACACCGCGGCCGTCGCGCTGGGCAGAAGCAATTGAACGGCATTCCGAACCTGAAGACTTGCATTCTCAACCAACCTTTTCGGCGGCAATTGCGGCAGCAACAACATCGGCAGAAAAAACAGAAAGAGAAGAAATCCTATGAAGAATTTGTATGTTGGCAACTTACCCCATAACACCACCGAAGCCGAATTGCGCGGCGCTTTCGAGGCGCATGGCGCCGTCGAGCGGGTCAGCATCGTTACGGATCGTGAGACCGGCCGCGCGCGAGGCTTCGCTTTTGTGGAAATGACCAATCCCGCGGAAGCCGACAAGGCAGTCGCGGCGCTGAATGGCACTGAGATGGGTGGGCGGGCGCTGAAGATCAATGAAGCGAAACCGAAGACCGATGCGCCACGCGGCGGAGGTGGTGGAAAACGGTTTGGCGGTGGAGGCGGGGGCGGTCGCGACGATTATCAGGGTCATGCACGCCAGCCGCGCGAGCCGCGCTGGTAGGAATTCGCTGTACAGATCCGTCAACGTAATAAAATCGAAGAGCGGTTGGGTTCGCTGGAGGAAATTGCCGCAACTTTTGCTCTGCACTTTTAATGCAATGGACGGCGCTCCAGCCGCAACGCCCAAATACATAATTGGAGATGTGGAATGCCAGGACGAGGCCGATCGAGTTTTACCAAACGCCAGAAAGAACACACGCGCCAGCAAAAGCAACGGGACAAAGCGGAGCGCAGGATTCAACGCAAAACCGAGGAACCGTTAGGAACGTCGGGCGATTCCAGCGATCTGGATTTGCTTGAGTTGCAGAAACACGCCGCCGAGCAGGCCGCTCTTTTTCAGATGGGCGCCGACGATGCCGATATTTCCAGCATCCCCCGGGAGCGGATTCCGGAGAAGACCGAACCGTAACTCAGAATTATCAGTTGGCTGCAACCTCAAATAAGAAGGGGCGCGTCGTTCGAGACGCGCCCCTTTTACCATTCCTTAGGCTTCAGGAAAACGTCTTCAGGCAAAAGTCTTCAGGCAAACACTTCCCCGGGCAACCTGGTCAAAGTCCTGCTGGCCAGCGTGTTTTGAACAACGTGCTGTGAGCGCTCCGCATTGGCCCAGTCCACTTGTTTTCGCTCGATGCGCAATTTCAGCGCGCGCTCAATATGGCGGAGTTCGATGACCTCGGCTCCAGCCACCAAGCTGGATGCAAGCCCTTCCGATCCCGCCCTTCCCGTACGTCCAACCCGATGGATGAAATCCTCAGCCATCTTGGGGAGATCGTAATTAATTACGTGCGCGACATCATCAATGTGCAATCCGCGGGCGGCCACATCGGTTGCCACCAGCACCTGGAATTTGCCCTGCTGAAATCCACTGAGCGCCCCATTTCGTTGCGATTGCGAACGGTCGCCGTGGATCATGGTCGCTGAAAAACCTTCGCGGACCAACTCTTTGGCCAATCGCTCCGTTCCCCGTTTCGTGCGCGCGAAAATAAGCGTTTGTCCCTTCTCGGCGTAGAGCAACTGCCGCAATACATCGGGTTTTTCTGCGGGACGCACTTCGTAAGCTTGCAGCCGAACACTCTCGACCGGCTTCAGCACGGACCCGACCGCAACCCGCACTGGATCACGCATGGAATCGTTTACCAGGCCGGCGACAGATTGCTCCATCGTGGCCGAGAAACATAGCGTCTGGCGGCGTTGCGGCAATATCGCGAGAATGCGGCGGATGGCGGGAAGAAAGCCCATATCGAGCATGCGATCGGCCTCATCAAGAATGAGAATCTTGATCTCGCGCAAATCAATCAGCCTGCGGGTAATGAAATCCTGCAAACGGCCGGGAGTTGCAATCACCAGGGCTGATCCGCTCCGGACCGCCTGAATCTGCGATTTCTCGGAGACGCCGCCAATTACCAGTGCGGCTTTAGAGAGTTCCCTTCCCCGCAGCTTTTCGTACTCTTCGTTGACCTGAATCGCCAACTCGCGCGTAGGCAGCAACACCAGCACTCGGGCTTTTTGCGCCGGTTCACGCTGCAACATTTCGATCACGGGAATCAGAAAAGCCAGCGTCTTGCCGGTACCGGTCTGCGCGGTCGCAAGAACATCTTTGCCCGCAAGTGCGCAGGGTATGGCCTGCGCCTGAATTGGCGTAGGGATAATAAATTGAGCTGTCGCCAGCCTCTGCTGCAAAGCAGAAGAAAGCGGTAGTTCCGTAAAACTTGTCATTCGTAATTTTCTTTCTGGAGGAGCTTGATCAAACTCTAAATACACTTGTAGCGAGTTCCCATCCGCTCTTACTCTAATTTTGGATTTACGCTGAATAAACGGCGGGCAGGAAAAGCGGAGATGAATCTTGATCCAACAGGATCACCGCGTCACGAGCAAACCGTGGCAGTAGCGTTGAAGTCAGTATAGCACAACTTAACTATTTCGTTAACAGTTACGAAAGATCGCTATTCAGCCGGGCTTCAAATATCAAAAATTCGGTAAACTTCGGCGAAACTACAACGCAGGTTGAAAATTATCCTGTGGGCTCTCTGGTTCTGGACTTCTACGACGCGCGTAACAAACAACTGATTTGGCGCGGCGTGTCAAGTGATACGCTTGGCAACAATCCGGAGAAGAACGAAAAAAAACTTGATAAGGCTGTCGACAAAATGTTGGAGCACTTCCCTCCCCACTAAGAAGATCCTGGCAGCGCAGGCGTGACGATAAGATCACGTCTGCGCCGCATATTCACTATTCGGATATTCCTTCGATCGATCTTCGGCCCCGCGCTTTGCTACAGCGCCCACCTTATAGACCAAACCGGCACTTGACTCTATTGTTTAGTAGAGCCCTCTTCATCCGTGAGCACGGGTCATGAACTAGGTGTGTCACCATAAATCTATGAGAATCGCGCAGGTAGCACCACTTTTCGAAAGTGTTCCACCCGTTTTGTATGGAGGCACCGAGCGTGTCGTGTCCTGGCTTACGGAGGAACTGGTGCGTCTGGGCCATGATGTGACTCTGTTCGCCAGCGGCGATTCGGTAACGAATGCCAGGCTGGTGCCTGTCTGCCCCCGGGCGCTTCGGCTCGATGCGCAATGTCAGGATGCCATAGCGCATCATGCCATCCTGACCGATTATGTATTTCGCGAGGCTGCGAATTTCGACCTGATTCACTTCCATCTCGACTATATTCATTTTCCTTTGGGCCGCCGGTCCGGGGTGCCATGCTTAACCACGCAGCATGGACGTTTGGATATCCCGGATTTGGTTCCTATCTTTCAAACTTTTCGAGAGATGCCGTTAGTATCCATCTCAGACGCGCAGAGGAAGCCCGTGCCATGGGCGAACTGGCAGGGTACAGTGCTGCACGGGATGCCGCGCAGATTGCTCAAGCGCAAAAACGGTGACGGAAACTACTTAGCATTTCTCGGGCGAGTCTCGCCGGAGAAGGGCTTGGAGGATGCCATCGAGATTGCTTACCGCGCCGGCATGCAGTTGAAAATCGCGGCGA